>DASRLB010000041.1:0-10242 GCA_035648695.1 Acidobacteriaceae bacterium | reverse complement strand
GAGTTATGAGTGGTTCGCGGTAAGGGCGAGGAAGGCGTCTTCGAGGGCGGGGGCGGCGACTTCGAGGGAGTGGAGAGTGGTGTCGAGGGCGAGCATTTCGCGGAGGGCGGCTTCGGGGCGGTCGGAAACAACGGTGGCGTGGCCGTCGACGATGTTGGCTTCGATCACTCCCGGAAGCGCCCGGAGGGTTTCGACGGCGAGGCTGGTTTGGCAGCGGATGGTGCGGACCGTCGCGGTGGTTGTGGTCTGCGAGGTTGCATTCATCGACGAAGCTGCGCCCATGGACTTCACTTCGGCGGGCGTGCCCTGGCAGATGACGCGGCCCCGGTTGATGACGATGATGCGGTGGGCGAGGGCGTCGGCCTCTTCGAGGTAATGGGTGGTGAGCAGGACGGTTTTGCCGCTGGCGGCGAGGCCGCGGATCTGCGCCCAGAGACCGCGGCGGGCTTCGATGTCGAGGCCCACGGTGGGCTCGTCGAGGAAGATGATGTCAGGATTCCCGGCGAGGGCGAGCGCGAAGAAAGTGCGCTGCTTTTGTCCGCCGCTGAGCTGGCCGAACATTCTATTTTCGATGCCCGAGAGGCCGGCGGCCTGGACGATTTCGGCGTAGGGCATGGGGTTGGGGTAGTAGCTGCGGAACATGGCGATGTGCTCGCGGACGCGCAGCATTTCGGGCGCGCGGCCGACCTGGAGCATGGCCCCGGTGCGGGCGCGGGCGGCGGGGTCGCGGGGGTCGGCGCCGAAGATGCGGACAGCGCCGGAGGTGGGCGACGACAGGCCGAGGAGCAGCTTGACGGCTGTCGATTTGCCTGCGCCGTTGGGGCCGAGCACGGCGACGATCTCGCCGCGCTTCAGGTCGAGCGAGAGGTTGTCGAGGGCGACGACGCCGTTGCTGTAGCGCTTGGTGATGTTGGTGAGCGAGGCGACGACTTCGCGGGTTTCGGTGGCTGCTGCGGTGCGGGTTTCGGTGAGTTCCATCACTGCGGTCATGTCTTGCTCCTTGTGATTACAAGAGCTAGTGTGCCGGATGCGAGGGTGGGATTTTAGTGTGGGGAGTCAGGAAAGTGTGGTGACGTTTGTCATGCGTGCTACATCCAGTCGGTGCCGTACTGGACGGGGATCTGTGTGAAGGCGATGCGGGTGGGGGCGGACTCGCGCGCGGGCAACATGCCGGCGAAGTGCAGTGTGGTGTGGCCGTACTTGAGGTTGAGCTTATCCATGGTGGCGGAAAGCTGGTTGCGGTTGCCCGGTTCTTCAAAGAGCATCACCGGCACTTCGCTGTCGGGCATCAGGTTGCGCATCGTGACTCCGACGAAGAATGGCTTCTGATGTTCGGGGCCGTTGGGGCGTTGCTTCCAGATGCCTTGCAGGGCTTCGAGAAGCGAGAGCGTATCTTGACACGGGCGGAAGCGTGCCTCCATTCCCCAGGCCGCATGCTGGATGCCGCTGCTGTGCTTGCGGGCCTTTTCGGCGCGGGCGGCTTCGTCGCGGGAGAGCTGAAACTTGATGGCGACGGAGAGCGAGTTGGTGTGGAACTTCTCCATGCGGAGGCGCATGGAGGCCTTGTGTAGCAGCTTGTGGGCGACGGCCCAGGCGCCTTCCTGGGAGCGAAATTCGGGGCCGAGGACGTGAGAATGGCCGAGGGATTTCTGAATGCCGGAATCGACGGGAGCGCCGTCGTCGCCGGTCGCGGCTCCGCGCAGCCAGTGATACAAACGATCGCCCCAGACGGAGTCCCACAGCGCGTGCATCGCGTTGCGATCAAGCGCGAGGAGTTCGGGCATGGTGCGGATGCCCTTGGCGTTGAGACGGATTTCGGTGCGGGCGCCGACGCCGGGGAGGTCGCGAAGTTCGAGGTGGGCAATCGCGCGCGGGAGTTGCGATGGTAGAAGCCCGATGAGGCCGTCGGGTTTCTGCATGTCGCTGGCGATTTTGGCGAGGTAGCGATTGGGGGCCATGCCGATGGAGCAGCGGAGGGTGGAGCCGACGTCGTCCTTGATGGCCTGCTTGATTTCTAGCGCGATGCGGCGGGCGTTGGGTGGTTGCTGCTCACGGCCGATAAGTTGGCAGACCATTTCGTCGATCGAAGGCGTGTGCGCGACGGGGCAGCAACGTTCTACTGCTGCTGCGATCTTGTGCGAGAACTCGGAGTAGACCGCGTGCGAGCCATCGACGAGGATGATGCCGGGGATGAGTTTCTTTGCATCGCCGACCTTGGTGAGGGTTTTGACGCCGAGGTCTTTGGCTTCGTAGCTGGCGGCGATGAGGGCGCCCGTGTCCGCCATTGTCCCGACGACGCCGAGCGGCTTGTTACGATACTCGGGGTGCAACTCCTGCTCGACAGACGCAAAGAAGCTGTTGAGGTCAATATGCAGGAAGCCGAAGAGATCGGGTTGGGGGTCGGCGGACATCGCGGCTGCAATGATTGTATTCGCCGAGTGTTCGCTTTGGGTGAGGTAATGTGCGGGGATGGAACCGATAAGTGCAGCGACCGCGGAACATTATGTGTGGGGCGAGGTGTGCGACGGTTGGCACCTGGTGCGGACGCCGGAGCTGAGCGTGATTGAAGAGCGGATGCCGCCGGGGGCGTCGGAGCAGCGGCACAGGCACGAGTTTGCGCGGCAGTTTTTCTACGTGCTGGCGGGTGAGTTGACGATGGAGGTCGACGGAGTGGTCCACGCACTGACTGCGGGCGTGGGTTTGGAAATTGCGCCGGGGTGGGCGCACCAGGCGATGAACCGGAGCGGCGCTGACGCAAGGTTCCTGGTGGTGAGCCAGCCGCGGAGCCACGGAGATCGCGTGGCTGTGTAGCGTGTTGCGCGCCTCTACTTGCCGGCTTCGATCTTCAGCGTGAAGTTGAAATCGTTTCTGCTGTCGAAAGAGCTGATGTGCCTGGTTTTGCTGCGCTTGCCCTGGAACTCCGCGTACAGATCGTAGTCGGTGTTCTGGGAAAGCTGGCCGAAGTGGAAGACGCCGCCATCGTCCGAGATGAAGCTCTTGATGGCGAGGGTGCGGCTGTCCTTGAGGTACACGACGGCGCCCTTGAGGGGTTGGTCGTTGTGGTCGTGGACCTCGCCCTGGACGGTGCGCTGGACGGGGCCGCGCTGCTGCGCGCAGGCCGTGGCGATGCCTGGGCCTACCGCAAACGCCCCAAGGGCCAGCGCGAGGGCTACAACGGTCGCGCGCGCGCCTGCTGCCGCGCGCCTGGGGGTGCTGCTATTCATCTTCATCGTCTTCATCTGCTGCAACGGCATCGTCCTCGTCATCGTAACCTTCTGCATCCACGGGGGCCAGCTCCAGCGGGTCGCTGGAGACCACCTCGAGGTCGCTTCCACATTCATCGCACTGGATCACTTCGCCTTCGTCCACATCGTCGGCGTCGATGTCCAACGGGTTGTCGCACTCCGGGCATACAACTGACATAAACACTCTCCTCGCCATATAGTCTCGCGCGCTCTTGCTAGGATGGTGCGAACGGCGTTTGGGCAGCTTAGATATTGTTCTAGCGTTGGGCGGGCTCCGCGTCAACACGTACGAGGCTGATTTTGCGGCCCCAAATTACTTTGGTTCCCCTCAGGAGAGTATGTCATGTCGTGCCGATTCGGACTTTTCCTCATGGTTTTCCTCACGGTTGCGGTCTCAGCCTCGGCGCAGGTCGCGGCGCCCGGAGCAACGGACCGGCTGGCTGTCGCCAGGGCCGACCCCCAGATTGCCGCGGCAATCCACACGATTTCGCCGGCCAGGGTGAAGGAGGACATTGCGAAGCTGGTCAGCTTCGGCACCCGCAGCACGCTTTCCAGCATGGACACCGACCTTCCGCCGGGCCACGGGATCAATGCGGCGGCCGATTGGATCGAGTCGGAGTTCAAGGCGATTTCGGAGGGCTGCGGCGGCTGTCTGGAAGTGAAGCGCGATGAATTTACGGAGAATCCCGCGCCGGCGGGCGAGCGGCCGAACCGCTTTGCGCGGCCGACCAGGCTGACGAACGTGTACGCGATCATGCATGGGACATCGGCCGACAAGAATGCGCCGTGGGTGCTGGTGACGGGGCACATGGATTCGCGCGTGACGGACGTGATGGACTCGCACTCGGATGCGCCGGGGGCGAACGACGATGCGAGCGGCGTGGCTGTGTCGCTGGAGTCGGCGCGGGCGCTCTCGAAGCTGAAGCTGCCGGGGACGGTGGTGTTTGTGGCGGTGGCGGGCGAGGAGCAGGGGCTCAATGGCTCGAAGCATCTGGCGCATCTGGCCAAGGAGCAGGGCTGGCCGCTGGAGGCCGCGCTGAATAACGACATCGTCGGCGGCGACACCACTCCCGGCGACACGATGGAGGACAAATCGGCGGTGCGGGTGTTCTCGGAGAGCGTGCCGAGTTCCGCGACGCCCGAGCAGCAGCGGATGATTCTGGCGCTGGGCGCGGAGAACGATTCGCCGTCGCGGATGCTCGCGCGTGAGGTTGCGGAACTTGCGCCGGAATATTTTCATGCGACCGAGCAGCATCATCCTATCGCTCCGGGCATGCCGCGGAACGGGCTTGCGCACCTGGAACCGGCGTTCCATCCGGTGCTGGTCCTGCGCCGCGACCGCTATCTGCGCGGCGGCGACCATAGCAGCTTCAACGGCGAGGGCTTTCCGGCGATCCGGTTTACGGAGTGGCGCGAGAACTTCAACCATCAGCACCAGAAACTGCGCACCGAGAACGGCATTGAGTACGGCGACCTGCTGAAGTTCGTCGACTTCAACTACGTCGCGAATGTGGCGCGGATCAACTCGGTGACGCTGGCCACGCTGGCGTCCGCGCCGAGCGAGCCGCGCAACGTGAAGGTGTTGACGCGGGCGCTCGACAACAACTCCGAGCTGACGTGGGAGCCGTCAGCGTTTGCGCCGCCGGGGACGACGTACGAGGTCGTGTGGCGCGACTCGGCGACCATGCTGTGGAGCCACTCGCGCAGCGCGGGAACGGCGACGACGCTGAAGCTGGATGTGTCCAAGGACAATGTCCTGTTTGGCGTGCGCGCGGTGGACGCGGCGGGGCACCGGTCCCTGGCCGTGCCGCCGGTGCCTGGGCGCGGCTAAGATAGAGCTGTATGGCAATGCAGTCGAACGGCCCGATCATGCTGGCGCTTCCACCCTTTCGCGGAGTGACGCGGAAGATCGTCCTGATTGCGCTGTTGGTGTTTGTGGTGCAGGTCGTGGTTGGGGTGGTGTCGGGGCAAGCGGGCGCGGCGCTTACCGTGGGTCTCATCCTGGTGCCGAAGCTGGCGTTCCATCGGATGCCGTGGCAGTTTGCGACGTATGGTTTCCTTTCCGATGGGCTGCTGAACACGGCGTTCGCGCTGCTTGCTGTGTGGTTCTTCGGCGCGGACCTGGAGCAGGAGCGCGGCGGACGCTGGCTGGCGGAGTATGCCGCGGTGTCGGTGATCGGCGGCGGATTGCTGGCCGCGCTGTTGAGCTACGCGCATATTCCGCGGATCGATCCCGTCGATGCGGCGTTTGGATTGTGGCCGCTGGCGCTGGCGCTGACGGTTGCTTTCGCGCGCAGGAATCCGGAGGCCGAGATACGGTTGTATTTCGTGCTGCGGGTGAAGGCGAAGTACCTGGTGGCGATCTTTTTGGGGATCTACATTTTGAGCGCGGCGATTTCGCATGACTACTTCGGCACGCTGGTGGTGTTGTCCGTGGGGCTGGCCGGGTATCTGTACCTCCGGCTGGCGCCGCGGCGAGGCTTGCGGTATGCGGCTTCCGAAGGGTGGTTCGGGATGCGGAACTCGTTCTATCGCGCCAAGCGGCGGCGCGCGGCGAAGAAGTTCACGGTGTACATGAAGAAGCAGGGCAAGGATGTGAGCCTCGACCCGAGCGGGCGGTATGTGGACCCGGATGGAAACCCTCGCGACCCGAACGACAAGCGGTGGATGAATTAGAGACAGTGAACGAGGGTTCTGAAGAGCTCAGAGCGATTGAGCGTAGAGGTTCTGGGCGCGGTTCGCGTCGGGAAGAGGTCCTGTTCCGTTGTGTTTTGAGTGCGAACAACTTTGGGGCGAACGCAAATCTCCCGGGGGCGTGGATTGGACAGCAGAAAGGCCGCCCGAAGGCGGCCTTTACCGGTTGGGGAAGCGTTGAGGGTTAGAACTCCAAGCGCGCCGAAAGCTGAATGCCCTTGCGGGTTGCGGTCGGGTCGGCGGTGACTTGTCCAAAGCTGGCGTTGCCGAACTGGGGGCTGGCTACCTTAAATTTGGTATGGTTGGTGACGTTGTACATCTCGGCACGGAAGTCGAACTTGGACGCCTCGGTAATGTGCAGCGGGAAGGCGCGAACGAGGGCGATATCCAGGTTGTAGTTGCCGGGACCGTACAAGTCGTAGGGGGCCGTGCGCGACGTATTGCCGAACATGTATGCGGGGGTGGTCACGAACGCGGCCGAATTGATGAACGAGGTCGTGTTGTAGCTGGTGCGCGTTACCCCTTGTCCCCACTTCTTGCCGTTGATGCGAGCTGTCCCGATGAAGCTGGGGTTATAGGTTGGCAGGCAGGTGCCCTGCGCGGGGTTGGTGCCGCAGCTTGAGGCTGTGATTGCCAGAGGCGAGCCGGAGAAAGCCTGGAAGACTTCAGAGAACTTGAATCCTCCGAGGACCGCGCGCTCGATTGCGTTGTTGCCAAGGACGCTTCTTCCAATGGGCAGGTCCCACACGCCGGTGACTACGACGTGCTGGGGCTGGTTGCTGGTGGAGATGGTGCGCTCGATCGCATCCGGGGCCCACGACTTGCCATTCCCCGAGTATGCCGCGGGAATGGCGTAGCCGGAGCGGAAGGTGCCGCCATCGTCGATGGCGCGCGACCAGGTATAGTTCGCCATGAACGTCAGGCCGTGCGTGGGACGCATATTCAGCGATACCTGCAGGCCGTTGTAGAACGAATTGGCCACGTAGCCGAAGCTGTCGCTGACACTCTGGAAGGGGAAGGGCTTGAGTAATGTGGCCAGGCTCTGTCCCGTGTTGAACACGCTCAGCGCGGCTGGGCAGACACCGCTGTTGGCGGCGCAGTATGCGGTGAGGGCCGTGCCGGTAAGGTTGAGGTTTGAACCCAAGGAAAGGTATTTGGGGTCAAGCTGATCGGCATAAAATCCGCGGGCGTTGCTGCCATCGGCTGGGAGGAAGTGACCCTGCGACCCGACATAAGTCATCGTGGAGGTGAAAGTACCGGTCCACTGGTGCTGGATACCAAGCGTGTAATTGATGTATTCGGGAGCGCGGCCGCCGAGGTAGGGGTCGGCATATCCCATGCCCGATGGGCTGCCGGTGTGGCCCGCCACTGTCGTGAAGCCGGTGCCGAAGGCCGGACCCGAAGCGGTGCCAGTGGCCAGGGTGTAGGCCGGAATTGCGCCATTGGTGCCCGTCAGAGGCGCCGAGCTGAGCAGGGTGCCGGTGGCGGAGAAGGATGGAGCGGCGGAGAAACCGAGCGTCCCGAGGCTGGTGGATGAGCCGCCCACGGCGTTTCCGTGCGTGAACATGACGCCATAGCTGGCCCGCAGGACTGTACTGGAGCCAATCTGATAGGCGAGGCCAAGGCGCGGGCCGAAGTTCTTCTTGTAGTTGCTCACAGGCGTAGAGCAGTTGCAGGTGTTCGCGCCCGAGCCTGTGAACTGCAGGGCGCCCGGCAAGCCGGTAACCGGGTTGGTCAGGGTGGGATTGAAGAAGCTCGCGTTGTTATGCACTTCCGTCATGCTGGGGAAGAAGTCATAACGCAGGCCAAGATCCAATGTCAGCCTGGAGGAGACCTTCCAGTTGTCCTGGACATACGGCGAGATGGCGCGGAAGCGCGCGCCGAACTCCTGCTGGACATACTGCGTAAAGCTGGGCTTGTCGATCTCTCCTATCAGGAAGCTGGCATACGACAAGCCGGTGTTGGCTGTCGCGGCATACTTTGGCGAGGCATTGCTGGATGGGGTAATAGCCGCGGTCTCCGTGACCGCATTGGCCAGGGTGAGCGGCGTAGAACTGCCCATCGCCGAGATGGTGTTGTAGAGCAGCCATGCTCCCTGTGCACCGAACGTCATGGAATGCCTACCCTTGACCCATTGCAGGTTGTCGAGCAGGGTATAGTTTTCGGCGAGAGTGACGTTCGGCGTGGTGCCGCCCCATCCGGTCGGGGCATTGGTGCCGGCGAAGGTCGTGATCGGGAAAGCTGACTGGGCTGCGCCGTCAGGCAATCCGGAGATGCCCGCTGACGTGGCGGAGTAGGCGGGAAGCTGGTCGGCATCGAACGTCGGCCCGTTGTATCGCGCATAGCCGTATTTGATCTGATTGACGATGTGCGGCGTGATCGTATACGTCTCTTCGATCACTCCGACGGCGGTCTTGGGAGCGTAGGTCTGGCCGTAGTTGTAGGGGACAGGGCCGACGTTACGTCCCGATGTGTTCTGGCCGACGGGGTTGGAGCTCGCTTGACGGCCAATCGCAGCCACCATGGTCAGAGTGTGCTTGGGGCTGATGACGTAGTCGATGCGGTCGGTCGTGGACCAGTTCACCAGGCCGGTGCGGTTGGGGGCGATGTAGTTGTTCTGCGCCTGTGTGCCGATGCTGGCCGGGAGAAAGCTTTGCAGCTTCAGCGCCACCGCGGAGAATTCGCTGGAAGGAATGATGTCCTGGCAGCTGGTGGGGTTTGCAGGGCACAACGAAACCGGATTGCCGGCTGCTCCGGCGCCGCTGCCCTGGGCATAACCGTAGCGATAGCGGCAAGGGCCAGTGGTGCTGTTGGCGGTGCAGTTGGTCTGTGAGAAGGGATCGTAAATGCCGCCCGATACCAGGCCCTGGAAATTGCCGCTCTGTTGAGCCTGCGTAGGAAACGTCATGGGAGTAGGGGTTTCGCTGGCGTACCGGAAGCCGTTGTAATTCCCAAAGGCGAAGACCTTGTCCCTCCACGTCCCGAAGGGAACGAGCGGACCGCTGAGGTTGATGCCGTACTCGTTGCTGTGCTCGATCGGCTTTGCGACGACGTGAGTGATCGGGTTGGGCGTGGCGCCGAAGAAGCCCCAGGTATCGAGCGACGTGTTGCGGAAGAACTCGTACACGGAGCCGTGATACTTGTTGCCGCCCTGCTTTACGGTGTAGTTCTGAATGCCCTGGCCTTCGTAGATGGCGGAGTAGCCGCTGGTCTGCACCTGGAACTGGTCTACGGCGTCTACTGAGATGGCCGTCCACACGTAGCGCGGATCGCCGTTGCCGCCGGCGCGAACGAAGCCCACGCCATCCAGATATACGGCGCTGACCGCGCCGCGGCTGCCCGAGCCGTTGACGACGCCGGTATTGGTAGTGGGATTTCCGTTGGTGTTGTTGCCCTGAACGCCGGGCATGAGGAAGGCGAAGTCGGTGGCGCGCCGCTGGTCGGCGCTGCCGTATGCGCCCATTTCGATGGGGAGCGCGGAGTACATCTCGTTCTCCATGGTCGCGCCGAGAGTGGCGTTGGTGGTTTCAAGCTGCGGTGGGGCGCTGGAAACGGTGACTTCCTGCGTGGCCGCGCCGACCGTCAATTGCGGGTTGAACGTTTGCGTTTCAAGAGAGTTCACCTGAACATTCTTCTGCGTCAGCTTCTGGAATCCGTTGGCCGTTACGGTAATCGTGTAGACGCCAGGGTCGAGAGTGGAAACCTCGAAGTCTCCAGACGATGTGCTGGTCGTGGTCACGCTGACGTTGGTGGCGTCCTTGGTGATGACGACGGTGGCTCCGGGGATCGCCGCGCCGCTGGGATCGGCGACTTTACCGGAAATCGCACCCTTGCCCGCAAGTTGCGCGCCGGCCGTGGAAGATACCAGCAGAAGCATCGTCAGGAGGGAGAAGGCGGCGGTAGCCAGGCTCAAGAGCCGGGCCGCGGGTCGGGGCGAGGGTTGCTGTTTGCGGTTCATAGGTCTCCTCAAATTATTGTGTGATCAGATACAGTCCGGCTCTCTTGGGGGCCTGAAGATGACAGAAACATGAAATTGGTTATGCAACTGGAAAGCTTCTACCTTCGACGCCATAGCTGTCAAGTAGGTACTGAAGGCGGTCATACAGCAAGGCACCTTCCTTGCCTAAAGCATCTGCAATAAGCATGTTGCGGACGCTGCTCAGCACCGGCAACTCATGCGCCAAAGTCCGTACTAAAGTTCAGATACGAAATGTTGTTTCGATAGGACTGCTAAGGCGCAGCCACGGGACCTAATAACGGGGTCCTTACCGGGGCCGCGAGTCCGATAAATTCGGTCACGGTG
>DASRLB010000040.1:0-2368 GCA_035648695.1 Acidobacteriaceae bacterium | reverse complement strand
GGGCCGGAGAAGGCGAGGTGGTGGCGGGTTTTCAGGAATGTGCGGTTGGTGCGGTAGGGCTTTTGGTTTAGCTGGCTTTGACGTTTGCTGAAGGTGACGAGTGTACAGGTCGCGGTACACTGGCAGAGCTATCGCCAGCAGGAGACGACCGGACTTGAATAACAACGCAGACCAGCAGAATGGAACCACCGAGACAGACACCGCAGAAACTTCCAGCATTCCAAACAAATATGGACGGGTGATCCGGGAAGGCGGGCCGGAGGAGACGCCGCTGGAAGCGCTGGCATCGATCTGCACGGTGATCGTGGTTGCGCTGTTTGCGTTCTCGTTTATTGGGCAGAATTTTATGATCCCGTCGGCGTCGATGGAAAATACGCTGCTGATCGGGGACCATCTGCTGGTGGACCGGTCGACGTTTTCGGCGCCGACGAAGTGGGCGCCGTTTGTGCATTATCGGCCGGTGCAGCGCGGCGACGTTATTGTGTTTCTGAAGCCGAACCCGGAGTCGCCGGACCTGATCCTGGTGAAGCGGGCGATCGGAGTCGCGGGCGACAAGATTCATCTGGAGCACGGTACCGTGTTTTTGAACGGAGTGGCGCAGAATGAGCCGTATCAACTGGGGCCGCGCGACGATGGGGACCCGCAACATGCCTATACGCCGTATCGGGACGATTTTCCCGCCGATCTGCCGGGGATCGAATATCAGGCGAGCATGAACAATGCGTCGGGCTGGGCGCTGGATCTTCCCAACCATGTGAAGGACGGAAATATTGTGGTGCCGCCGGGCATGGTGTTTGCGATGGGCGACAACCGGACGGAGAGCCTGGATGGGCGCTACTGGGGGTTTGTGCCGGTGCAGAACATCATGGGGCGGCCGCTGTTTGTGTACTGGTCGTTCAAGACGCCGGCGGACGAGGAAAACAAGACCAGCATGAGCGACCGGATCGCGTTCACGTTCCATGTGGTCCTCCATATTTTCGATGGCACGCGGTGGTCGCGCACGCTGCATGTGATCCGGTAGAGCGATGGACGAGCTGGAGGAAAGCGCCGTCACTCCGGAGCAGCGCCGCCAGCGCAAGCGGCGGGCGATGTGGGTGCTGGCGGTCGTGGCTGTGCTGATTGCGCTGGTGATTACGCCGCCGCTGATCAATGTGAACCGGCTGCGGCGGCGGATCGCGACCAGCATGAGCCGGAGCCTGGGGCGGCCGGTGCATCTGGACAGCGTGACGCTGAATATTCTGCCGGTACCGGGGTTTACGCTGCAAAATCTGGTGGTGGATGAGGACCCGGCGTTCGGGTCGGAGCCGGTGCTGAGTGCGTACACCGTAACGGCAAGCCTGCGGGCGAGTTCGCTGTGGCGCCGGCATGTGGAGTTTGGGACCATCCACTTCGACCAGCCGAGCGTGAACCTGGTGCGGCGGGCGGATGGACGCTGGAATTTCGAGAGCATCCTGCTCCATGCGGCGCAGGAAGATGCGGCCCCGACGGCGCAGACCAAGCCGGGGCCGGCGCCGCGGTTTCCGTACATCGAGGCGACCGGGGCGCGGCTGAATGTGAAGCTGGGCGACGAGAAGATGCCGGCGGCGCTGACCGAGGCGGACTTTGCGCTGTGGCTGCCTTCGCCGCAGCAGTGGAAGGTGCGGATCGAGGCGAAGCCGGCGCGGACGGACATGAATGTTTCGGACACGGGCGTTCTGAGCATCGAGGCGACGCTGGAGAAGGCGGCGCGGCTCGCGGATGTTCCGATCGAGCTGACGGCGGCGTGGCGGCAGGCCCCGCTGGGCGAAGCGACGCGGGTGCTGACGGGCAGCGATGCGGGCTGGCGCGGCGATGTAGATGCTACCGCGACTCTGCATGGAACGCTGGGCGATGCGGTGCTGGGCGGGAATTTGAAGCTGACGAGCCTGCGGCGGGCGGAGTTTATCCCGGAGCAGATGTTGGATGTGAGTGTGGAGTGTTCGGCGCATATGGCGGTGGATGTCGCCGTGCTGCACCAGCCGGCGTGTACGCTGTCGCCGACGCCCATCAGTCATTTGGGGTTTGGGGCGGTGGATACGGCCCCCGAAAGTGCGGTGTATGTGACCGCCGACAAGCTGGAGCTGACCGGGCTGAAGGCGGCGGGAGTGCGGGTGGGGACGCCGAAGGTTTCGCTGGCGTGGCTGATGGATTTTGCGCGGCTGTGGTCGCAGAGGACTCCCGCGACTGAAGTGCCGCAGGGGACGGCGAGTGGGAGTTTTCTGCGGGTTGGGACGGGGTGGCAGGGGGAGTTGCACGGGACGATTCAAGCGCGGTCGCTGGACTACGGCCCGGACGGCGGTGTGGCTGAGCGGAATTTTTCGATTGCGTCGGTGGGGGATGGGTTTATGCT
>DASRLB010000039.1:0-9861 GCA_035648695.1 Acidobacteriaceae bacterium | reverse complement strand
CGCGCAGCAGCAAACCGCCGCCGTCCGAGCTGACCTGTCCGGCGGTAAAGCCCGCCTCCACCCGGCGCGAAAAATGAGCTGTAAATCCGAATCTCTCTTGTGTACACTCTGTCATCAAAGGCCGTTCCTTTTTTCTGGTTTATAACTTCGTCTGACAACGCTGTTATGACAGAAAATACGGCCTTTTGCTATATATTTTTTTGCACCCGAACCAATCGCTCGTGAGAAATCCGGGCTAAACGTCGAGCCTGCCCGGGTTGATTCTGCGATGAGGCCCCACACTTGTTCAGAACAGCGCGCGAAGGACAACACAGAACAAGCAGTGCCTTGGAGGATGAGAGATGCAAAAGCGCATGTTGGGAAAAGGCGGACTTGAGGTATCGGAACTGGGTTTTGGCTGCATGGGGCTGAGCTTCGGCTTTGGTCCCGCGACGGAGAAGCAAGAGGCGATCAAGGTAATTCGCACAGCGGTAGAGCGCGGCGTTACTTTTTTCGATACCGCCGAGGTGTACGGGCCCCTTCGTGAACGAGGAACTGGTGGGCGAAGCTCTGGCCCCCTTTCGCGACAACGTCGTCATCGCCACCAAGTTCGGCTTCGAGGCTGACCCCAATAACGGCGGCAAGTGGAGCGCCACCAACAGCCGCCCGGGCCACATCCAGCAGGTCGTCGAAGCATCGCTCAAGCGTCTGCGGACCGACACCATCGATCTGCTCTACCAGCATCGCGTCGACCCCAATACGCCCATCGAAGAGACCGCCGGCGCAGTCGGGGACCTGATGCAGGCGGGCAAGGTAAAGCACTTCGGCCTTTCCGAAGCGGGCGCAAAGACCATCCGCCGCGCACACGCCGTGCAGCCCGTCGCCGCATTGCAGAGCGAGTACTCGCTTTTCTGGCGCGAGCCCGAAGAGTCCGTCATGCCCACGCTCGAAGAACTCGGCATCGGCTTCGTGCCCTTCAGCCCGCTCGGCAAAGGCTTCCTTACGGGCAAGATCGATGCGTCAACCAAGTTCGACAGCAGCGACTTCCGCGCCATCGTGCCGCGCTTCAGCGAAGAAAATCGCAAGGCCAATCAGGCGCTGGTCGAGGTAGTTACGAAATTCGCTGAACAGAGGAAAGCTACGCCCGCGCAAATCGCTCTCGCATGGCTGCTCGCGAAGAAGCCGTGGATCGTTCCGATACCCGGCACAACCAAGCTCTCGCGACTGGAAGAAAATCTCGGCGGCGCAGCGATCAAACTCACCACAGAGGATGTGCGCGCTCTCGAAGAAGCCTCATCCGCAGTCAAGCTCGAAGGCGAACGTTATCCCGCTGCGAGCCAAAAGCTGATCGACCGCTAAACCGACTCACCGAGAAGTCTTCGAGAAGCGGCATAAATAATTATTGGCGCGATGCCTATTGGATTTGTACGAGGTCGGCTTCGCCATGGCCTGCGCCGCCGGGGGTAATGGTCGTGTGCTGCGGCGCGCGCCAGTGGTCGATGTAGCTGACCTGGTGGACGCAGGAAATCGTGCAGTTGGGCGCGCAGGATTTCTCCGTCAGCCAGTCGGGCTTAAACCCATCAGTACCCCAAAACCACGGACGTATCCGTTTTGCACTAAGGAAGAGCAATGCCGCCCGACTGAACGACCTCTTTCCGACGTAACAAGAGGAGGACGATTACAGCAGGCCAGAGCGAGTTGATCGACGAGAAAATGCGTTGCGTCAGTCCTCGAAGGCCTGCGGGATCATTGCCGGTCAAACTGAGCCACAGATACAGGATGGCTGCTCCACTTGCGATCGCCGTCATCAAAAAAGCGACACGGTTGTCACGAAGTCTTCGCATCTCCAGAAGCGACATCGCGGGAGCGATAATGCAGGCAAGTCCGATAGCATAAAGCCCGTGCTTGGGGCTTCCCATCTTCCAGATTCCGTTGGACATCATGGCCAGGCCAAACAACATCCAAGCCGACGAACCCAGGGCAAACTTTCTTCCCGACTCCATCCACAGCCCTGCGGCGAAAACGAGGAATGCGGTTCCGGCGCCAATAGCAGCGATATCCAGGCAAAGGTGTGGCGCCCCAGGGAGCAAGGTCAACTCGCTGCCCTGCTGCGAAAGCGCCGAGTATCCCGGGGCCAGTGCGCCTCCGATCCCCGTCCAAACCAAAAACCACCACACAGGCACCAGGCCTGCGAGTAGCAGGATGCGGTTGACCTTACTCAGGGGAAGCGTGCTGTCAGGCTGAACGAGTTGATGAGGAGAGGATTTCATGCACCATGAGTATATGGATACTGTGTAGCTGTCTACGGAAATTTTCGTAAATGGATGGCCACTCTCCATCTCGGCGGTAAAAGTAAAGGCCGCTCGGGTGAGCGGCCTTTGTTGCTGTACTGGGCGTCTACTGGATTTGCACTAAGTCGGCTTCGCCGTGGCCCGCGCCGCCGGGAGTCACGGTGGTGTGTTGCGGCGCGCGCCAGTGGTCGATGTAGCTGACCTGGTGGACGCAGGAAATCGTGCAGTTGGGCGCGCAGGATTTCTCCGTCAGGAATTCGCGCTTGACGATCTCCGTGGTGTAGTCGGCGATGGGGATACCGGGGTAGCCCCGCTGCTGCGAGCAGTAGCTGACGATGCCGTTCTCGTCGACGTACACGTAGCGCGAGCCGGCACGGCAACGCCAGTCGTTGGGCTGGCCGTTGGCGATGGCTTCCTGGAATCCGTTGAAGCGCGAATAGCTGCGGCGCGTCAGTCGGCGGACTTCATCCCACACGGCACGCTCGCGGTCGCCGAGAGGCTTGAGCTGGCCGCTGCCGTCGTGGATGATGCCGATGGTCGAGCTGAAACCCAACGCCAGCGCGCGTTTTGAAATTGTCAGCGCGTCGTCGGGGTTGGCGATGCCTCCGCCGACCACCGAGTTGATGTTGACGTGGAAGTCGGCGTGCTCGGCCAACATGCGGAGCTTGGCGTCGAGGACTTTGAGGGACTTCTTCGAGACGTCGTCGGGCATGACGTTGTCGATGGAGATCTGCATGTGATCGAGGCCGGCTTTGTTGAGCCGCTCGATGCGGTCGGGCATCAGCAGGTAGCCGTTGGTGATCATGCCGGCAATGGCGCCAGTCTTGCGGATCTGGCGGATGACGTCATCAAGCTCGGGGTGCAGCAGGGGCTCGCCGCCGGAGATGGTGATGACCGAAGTTCCCAATCGCCCTAAATGGTCGATTCTGCGACGCATTTCGGCGATGTCGACGGGGTTGGAGACGTGGTCGAACTCGTTGCAGTAGGTGCAGGCGAGGTTGCAGCGGCGCATGGGGATGATGTGCGCCATGTACGGGTGGCTCGTGGACGCGACTGCCGAGGCGATCGAGCCAAGCTCGCGCAGCTTGCGGGAAGCGGCGATGAGGCGGCGGCGGACCGTCATGCGCCGAACGGCTGGAGCTGTTCCGGGAGCGGCTTTCGTGGCTGGAATTTCAGAAGACATGTGCGTGACTATTCTATCGTGTTGGGTTGAAGGGGGGCTGGGGCCGGGCGTATGGTTAAGGCATGTCGCACGTCGTCTTACAGGAAGAATTGATCGGCAACGATCCCGAACTGGCCCAGGTCCTGGGACGGGAGACGGTGCTTGTTCAGAGAGACGGCGAGACTGTGGCGATGATCGTATCGCCCTCGGAGTATGAAAGTACACGCGAGGCAAGGGCGAAACGGGCCATCGACGCAATGATGGCATTCCGCAATCACATGCAGTCCGTTGCTTCTCCACCCGAGCTCGAAGAGTTGGAGAGAGAGCTTGACCTCAAGGCTTCTTAGGGTCGCACTCGACACCAACATGCTCGTCAGTACCATCATTGCCGCCTCGTCTGTCCCGGCTGAGGCAATAGCCAAGGTCTTGCAGACCGCGACGGTGCTTGTATCGCTGGAGACCTGGGACGAGATGGAAGAAGTATTAATGCGTGAGAAGTTCGATCGATATCAGGCAGCTTCCTTCCGCCGCGCCTATCTGGATTTTCTCCAGGAGTCGGTGGACTTCGTTTCAGTGCATTCGAAGGTGACGATTTGCCGAGACGTCAAAGATGACAAATTACTCGCACTGGCGCTGGACGGCAATGCGGACTTCATTGTGACAGGGGACAAAGATTTGCTGGTGTTGAATCCGTTTGAGGGAATTCCGATCATCACGCCGCTGGATTACCTTGCGCGATGACTCCACTACACTATGTTCTCAGGAGAGATACATGGCGCGCGAAATCAACTGGAACGACACGCTGGAGATTGGCATCCAGCTACAGGAACTCTATCCCGACCTCGACCCCTACACGGTCCGCTTTACCGATCTGCATCGGTATGTCATCTCGCTGCCGGGGTTTGTGGGCGATCCATTGAAGTCGACCGAGGGGATGCTTGAGGCGATTCAGATGGCGTGGCACGAGGAGTACAAGGACGCGAAGGACGGCTAGGCCGATCGTGCGCGGCGAAGCAGTTGCGTGGGGACTGTAGATCCCGTGAGGCGCAGCACGCCGTATCCCAGCACCGCCCAGACGATGCTGCCCGTGATCAGCAGCGCCACGTCCCACACATAGCCGCGGTGAAGGGGCGCGATCTTCAACATGGCGAGGACTCCCGCAGCCGCAGCCACAGCCGCGGCGAACGAGCGGCCGATTTCTTTGATGTCGAGACCCCATAGCGGGACGAGGTAGCGCTTGTGCAACAGCACCGCGAGCGTCACCGTGTGCATCAGGATCGCCAGGTTCGACGCCCACGCCAGTCCAATGACTCCAAAGTGCGCATGCAAGCTCCAGTAGATCGGCAGCGAGACTGCGGTGATGATGGTGCCCGCGAGCATCGGCGGAAGCGTCTGTCCGGCGGCGTAGAAAGCGCGGATGTAGATTGCCTGCGACCTCCACAGGGCCAGCGACACCGAGAAGATCGAGAGAAAGACTGCCGTCTCCAGCGAGTCGGCGCGCGAGTAGTGGCCGCCGCGCAGCACTAGGTCGCAGAGCGGGACCGCCAGCGCGAAAATGACCGCCGTCAGCAGCAGGCCGACCGAGAAAATCCGCGTAACCGAGCGGTTGACGGTGTTACGAAAGTCCTCATGTTTTTCGCTGGAGTACAACGTCGCAAAAAACGGCAGCGACGCGGACCCGGCTGCTTGCCCGATGATCGCCATCGGCGCTGTGAACAGCTTCTTGGCGTTCATCAGGCGCGAGATGTCGCCGGTTGCATGCTTGGCGAAGTATTGCAGAATCTGCGTGTCCATGAAGACGACGGTGACGCCCAGCATCATGGGCAAGGACATCTTCACCCACATGCGCAGGCCTTCGTTATGGAAGTCGAGGATTGGTTTGTACCGCACACCCGCGCGTTTGGCGGCATAGGCATTGACCAGAAACGGGCCGCAGATGCTGCCGGCGAGCGCTCCCCAGGCCAGCGAGGGTATGCCCAGCCAGTGCGCGCCGAGCAGGCCTCCGAAGATGATGCCGAGCGTGTAGATCAGGGGCGAAATCGCCTGATATGTGAACTGCTTCCGGACCAGCGCGACCGAAGCGAGTACGCCGCCGGCAAAAAAGAACAACTGGCCGGGCAGCAGAATGCGCGTCATGTAAATCGAGAGCGCATCCTGCGCGGGGTCGTGTTTGGAGTAGATGCGGATGTAGTACGGGACGAGAAACTCTGCGAGCAGCAGCGCCGAGCCCAGCACCAGCGCCATCGTGTTGAGGATGACCGAGAGCGCGACCTCGCCCTCTTCGTCGCGTCCCTGCTCGCGATAGCGGCTGAGGATGGTGACGAAGCTGATCGAGGCCGCTCCGCCGATCAGCAGGTAGTTGATGAGGTCGGGAAGATTGAAGGCGATGTTGTAAGCATCGGTCGCCGCGCCCGCGCCGAAGGTGTAGGCAATGTACTTGTCGCGCACCAGGCCGATGGCGCGGGACACCAATGCAAAGAAGCCGAGCAGCAGGGCCGCGGAGCTCGCCGTATGTTTGTGCGAGAAGCCGAACATGCCGAAGCGGCCGGGTTGCGGCGCCTGATCGACAATGGGTGCGGGAATGAGGGGATCCGTCTCCACGTTGCTAGCGTTCGCCCTCGTCGTGCTTGTCGCTGCGCAGCGCGGGGGATTCGTTGGCTGTAAAACTCTGCCAACTATCCTTGGAACTCTGTTTCGGCGTGTGTGGCGCGCTGGCGGCGATAATGCGCCGGGCATCCGTCAGGAAAACGTGCTGCCGCTTGCTGCAGCGCCGGCAGCGCACCGGCCAATGCAGCACCAGCAGCCACGGGACATCGGTTGCCCGCAGTCGCGACCGCCGCAACGACGATCCACCGCAGAAGTGGCAGCGCCGGAGTGTCGTTGCAGCCGTTTCGGGGTTGCCGGTCGATGTGTTCATGGATGGCACTCCGGTCCGCGCCGGTGCGGGGTCAATTGCAACCACCTTTTCGCGGGGCGCTAGCGGTTAGAATAACTCGTCATCCAGCGAAAGCTGTCGCGAGCGCGATGGCTCAACCGCCAGTCGCGGACGCATAGTCTGAAGTTTAGATTCTTTCGTCGCGCTGGCCGGCGGCTTCGAGAGCAAGTTTAACAGCGCAACCATCTCCGCGCGAATTTCATGCAGGCGTGCATCGCGGCGCATGTCTGCGAGCGTCGGGACATGCGCTTCCGCCGGCGCAGCGGCAACGAGTTGCGGCGCTTTCATCTCCAGCGGCTTCATCTCCGCTGGCTTTACTTCGGCCTTGAAGACCTGCCGCGCGCCGGGGATGGTGTAGCCCTCGTCGTAGAGCAGCGACTTGATGCGCAGCGCCATCTCCACGTCGCGTTTGCGGTAGAGCCGCTGGCCGGTGCCCCCCTTGTTGGGCTTCAGTTGCGGAAACTCCGTCTCCCAGAAGCGCAGCACGTAGGCCGGGACCTCGCACAGGCGAGCGACGTCGCCGATCCGGAAATAAAGCTTGTCCGGGATCTCGGGTGCGACGGTCTTGCGGATTGGCTGGTGCGATCCCATGTCTGCCGGTCCCCGTGGCACAGATGTGCACTCCGCACTAGCGGAATCAGTAGTATAGGTCGGCTGGAGGGCAAAAAAGAAGTGCTTTCGGCGGTTCCCCGCAGTCTAATCTTACGGCGGACCGCAGGGCGATAGGTTGACGCTCGTAACAGGCTTGACTCGTTTGCGGTATAGCATCGTAAGCCCATGACTATCTTGCTTCCGGTCTTTCTATATATCGTAGACGAAGATCTTTACCGCCTCGGGAACAGCGAAGGGCCTCGTCTCGATCATGTGCGCGACAGGGATGTGGACATCTATGTAGTTGACGGCATCTCATTCGTAAGAGCCAACGGCAAAGGCATATCCTTACTCACAGAGGCCGGGGTACGTGGCGCAAGAGGAGGCTGGTTGTGGAAGCTTAGAGCGGGTTTGCCCCTCCCGCCCGGCCTGGTTGTTATTCACGACCGAACCGACCATTATTCATTGTGTCCCGATTCCGACATGAAGCTTGATCAGTACAAACGTCTATTGGCTAAGCTGTCGGTAGAATGCGAAAGGATCAGAAAGCTATGACAATCGATCTCAACAGTTGGGAGACGAAACTCGTTCTGGAAGCTCTACGCACGCTTGACGCCAAGTGGAACGCCCTCATCGACGGCACCGACGATGAGGATATTCAGTCCGAATACGGCAATGACCTTGCCCAACTGCAACTCGTGCAAGAGAGCTTCGAGGCTGCAGCCTGCAAAGAATTTGGGCCGACGGTGAAAGAATTTTCGCGCGAGCCGGTAGGCGCCAGGCAGTAATTCACAACGAAGGTTCTCCAAGACACTTACCGCAGCCCCGGCCCAGCGTTCTGTAAGTGCCTGTACCCGTATACCAAAAAGCCGGTTTAGCCTGCGGGTGGCACCCGACGCTCGACCGGCCCCAACGCCGCGCGCTCGTACTGCTTCAGCCACGAGCCCGGTTGCTTCAGCTCGAACGCCGCGCGCAGCGGCCAGTAGGGCTCGCGGAGCATCTCGCGGGCCAGCAGCACCACATCCGCTTGTCCAGTGCGCAGGATCTGGTCGGCCTGCGCGGGCTCGGTAATCATGCCGACGGCGGCGGTCGCAATGCCGGCTTCGCGGCGAATCCGCTCCGCAAATGCCACCTGATAGCCGGGGCCGACGGGGATTTGCTGGCGCGTATCGTTGCCGCCCGAAGACACATCGATCAGATCGACCCCCTCGGCCTTCAGCAGCCGCGAAAACTCGATGGTGTCTTCAACAGTGAGTCCGCCGTCGACCCAGTCGGTTGCGGAAATCCGCACCCACATCGGCAGGTCCTCGGGCCACGCCGCACGCGCCGCACGGACAATCTCCAGCGGAAAGCGGATGCGGTTGGCGAGCGAGCCGCCGTACTCGTCGGTGCGGAGGTTGGAGAGCGGCGACACAAACTCATGCGCCAGATAGCCGTGCGCTGCATGGATTTCGACGAGCTGAAACCCTGCGGCGGCGGCGCGTTTGGTGGCGGCGGACATGTCGGCGAGCACCTTGTCCATGGCCGCGCGGTCCATCTCGTGGGGCTTTGCATAAGTCGCGGAATAAGGCTCGGAGGACGGCCCGACGACGTTCTCCCAGCCACCTTCGCTGGGCGGCAGGTTGCGCGGCTTTTCCCACGCGGGCGCCATGCTGGCCTTGCGTCCGGCGTGCGCGAGCTGGATCGCGGGAACGCTGGCCTGCTCGCGGATGAAGCGCGTCACGCGCGCCAGCGGCTCGATGTGCTCGTCCTTCCAGATGCCGAGGTCCTGCGGGCTGATGCGGCCCTCGGGGCTGATCGCGGCGGCCTCGGTGAAGACCAGCCCCGCGCCGCCCACCGCGCGGCTGCCCAGATGCACCAGGTGCCAGTCGCCGGCGAAGCCATCTTCGGAGCTGTACTGGCACATCGGCGAAACGGCGATGCGGTTCGGCAGCGTGACGCCGCGCTGTGTGAGGGGCGAGAAGAGATGGGTTGTAGCAGGGATCGCGGAAGACATGATGCAAGGTT
This sequence comes from Acidobacteriaceae bacterium, assembly GCA_035648695.1. GTDB lineage: Bacteria > Acidobacteriota > Terriglobia > Terriglobales > Acidobacteriaceae > Granulicella. Next base: position 896 of record DASRLB010000039.1, on the reverse strand, counting down.
AGATGAAGTCGGCGGTGTCGGCGAACCGGCCAAATGCATCCTCTGGACACTCGACAATTTGGTAAAGAGAACGCAAATTGCTTTGGTTTTGCAGCTTTGGGCCTCTGCCAGGTATTACCCCTTCAACGAGAGGCGACTTTGCCGTCGCCGCTTATATGCTTGCAGGAGAGTAAAAATGCCTTTATACCCAAATGCTTTAGATTTGATTCGCGCGAACCTTGAGATGGCAGCCAAGAGGCAGAAACCTCCACTGGTTCGCATAGGCGAGTTAAGCGCGGACCAACTCGCAACAATCAATGCTCAACGGCTGGAAGAGGATCTGTTGCCGATAGTGTCGCAGGTCCTGTTCGACGGCAGGCACCTGTTTAACAGCCGGTGCGTTGAGGACGGATATACCATCGACGACGTGTTGGCTCAAATAATATCGAGCGCCTTCAACGATGCGTCGGCAGTATCTCCCGGCTGGTCGACTGTCCTGATAAGCAGAATCCCCAGGATTGATCGTTCTGGAAGAGTCATTCGCGATGAGGCTGTTTTCGAGTGCCACGGACGCCTGCCGCACCCGGAACTTCTATCGGTCGTTCCCAGGGGAGATGGAAAAGATCACTCAAAAAAGAAGAAGGCCACTCGTTAGAGTGGCCTCTTCAATGAATTGAGCAGCCTTGCCCGGGTAGCGTGATAATCCGGCGCCTCAGCTACTCAATAATCAGTATACCGGACGTGTCAAGAGTAAGTCGAGCCATGCCACGTTTTGTCAGCAGTTCTAAATAGCAGAAGGAACTCAATTCGCTATTTTCTCCGGCGTTGCCTTGTGCTTTGTTGAGGCATGGAGATATTTGAGTCGCTTTTGCATGGGCTGGTCTCGGTTTGCGCGGGATTTCGAGATTCTCGGCGCC
>DASRLB010000038.1:0-29879 GCA_035648695.1 Acidobacteriaceae bacterium | reverse complement strand
GCTGCCGGCAAGCCCGACCCGAATTTTCTGAAGGATGTGAAGATCGTTCCCGGCGGCGTGAAGGGCTCGTACCTTCAGTGCGGGAACGATCAGCTGCTCTCGTACTGGGCGCCGGGAAATATTTATTCGCAACGCGGCACGTTGAGCTTTTGGTGGCGTTCGCGGATGCCGGTCGACGAGACCGAGTTTCCAATTTTTCGCGTCGGTTATGCCGACCACTCTAGCTGGGACATGGTGTGGCTGCGCATCGACTACAACGGCCACGGCTTCGATGCGTTTGTGACGGACGTGAACCTCGGTCGCACGCGCGTGTCGTACACGATGCCGAATTTTCCGAAGGCGGACGAGTGGATACACCTCGCGCTGGCGTGGGATGAGACCAGCGGGATTCGCTTCTACGTCAACGGAAAACTTGTGGGTACGAAGGCGGCAACGGGAGTGTTCGACGCAGCGCTCGACCAGTTCGGCCCGCACTCGCGCATCATCGCGCCGACCGGCGTCGAGAGCTCGTACAACTACGACCGCGGCGGCGATGTGGACGAGTTGCGCATTTACGACCGCGCTTTGTCGGACGAGAACATCGGCGAGTTGGCGAAGAACGAGACGCCACGGAATATTCCGCCGGTTGCGCGGACGTTCGCGTCGACAGAGACGCAGCATGAGTGGTGGCTACGGCATGGATGGAACCGCCCCAACGATTTTCCGGCGCCGCTTCCGGCGTCTGCAACGACAGTGCGCAAGGTCGAGATTCACGATGCGTACGATCTGAAACGCTGGTGGTGGAAGGGGACGGACGGCATCCGCGAGACGACGTGGCCGGGCGTGTACAACCGGTCGACGCTGGTGGGGCGCTTCGATTATTTCCAGCTTCCGGACTGGGATTGCTACTCCGTTTCCGGCCGGTCGGTTACGTTTTATTTGCCGGATGAGCCGTGGAACCATCTTGAAGTGGAAGGCGGCGCGTGGGGGAATTTTTCGCTGTTGACGCCGGGTGCGGGGCAGCCAGGTGCGGTCGCCGATCCCGATCAGCATGATCCTTCGCCGCAGCTCGTGAAGACGCTCTTCGACCGCCCGCAAGGACAGGAGCGCACGACCTTCGACTTGAAGCAGCCCATCACCGGCGAGCATGTGCGCTTCACCAACGCGAAGCCGGAGTGGCCGATTGCGGAGTTCTCCGCGTACTACGTTCACCCGGGCACGGAGCCGGCCGGCGTTGCCGTGCTGCGTTACAACCTGACGACGCACGCTGCGATGGACAATCCGTCGATCGCGCCGCTGGAAGAATTTATCAAGGGCCGCTTTCCCGCGGACGAGCGCGCCACCATCGTCGCAATGCCGGGCGCTTCGACTGGCGGAGGGCGTACGTCGATTCGCGGCGGCAACGCGCAGACTCCCCCAGTTCCTCAGTCGCTGCCGATCATACACATTCTTGTCCCTGCGGATTTTCGCGCGCTACAGGCGGACGAAGGCCACGGGACCTCGTATAGCTGGGAGAACATGCACGCCGGACTCGACGGCATCGCCATCGATCTGCCGGCGCTCAATGTGAAGCCGACGAACGGCGACTATGTGCCGATGAATATCGAAATCAAGGACCCGATCTGGCCGATGCGCGACATGCTCGACTTCAGCTTCTCGGTGAAGCCGGGCGAGCCGCATACACTGTGGCTCGACACGCGTGACCGCATTCTGCCGCATCTCGTGAGTCTCTACCTCACGATCTCTTCGGCGAGCCCGGAGTTTGGCGTGGCATCGCTCGAAGGCGCGCGGTTGCGGCTGATCTTCAAGCCCTACAACGACGCGCTGCCGGAGCACATTGCCGATCGCCTGACGCAGGTGCGCGATAACTACGCGAACCTTGTAGAGGAATCGGTGAACTCTCGCAAGCTGAATATCTTCAACCGCGTCGACGCGGATATGACGGACCTGCTACGCGTCGATCCGGAGAACGACCTTGGGCGCAAGTATTGGAACGAGATGAACCACGAACAGATCCGTCCGCCGTTCACGCTGCCGGTGGCGCCGGCGGGTGTGCCGGAGTGGGCGTTTCTGCAGGTCACGGACCTCGAAATGTTGAACCGCCAGATCAACTGGTGGATCGACAATCGACAGATTTCCGATGGCGAATTTGGCGGTGGTCTTTCGGATGACTCCGACTACCTGAACTGGTGGCCGGGCCTCGCATTCATGGGCGCGGACCAGGACAAGCTGAGGCTCTCCCTGCTGCGTGCGCTCGATGCGATGTATGCGAACGGCATGGTGACGAACGGTCTTGCGACGGGGCAGTATGACGAGCTGCATAGCTACGAGGACGGCCTCAACACGCTCGGCCAGGCAATGATGATCGACTTCGGAAGCCCGAAGCAGCTTGAGCGCGCGATGGAATCTTCGCGGCGGCTGGAGTGGATTACGGGCATCAACAGCGCGGGGCAGAGACAGGTGCGGTCGTCCTATTACAGCGGAACGAAGATCGCCACCGGCGGCGTGTGGGGATGGGGCAAGGGCCGGTCGTATATGGTGTTTCACCCCGCCCTGCAACTGGTGCTCTACAACGGCACGCCGGAGACGCGCAAGATGGTGATCGAAATTGCCGACGGATTTCTCGCGCATCGGCATCTCGACCCCAACGGCAAAATGGGAATGCATTATGCGGTGAATTTCCACACCAACGAAGATAAATCCGACGGCAACTTGCCGTGGTTCATGCTGTGGGCAGCGTACAAGTGGACCGGCGACAAAAAGTATCTGGTGCCGCTGGGCGACGCCCCGCCAGAGTGGCTGCGGCTGATCAATGCAGATGTGCTCGATATTCTGAACGTGCGCGATACGTGGGGCAAGCAGCTTTTGCAGACCACCGCGCCCGACCGGCGGACTGATTCGGGCACGGTGAGCGAAACGAACCTGCACTTCGACTGGCAGCTCACAGGCAACACAAAGTCGCTGGAGAAGCTGTATACATCGCAGATTCAAACGGCCACGGAGCGCAAGTTCATCAACACCGAAGGCAGTCTGTGGATCGACCGCATCTACTTCAACAACGGCGAACTGCAACGCGCGCGGTTAGGCGGCGTCGCGCTGATGCGCAACTATGTTTATCCCGGCAATGTGGTGAGCTGGAAGTTCGACGCGCCGGCGAATGAGCAGAGCGTTGGGATCCTCGTGCCGGTGGGAACGCCCGACCACATCAAGGTGATCGCCTACAACCTCGACGAAAAAGCTGTGACCGCGCACATGACCGGATGGGAGATCGATCCCGGTATGTGGGAGGTTACGCAGAGCGTGCAGACGGCAGAGAACGGCCCGCTCAGCAACACGCAAACGCGGACGGAAAACTTCGAGCGCAGCAGCGATATTGCGATCACATTTCCTCCGCGCACGACGACGGTGCTGGAGTTGAAGCTGGTGAAGAAGGGTGTGCCCTACTGGTCGCGGCCGGACCTCGGCATCGATCGCGGGGACGTGAAGATGACGAAGAGCGGAATGACGGTAACGGTCCATAGCCTGGGTGCTGTGGACGCGCCGCCGGCGATGGTCGTGGTGCGAGATCGCGCCGGCAACGTCGTCGCAAAGGCGCGCACGCCGCTACTGAAAGCTCCGACTGACTTACTACCGAAGACCGCGACGGTTGCGCTCAAGCTGCCTGCGAAGGCGGATCTTTCGGGAGGCAGCGTCACAATCGAATCTTCTGGAAGCGTGCCGGAAATTACCCAGTTGAACAGTCGCGTAACGCTATAATTGGCGCGAGGGGCTATCGATAACACACAGGAGGAACAGTGGCTGCGGATCCAATTGAAGTGATTGCCTCGAACGATGAAACGATGACCTCGCCCGAGGATGGGCTGCGGCGTCAGGTGATGTCGTACAGCCCGTCGATGATGCTGGTGCGACATCTACAGAAGAAGGGCTGGGTAGGCGCGAAGCACAGTCATCCGCATGAGCAGATGGTGTATGTCATCAGCGGGCGCATTGCATTCGAGTTGCCGAGCGGGCAGTTCGAGGCGAAGACGGGCGACAGTTTTATTGTTGCCGGCGGCGTCGAGCATCAGGCCTGGGCGCTGGAGGATTCCGAGGTGCTGGATTTCTTCACGCCCTATCGCGAGGATTACGCGAAGCCTGCATAAATGCTCAGGCTTTCTCGACGGAGATGATTGCGCGCATGGTGTGACTCGCGCCTGGAGCGAGTGTGACGGCGTTTTCCGCGGTATTCGCGGTTTCGATGGCGAGCATTTCGTGCCACTCCCACGGCCCAAGGTCGGGCAGTTCATTCCATGGGTTCCATACGACCGTCGTATTGGAGTTTTCTTTGCGGACGACGATGCGGCGCTTCACCGTGCCGTCGTGAACAATGCAGGTGGCCGCGGTGTTGTTGTAGACGCGGTCGGTAAAACGAGTGAACGTGAGGGGCGCGTTGGCCGCGGGAACGCGCTTCATGTTGTCCGTCTTGTCGATGTAGCCGGTGGGTTCGAGACCGGTGACGGCAACTTCGTGAATGTCGGTGACCGCGTAGTAACTGTGGAAGGCTTCTTCAAAGCGCAGTGGCTTGTCGTCGTCATTGGTGACGGTCATCGCCAGCGTCAGAATGGGGCCGACGGTGAACACCATCTTCAGATGAAAATGCGCGAAGCCAAGCGCGCGGCTGAGGTCGTTGGGGCCAAGGTCGAACGTGAGTACGGCGTTGTCGCCGGAGCGAACGGCGGCGCTCAGGGTCCACTCGCTGATACGCGCGAAGCCGTGCGACGGGCCTGGATGGCCGTCGATGCGATCGCGCTTGCTGTCTGTCGCGAACCACGGAAATGCGATGGGGATGCCGCCGCGGATCGGCTTACCGGGAAGGAAATCGCTCTTGCGACTGAGGAAGATTACAGGCTGTTGCGACGCAGGCTGCCACGCGGTCAGGTGCGCGCCCTGGAGATAGATCGTCGCAGTCGCATGGGCAGTAGCAATGTGGGCGCGTACAAGGGCGCCCTGCCGATCGAATGTGAGAAAGCCGGTTGAGGCGAAGCGGCGTTGCAGCGATGCGAGGTCCGTAGCCATGCCTCAAGCTACCAGACCGCGTGCGGTCGAAGCCACTAACTTGCAGCGCGATAGTTAAGCGAGCACACGCATTTGTTGCACGTAGGATTGGTGGCCACGTCCAACGCCGCTCTGAACTCCCGCGCTCGCGACCCCAGAAGAATGGATTGCAGGTCATTCGACTGTAGATTTCCGATGGGCGGATGAAAGAAGCAGGGCCGCACCGCGCCGTCGATTTCGACGACGGCGGAAACCCAGGGCGCATTGCAGATGGGCGAGACCGCGGCAGCCTGGCCGAGATGCGCGCGGAACGCGCGCGCGATTTTGCGCAGCTTTTCCGGCGTCTCCGCGATAAAGCCGGAAGCAAAATCGGCAGCGTGATCGACCGCGAGTCGGTCCAACTGCTGTTCAAATGCGTCGGCCTCCGCCGAGGTCAACGCGACCTCGCTTTGGCGCGCGACCGGCCATAGGAGGGGCCGATTGAATGCGTCGGAAGACGTGTCCACGGCGAGGAACGAAATGGCATTCAGCCCGATTTCCCTGGCCGCCTGCACTGTCGCTGCGATGTGAAGATGGTTCACCTTCTGCACCGTGCAGCGCGCCATGATGCGCATGTGAGGACGATGGAAACGGACAGCCGCGATGCCTTCTGCGATGCGCTCAAACGCGCCCGTTACACGGCGGATACTGTCGTGTATCTCGGCGGGGCCGTCGATAGAGACGATGATGTCGTCGCAGCTGGCCGCAACTTCTTCCGCGTGCTTCTTCAGCAGAAGGCCGGTCGTCAGCAGCGTGAGGCGAATGCGCAATGTGCGAAAGAATTCGCAAATGCCGGCAAGGTCCGTGTTGAGCAGGGGCTCGCCGCCGGTAAGAACGACGTGTTGCACGCCAAGTTGCTCCAGCGAAACTCTATGGCGCTCCAGATCGACGGCGCGGACGCTTTCTCGCGTATCGCGCTGCCAGATGTCGCACATGAGACAGCGACAGTTGCAGTGACTATGTACGTTGAGCATGAGGATGGGAATTCGAGTCACCGCGCTTGCGCGTCGCGCCGTCTGTGGGGTGACTTCAGGCAGCGTGGCCATGGGTCACCTTCTTGCCGCCAAGCAAAAGCGTGTCGCCGTTCATTACGGGTGCGGCTTCGCGAAACAGACGCGCCAGCGGAGCGCGTATCCAGCGTCGCTCGCCATCGACGATGAGTGGCTCAAGCCCCGCGCGCTGGCTCTCGGGCAAACGCTCGAAGATCGCGTCGCCGGAGAGAAAGACCCGGCCTCCACGCACGACAAGCCCGACATTTTCGGTTGACACCTCCGCAAGGGTTGCGGCGGGACTCAGCCCGCGGTCTCTCGTCGCGATGAAGTCCGCAGTCGATCCGGGAGCGATGCTGCCTTCGCCGCGCTTGAGGCCGAGTATGAACGCCGGCGCATGAGTGACCATGCGGTAAAGCTCATCGTCGCGCAAGCCGACGCGGTCGCGCGCGAACCGCAGCTCGTCGAGCAGGTCGCCTATCGCCGTCAACGAGGAATCGGTGCCGAGCGCGAGTCTCTCAATGTCCAGCAGGAACTCAGACGCAGGTATGCAGCCGAAAAGAAATTCATTGGAACTGGGACAAGTGACAAGAGCCGCGCCGCAGTCGTTCATTTTCGCAATGGATTCCGGCGGGATGGCCAGTCCATGGACCAGCACGGTGTTCCGATGGAGTGCTCCCTGCGCCAGTAGCTGCTGAAATTCCATGGCGCTGTCTTCGTCCACGCCCTCGGCGGCATGAATGATGAACGGGACGGTTCCGTCAATCGCTTTGCAGGTCTTCGCAAGATTGCCATCGACCGCGAGAGAGTGGGCCCATTGAAAATGCCGCAACACGGAAACCGGAAAATCAGCGTCAAGCATCTCCGGTGTCAGGGGGTTATGGTGACATACCGTCGTCACGCCCGCCAGCAGATTGCGGATCGCGCCCCACGCAATGCGCACATCGCGTGGAATGCTGCGATGAAGGGCAATGACGGCAGCATCTTCGTGATGGATGTCTTCGGCCCACTGCGCGGCGTTCGCGTATCGCCCGCGTCCGAGACGCGGAAACAATCCAAATTCCAGATGGTCGTGCGCGTTGATAAGGCCGGGAAGAATCTGATAGCCGGAAAGGTCCAGCACCGATGTTTCAACGGGAGTTTGCGCAACAGATGCACTATCGAGTCGTCCGATCGTGCCGCCGTAGGTTGTGAGCGTCGCACCCGTCGCGTCGAAGGGTGTGAGCGCGCAGCGCGCATTCGTGTAAAGAAAAAAAGTCGCAGCCGCAGGTGCGGCCTCCCGAGCGAGTTCAAGAATGTAGACCGCCGGAAAACTCTGTATCGCGGCAAAACTCTTCGCTCTACGAGCTTCTACAAAGATGTCCCGCTCAGGCGACGCGAACTCGGGTTCGAGACAAACCCGAACGCGAAAGCCGCGCGCCGCAAAGGCGGCGCGGATCTGGTCGGTGCGCCAGCCTTCGGAACGGACTTCGATTTCTTGTCCACTCCACCGAAACGATCGCTTCCAGTTCAGCGCACGCGCAGTGTCCGGGTGGATGTCGGAGAGCAGGACGACGGCGCCGGGGCGCGTCACACGCTCCACTTCATCGGCGAAGGCCTCGAGGTCGGAAATGTAACTCAGCACGAACGACGAAACGATGCAGTCCACGCTGGCGTCGGCCACGGGCAGCGCGGTGCATGAACCAAGGCGAACTTCGCTCCCATGAGCCGAACGCGCCCGATCCAGCATTGCATGCGAACTGTCGACCCCAATCAAACTGCGCGGGTCGCGGGTCTTTAGCAGAGAGAGCATACGCCCGGTTCCACAGCCTGCATCGAGAACGTCGAGGCCCTTCAGGTCAGGGAGGATCGCAGACACGACGCGCTCTTCGAGCGAGAGAAAAGGATTAAGCTGCGTGTCGTAGACCTCGGCCCAAAGATCGAAGGCGGACGCAGTCGCCGGGCGCTCTACCTCGCTTGCGTCCGCGGTCAGAGCGCTCATAGGCTTTCCCGCTTCGGCTTGCGCAGGTCGATGTACTGCTGCGCCCAGCGAAGCTCGAAAGGGAAGCGGTAGACGCGCAGTTTGTAGCGCCATGCGCTGAGTGTCTGCAGCAGCAGGCGACCCCAGCGCGGAGCGCGAATGTCCTGCACGGTGGGCCAGCGCGACGCGACGACGAGCTCGAAGTTGTCGATGAGTTGTTTGGTTTCGAGCTTCAACCAGGGAGCGTGCGTGTCGATGCGCAGCGTAAAGTCCATCCACTCTTTGGTGGCCCATCCGGCGGGGCTGTCCGGAAAAGAAATCGTGCCGTCGATCTCGCCGTACATCGTGTCCGGCTGCGGCGTCGGTGTGTAGTGCTGCATGATGATTTCGGAATCGGGGTTGATGCGCTTCAGCCTGCGGATGAACTGCACGGTTTCGCGCGTGTCGCGCTCCGGATCGCGAGGATTGCCAATGACGAACGAAAATTCGGGGATGATGGCGACTTCTCGCGTGCGTCGCGCCATGGTCACCGTCTGCTCGGTGGTGATGCCCTTCTGCATTTCTTCCAGCGCCCAATCGGAGCCGGACTCCGCGCCGAAAAAGATCATCGCGCACCCCGCGCGCTTGATCGCCTGCATGGTTTCGTCGGAGTAGCGCGACATGATGTCGACGCGCGCCTCGCACCACCAACGCAGATTCAGAGGCGCGATGCGGTCCATCAACTCGCGAGCGTGGGCTTCACCGAGGAAGAAATTCATGTCGTAAAACTGCACAGAGTCCGCGCCGTAGTTGTCGACGAGGTGCTTGAGGATTTCGGCGGTGCGTTTTGGCGATTCGAATTTCTCGGCGCGACCGTATGCCGCGTGGACTCCGCAAAAGCTGCAGTTGAAGGGGCAGCCGATGCTGGCGTGGTGGACAGCGGTGCGCTTGCCGAAAAAAGATGGCTTCAGATATTTTTCGACAGGAAGCCGGCGGAAGGGCGACCACGGGAACTCGTCAGGCCCGCGCATGGGGCGCTCAGGATTGGTGCGGTGGAAACCGAACTGATCTTTGTAGGAAAGGCCGAGGACGGAGTCGAAGGGGCGCTGGCCGCGGAGGGCGGCGATGAGTTCGAGAAGCGTATCTTCGCCCTGGCCGATGACGGCGTAGTCGACATATTTGGCGTTGAGTGTGGCCGTGGGGTAGATGGAGGGAAAATAGCCGCCCCACGCGATCCGAACGTTTGGACGCAAGCGCCGGACCTCGCGGCTGACTTCCATTCCGGCAACCATCTGCGGGCCCGGCATAACGGACACCCCGAGAAGTTCTACGTCGTGTTTGTCGATGAGATCGATGATGGTGGCGAGCGGGCGATCGTCGACGTTGCCATCGACAATCTCGTACTCATCAACGCCTTCAAGCACAGCCGCAAGCGACAACACGGCAAGAGGCAAACGCCGGCTGCGGGGCTTCACTGCGCGGGGATGGAAGAGGATGATCAACTGACGCCCTCCCCGATGCGCACGAAGTGCAGCAGTACATGATCTCCGAGCGTACGCAGCATCGGAAGACGGCAGACGATGCGGTCGGCGGCAGCCATCAGCGCCAGCACGCGAGGAAGGCGGCGCATCCATGACTCGAGATACGAGGGAGGAACAAGAATGCCAATGCCGATTGCGGACCGCAGGGCGAAGTGCGGGGAAAAAGCTCTTGCGATATCCCGAATGGTCGGGTAGTGAACGCTGACATTCACGCCATTGAGAACAGCGGTGGAATGCCCGGACCAACGGCGAACAGCTTTGCGCCACTCGCCGCACAGCAGATGCCACGCGCTCTCCCACAAACAGAAGCGCGTGGAGAAGCAGAGCAGAGCGGGGGCCCCTGTTTGCGTTCGGTGCGCAAGTTGCGTCGCGACTTCAGCGAGATCGTCCACGCAATTGAGGCCGGAAAAATTGGAAAACACAGCGTCGAAATAGGTCGGCGGCAGCAAGCCTAAAGATTCTGTGGGCAGAAGCCGGAAGTCGACCGCGGCATTTGGCGCTTCGTCTTCTTTGCGCTGCGCGGCGCGGTCGATCATGGCGCGCGACGCATCGAGCGGCGTAATGCGATGGCCTTGGCCGGCAAGAAACAGCGCGTCTTCACCGGTGCCGCAGTTCAATTCGAGAATCGAAAGTTCGCCGCGAAAAACCTCCACTGCTTTATGCCACACGGCATCGCGCTGCGCCCGACCGATACGCGACTGCGTGAAGTGCGCATCGTAGTCTTCGGCGAGCGTGTCGAACGCAAGGCCCGCCTGAGTCGCCGGGTACGCATCGGCGCTCACGCTTCCACCTCTGCGGCCGTGGCCATCATGCTTGCGCGATTTTCTGAAATTTCAGCGCGAAGACGCGACGCTTCAAAGTCGTCCAGCGTCGATGCCTGCGTCAGCTTTGCGAGTTGCACTTCGCTGCGCAGCAGCTTGTCCGCAAAGCCGTAAAATTGCCGCGAGTGACGCCCCCGGATTTTAATTTCGCGATCGGAAGTCTTGCCCCACGGAGCGAGTTGCACAAGCTGGTCCCGCACTTTCTGGTAGTAGGGCGTGCCTTTGATCGGGTAGGAGACCGTTGTGAAAAAGATATCCGGCTGCGACTTGCTGACATGCCGTACGGTTGCTTCGATGTCCTCGATTTCTTCGCCGTCATAGCCCCACATCAGAAACATGCCGCTCTGAATTCCTCGCGAACGGCTGAGTTCCACGGCGTTCTGCACCTGTTCGAGTTTCACGCCGCGGTCCATGGAATCGAGGATGCGCTGCGAGCCGCTTTCGGAGCCGATCCAGACGCGGAAACACCCCAACTCGGCGAGGATGTCCATCATCTCTTCGTTGAGGCGGTCGGCGCGCGAGATGCATTCAAACGGAATGTGCAGGCGGCGGCGGCGCATTTCCGCGGCGTACTGGCGCAGCCAGGCGTGATGGATAGTGAAGACGTCGTCGGAGACCCAGACCATGTCCGGTGAATATTCCTGCAGCAGCCACTCCACCTCATCGACCACCAACAGCGGATTGCGGCGGCGATGCGTTTGTCCGTAGACCTGGTGGCTGCACCAGCGGCAGCGATACGCGCAGCCGCGCGCGGTAATGAAATTGACGGAGCCCTTGCCGTGCGCGTCGCGCCACGTTTTGACGTAGCGATGAATGTCGATGGCACTGCGCGCGGGCCAGGGCTGGTCGTCGAGACAAGCAATCTGCGCGCGTGCGGGGTTCTGATGCAAGCGGCCGTCTTCGAGATAGGCGATGCCGGCAATATCGGCGAAGCTCACATGCGCTCCGCTTTGCAACGCTGTGAGCAACTCCTCCAGCGTCGCTTCGCCCTCGCCGAGCACAACGAACTGCGCGCCCGCGTCGAGATACTCCTGCGCATAGGCGCCCGGCTCGGGGCCGCCGACGATGGTCTTCCATCCAGCCTCGCGCGCAATCGCGAGAAGCTCGACGATGTTCGAGCGCGTCATCAGGTTCGCATACAGGCCGAGCACCGACGGCGCGCCGGTTTGCAGTCGCGCAATCAATGCCTCGCGAGTGGAGAACGTTGTGTCGAACACTTCCACATCGAAGCCCTTGGCCTGTAGATGGGAACACAGATAGAGAATCCCGAGCGGCGCGTAGGGCTTCATGATCTGAAGCTCCTTCGGGTCCTCGTAGAGGAAGTAGCCGTGCGTGAGGAGGATGTCCGGCACTATGCGTGGCCTCCCGCGGCACTTAGTTGTTGCAACGGAACGAAGTCCTGCGTGCGGCTCGCGGCGATCGATGTCGGAGTTGCGAACTCCGTGGCATTTGGATTGCGGGCCCCCGCTTCGCGTTCCCGCAGGCTCTCCCAGGACGCGCGAACCGAGGCCGCGGCGACTGTGCTTCCGGGCTTCCACGAATCGACTTCCGCGTGCAATGCATCGCGGAGCGCGAGGTAGAACTCGTTGTTGTAGGCCGCCGTGAACATGACGCAGAGGTCGTCGCTGTCGGTCCAGTTGCGCTTCGAACCAATCTGCGCGCGGACGCGCTCGTAGAATGCCGTGCCCGGCAATGGATACGATACGGAAACGCCAATGTCGTCGGGCCGCGTGGAGCGGACTAGCGCGAGCGTTTGTTGAATTTCCGCCCACGACTCACCGGGATAACCGAATTGCAGAAAGTAGCAGGCGCGAATTCCGGCGGCCCTGAGGCGCTCGCGTGCTCCGTCCACGTCCGCGACGCGAAGGCCCTTGTCCATGGCGTCGAGGATGGCCTGTGAACCGGACTCGATGCCCATCCACACCTCGGCGCAGCCCGCGCGCGCCAGCGCATCGACCGTCGACTGCGTCATGAGGTCGGCGCGCGATTGAATCTTGAATGGGAGAACGCATTTCTGGCTCTGCATCGCGTCGGCGAATTCCTCCGTCCACTTGCGATTGAGCGCAAAAATATCGTCGCCGAACCAAATGTGCTGTACGCCATAAAGCTCTTTGAGTTCGCGAATCTCAGCGACCACGGCATCGGCGGGACGCACTTGAAATTTATTTCCGGAGATAGGCTTCGCGCACCAGTTGCAATGAAACGGACAACCGCGGCTGGCGACGACGTTGGCAGAGAAATATCCGTGCGCGCCGGTCCACGCTTCGCGATAGGGCTCAAGGTCGATGAGCTCCCGCGCGGCCCGCGGAATCTTCGACCAGCCGAGGTTTTTCACACTCTCTGAAGTGCTGCTGACAAGATGGCCTCGCGCATCGCGGCGCAGAACGCCGGGAATACACCCGACCGGTCGCTCGGCCAGCAAGTTGGAGCAAAGCTCGGCGAGGATCTGTTCGGCCTCTCCCGTCAGCACGTAATCCACTCCGGCTTCAAGGTAGTCGGCGGCATGATCGCTCGCGTCCGATCCATGCGCGATGACGATGGCGCCGGCGTCTTGCGCAATATGCGTGATGCGTTTCGCCGTAGCGCGCATCGAGGTCAGGCACATCTTGGAAAGGAAGTTGAAATCGTCTTCATAGATGACGACGATGCCGGGCCGATGGCGGCGCAGCACTTGCGCGAAGGAGTCGAGCGGGTCCTGCAACGTTGTGTCGAACACCGCGACGCTGACGCCGGCGCTGCGTAACGCGGCCGCGGCGTAGAGCGTGCCCAGCGGCGCGTACGGCTGCATCTTCCGAAGCTGCTTCGAATCGTTTGCCAGGTGATACGAGTGTGTGAGAACGACGTCGGTCATGAGTTCTCCCTGGCCTCAGCACGCGCCCGCCGCGTCGATCGCGGGCAGCTCTTGACCGGTGACCAGAGAACGCCGCGAGACGAGGTCCTCGGAAATTTTGGCGACCCACAGTTCCCATGGGAAGGCATAGCGGCTCGACTTCATGCGCCAGCGGATCGGCTCGCTGACCAGCAGTCGCACTGCGGAGCGGACCGCGGAGGCGTGTTTCGTTTTGCGATAGAGCTGGCTATTGAGCAGGAAGTAATCCATCATGCGATGAAGGCGGCTAAGCTCTTCGCCCTTCAGCCACGGAAGGCTGCTGCCGCCCAGCGGCATGTTCATCCATTGGCGCAGTGTCTTGGGTTCGTACACTCCAAGCTCGCGCAGTTGCGGCCAGATGGGGATGCCCGGATACGGCGTGAAAATGTTCGGCGAGAAACTCACGTTGCTGAACTTGCGTGCAATGTCGCTCATCGTCTGGAAGGTGATGACGCGGTCGGCCTCGGTCTCGCCGGGGTAGCCGAGGATGAGGTTGAAGGTGACCTTGATGCCGCCGATCTGTGCCTTCTGCGCGGTGATATACATCTCGTTGACGCGCTGGTGGCGCTTGTTCATCAGCTTCAGCACGGCTTCCGAAGTGGACTCGGTGCCGAACCCCATGTGCGACACGCCGGCTTCGCCGAGCAGCCGCACTTCGTCGTCGCTCATGCGGCTGAGGAAGTCGGTGGAGGCCTGAAATGTCCACTTGAACTTCACGCCGGAGTCGCGAATGCCCCGCGCAATGTCGAGCGCGCGACGCAGGTCGACGGGGAAGTTGGAGTCGAGCAGCGCGACCTCCGTGACCTTGTACTTCGTCACCAGCGTGGTCATCTCTTCCACCACGCGCTCGGCGGGAAGCGCATTGAAGCGGCGCTTGTAGAAGACCATATCAGTGCAGTAGTTGCAGGCGTAGGGGCAGCCGATGCTGGTCGCATACGCCAGCTTGCGCATCCCTCCGACGCGCTCATATTCGTCGTAGTCGACGAGGTCGAACGTCGGCAGCGGCAGTGCATCGAGCTGTTCAACCTTGCGGTCTGGATTGTGCGTGTGGATAGCGCCGGTCTTCCACGAGATGCCGTGAATGTCTTTCAGCGGGCCGCCGTTCGCGAGCGCGTTCACCACTTCGAGCAGCGTAATTTCGCCCTGCCCGCGAACGACGATATCGACATACGGCTCCCGCAGCGTCTCGTCGGGAACGAGCGTCGGGTGCCAGCCGCCGAAAATAATTTTGCTCTTCGGAAAGCGCTTCTTGATCTCCATCGAGGCTTCGATCGCCCCGCCAATCATCGGTCCAGTGAGGACGGAGATGCCGAGACAAATAGCATCCTCCATGTGCGCGGCGATTACTTCGAGATAGTTGGGCACGATGGCGGCGTCCACCATTGCAGGTTCGTAACCGCCTTCGCGCAGTGTCGCAGCCAGAGCCAGCAGGCACAGTGGAGCACCCAGCGGCGCGCCCTCATACTTGGGATAGAAGAGGACGACCTTTCCGCGGTTCAGCATGTGGCTGCCTCCGCGGGGGTGCGGGCCAGGCGCTTGGCATCGACGTTCGGCTTCGCGATCGCGCGCTGCTTAATTTTGTTGTTGATCCAGACCTCGACCGGAAAACGGTAGACGTCGTGGTCAAGCCGCCAGCGCGCGGGCAGCGACATCGCTTTCTGCGCGAGCCGCACCGGCTTGGAACGCGTGTCCGCGGTGATGGGAATGCGATCGAACGCCATGCGGAGATAGTCGCGGGTGACCTGCAGGCGTTGATGGTCGCGGCCCTTGAGCCACGGAAGCTCGGTGTAGCGGGGGAAAAAGTCTGCCCAGGCTTCGAAGTTGGCGGGCGTTTCGATGCCGAGTTCAGCGGTGCGCTGGAAGATGGGCGAGCCGGGATAAGGCGTGAAAATATTGGTCCAGAATTCGGCGCCGGGAAATTTGCGGCACATGTCCATCATGAAAGCCACGGTTTCGCGGCGCTCCTTGGGGCCTTCGCCGGGGAAGGCAAAGATGATGTTGAACGACGGCCGGATCCCGGCGTCGACACAGCGTTGCGCGCTTTCGTAAATGGACTCGAAGTTCTGGAAGCCCTTGTTCATCGCATCGAGGACCTTGCGCGAGCCGGACTCGGCGCCCTGGCAGATTTGCTGGAGCCCGGCGCGGTGCAGCAGCTTCATGTCCTCCAGCGAAAGGCGAGCGACAAGATTGGTCGTAGCCTGGATGCTCCACTTGTACTCGGAGCCGGCCCCGACCAGACCTTCAGCGATGCCGCGAGCCCGGTCCAGGTCGACAAGGAAGTTATCGTCGACGATCCATAGCATTTCCAGGTTGTAACGTCGGGTCAGGTCCACGGTCTCTTCCACAAACTGCCCGGGCTCAAGTGCGTTCCACTTCCGTCCGTAGACGCCGGCGTTGGTGCAGTAGGCGCAGTTGAAGGGGCACGCGAAGCTGGAGGTGTACATTGCCCAGCGGCGTCCGCAGGCGCGCTCATACGCGTCGAAGTCCGCGAGATGGTAGGCCTTGGGCGGCATGTCGGCGATGGGACGGAGCGCGCGTTCGGGTGTGAAGATGATGCGGCCGTCGCGCTTGAAGCCGATTCCCGCAATCAGGTCCGGCGCCGCGCCACTCTCGATGTGGCGCACCAGTTCCAGCATCGCGTCCTCACCCTGGCCGCGCACCACGTAGTCGATATAAGGCGCTTCCAAAGTTTGGTGCGGCAGCAGCGACGGATGCCAGCCACCAAGGATGACGGGGAAGTCCGGGTCCCACGCTTTGACGGCTTTGGCGATCTCCGCGGTCTCGCGGATCATGGGCCCGGTAACCAGCGAAACACCCAGGCAGATAGCGTCTTTCACCTCTTCAAGCACCCGCTGTTGAAAGTTGGGCGTGATGGTGGAGTCGACAATCGTGATGCTGTACCCGGCGCGTTCCAGGGGCGTGGAGACGGCGAGGATGCCCAGCGGAGCGGTGGCGTCCGTGCTGGCGAACGAAGGGAAGAAGAAGACGATTTTGCGGGAGCGGCTCAGGGTGGTGGCCTCGTCGATGTACTGGTGCAACCATAAAAGCGGCTAGCACCGAACCATGTCATGGCGCTGTCAGTAATTTGTAATCTTTGGCTGGACCGTGCTGTAGCGGCCCAGCGTAGGTTTACAGTCGCATTGCGGAAGCTGCTTTTTGCGGCCACGGGAGCGTACGCTATCGAGCGCAAAATCGAACTGACGTTTTCGCTGGCCGGCGCCGGCTGCACGCTGTCTACCGACTCGGCAGCGCTGGCGGAAAACGTGCTGCGATCTACGGTTGCCTGGCTCGCGCAAACGGTCTGCGAGTTGAACGTCGACGTGCTCGCCGGTGACGAGTCACCCCTGGCCGCGCCGCATTTTCGCGGGATGCACCACGTCGTCGTCGCCTCCTTCGGCGCGGCGAACGTCTTCGTCTTCGACCTGCGCCGCCGAATCGTAACGGCGAAAGTTTCAGAGACCGTGGCGCGCGATGCGGAGTTCTGGCCCAGGACCCTCTTGCCGATCATGGCCGGAGTGTTGGGGGCGACCATCGATGTGTTGCCGCTGCACAGCGCCTGCCTCGCGCGCGAAGGTTTCGGGATGCTGATTGCCGGCGAATCCGGCGCGGGTAAGTCCACGCTCGCGGTCGCCCTCGCGCAGCGAAACTTCGACTACATCTCCGACGATTGGACCTACTGCACGGTCTCGTCCGGGCTGCTTACCGCGCACGGAACGGCGGCGCGGGTGAAGTTGCTTCCGGACGCGGCGCGCTACTTCGGTCAGTTGAATGAGCACCAGGTCCACACCTCGATGAACGGGGAACTGGCCTTCGAAGTGCGCGTGGAGCAGGCATTTGGTGTGCGCCTCGAACGGCAGTGCATGCCCCGTCTGCTCATCTTTTACCACCGCACCGGCGTGCCCGCCAGCCGGTTCACACCGCTCGACCGCGCTGCCGCCCGCCGCTACATGGAAGGCAGCGTCGAGCGCTTTCCCCCCCAGTTGGCGGAAGCCTCAAGGGCCCGTTCCGTGCTGATGGACGCGGTCGCGGCGCTGCCCTGCTGGAAGTTTGAATGCCGCGGAAATCCTGCGCGCATCGCCCAAGAGCTGGACACATTTTTTGAGGCCCGGCGCAGAGAGGCGACCGCATGAACGGCCCCGACGTCGATCTTCTACGCCGATTTGTGCCGACGCCGCACGCCACCGTACTCTGCCATCCGGAGGGCGAGCTTCGCATCGAATCGAACGACGCCGTGTACGAGCAGTATCTGCTGGAGCACTTTAGCAATGCCTCGCCGAACGCGCTTCTTCGCTCCATCGAGCACCTCAAACTCATCGTTGAACATTCTCTCCCGCAGGATGGCGAAGCCCTGACGCAACTCGACGCCGGTTGCCTGCGCACCGTGTTGCGCGGCACCAACACGGTGCTGATGTACGACGCCGAAAGCCGCGAGCTGCTTATCTTCCTTGCGCAAGGCGTCTCCCGCGAAGAACTTGTCGAGCGCCTGCTGCCCGCCGTTGTGATTACAAACGGATGACAACGGCAGTATCGCGCCGTGACAACTCTCCCAGCCGCTGCCCGTAGCTTTTGATGCATGGACCGCTGCTCCACTTTTCCGATGGTTTATTCATGGGTCGTCTCCAGACCATGCTCGCTGCACGATAGGTTTGCATGCGGCGGGGTGCGACAACACACCCCGCCGATTTCCGTCGCGACAACGAAACAAACCATCCGGCGCCCGAGTCTTCACCCCGGCATCGCATGACGCTTTCCAAAGAGGTCCGACATGAAAAGAACATTTCCGCTCCGCAGGCTTGCATGGACCGCTCTCGTTCCGTGCCTCCTCCTGCTCTGTGCGGTCCGCGAGACCCCGCCCGCGCATGCCGCTCAGGCGCCACGCCGCATCGAGGTTACAGCGAAGCGCTTTGCCTATGTTCCTGCCGAAATAACTGTGAAGAAGGGAGAGCCGGTAGTCCTCGTGCTGCACTCCACCGACGTCGCCCACGGCATAAAGTTCGCCGACCTCGGCCTGAAGGCGGACATCGGCACCGCGGGCACCACCGAACTCGCGTTCACGCCCGACAAGGTTGGGACGTTCGTCGGCCACTGTTCACACTTCTGCGGCTCCGGCCACGGCACCATGATCCTGACGATGCATGTGACCGAATGATTCGACGACCTCGTGCGACCGCGTTGATCCTGACCGCCTTGCCGATCGCGCTGTGCGGCTGCAAGGCGACGCCCTCCGGCAAAGCGGAAACCAAGGTGATGACGGCGTTCAAGCATCACGTCACGGTCGGCAATAAGAAGCAGAAAAATCCGCTTGCCACGACCCCGCAAAACATCGCGGCGGGCAAGGAGGCATTCTCGCATTACTGTGTCGCGTGCCACGGGCTGGACGGCCAAAACACCGGCGTGCCGTTCGCGGCTCGCATGTCGCCGCCCGTCCCTTCGCTCAAGTCTCCGGATGTGCAGTCCTACACCGACGGCCAGTTGAAGTGGATCATCGACAACGGCCTGTGGCCGTCTGGAATGCCCGGTTCCAGCGGCATTCTAAGCGATGAGGAAATCTGGTCCACCGTGCTGTACGTGCGCAATCTTCCACCGGCAGGCAGCGCCGGCGAACCCGAAATGTACCAGCACTAAATTCGCGCGCCGCTGAAGGGAGACCCATGCACAGGCCGTTAGCCGACACGATACTCGCGACCTTCCACCTTCCGCCCGCGGAGAATCCTGGGGCTCGTCTTGCTTCTTTTTCGACCGATGCATGGGCCGCAACCTATCGCTGGCTCGATGCCAGCGGGCTCGCGGTCTACTTTCTGGACCGTGTCAAAACACTTGGCCTCGAAACCTCCCTGCCCGCGACCGTGCTGCAACGCTTGGAGCGCAACCTCAGCGACAACCGCGAGCGCACCGCCGACAACTTTGCGGAGTTGGCGCGAATCAACCGCGCCCTCACGGCATCGGGAATTACGTTCGTGAACCTGAAGGGCATTTCGCTCGTCCCGCACGCCTGCGCCGACCCGGCGCTGCGGCTGCAGTTCGACCTTGATCTGCTCATCGAGATGCGGCAGATCCAGTCCTGCGCGGTCACGCTTGCCGCGCTCAACTATGTCCTCACGGCAGTCAGCGGAAGCGTCTGGGAGTTCAAGGCGGGCGCATCCACGCTGCCGTCGGTGGACGATCTCTACAAGCCAAAACCGCAGCGCTGCGTTGAAATTCACTTCGCGCCCAGTCAAGCGGCGCCGGAACTCGCGGCCCGGCGCGAGTGGTCGACGTGGCAGGAGTTTTCGTTTCCCGTACTCAGCGAACCCGAGCGGTTCACCGCGCAGGCCGCGCATGTCCTGAAGCACATGCGCGGAGAGTGGATACGGCTAAGCTGGCTGCTCGAATTTCGCCACAGCGTTTTGCATTGGAAAGACGACCGCGCCTTCTGGCAACAGGTGCGCGAGCAGGCCGCGGCGGACAGGGAACTGCAAACCGCGATCGGGGCCGCCATCGCGCTGACGACAATCGCATTCGGCAGCTTCGCGCCGGAAGAACTCACAGCATGGGCCGTCGACGCTTTGGATCCGCGCCTGCAGTTGTGGCTCGACCGCTACGGCCGTCAGTCGATTATGGCCGATTTCCCCGGCACCAAGCTCTACCTGCTGCAGCCCGATGCGTCGCCTGCAACCGGCGCCGCGCAACGCCGCGCGAAACGCCACAGGCTGCTGCCGCTGCACAACGCTCCGCGCATTGTCTACGGGGCCGCGGGGCCGGGCATCGCGCCGCGGCTGCGAGGATGGTCGGCGCAAATGAGTTTCTTCCTCTTTCGCCTGCGTTTTCATTTTGTCGAAGGCTGGAGATATTTGTTGGAAGCTCCGCGTTGGAAAAAAATTGTGGCAACCGCTCAGCAGCCGCGCCCGCCGCTGGTCGCGGCAGACGAGCGAGGCCTGCTATGAGCAAGTCTGGCTGGCGTTCCAACTGCGTAGCACTGGTGTTTCTATTTCTGTTTTCCGTCGGCACGTATGCGCAGTCGCCATCGCCCGGCGACTCACTTCCCCGGACCACGGATTCGCCATCGAGCAATGCCGGCGACTCCCTGCCGCCGTCCGCCGATACGACCTCTTCGCCCTCCGAAAATTCTCCATACGGGACCTCCGCTGCACAGCGGCAGCAAGCCGCGGACGCGGAGTGGAGCCTTCCGGCGGGCCGCATCCTCGACCTCTTGCAGCAGCGCCCCGAGATCGCCGTCGAGTTGAAGCAACTGCTCGCCGAAAAATATCGCGACGCCGGACTTCCGATACAAGACGACGGTATTAGCGACGAGATGTTGTACCGCCGCATCGCAGGCGACCCGAGTTTTCGCGCTTCGGCCACGCTTTTGCTGGAAGCGCGCGGCTACGTGACAGAGGACGAAATCCGCGAGACGCCCGGGCTGACCGCGGTTCCCATGAATTCGCGCATGGACCAGTCACTCTCGTCGAAAACCGGCTTGCCCGCCGGCAACACCTCAGGCGCGGGACTTCTCAGCGGAGATCCTGATGCTCTCGCCTCCATCGATCGCGCCAACCCGTCCGATACGGACATCGACCTGGCGCAGCAGTTGGACCGTCTGCAATTCCCGCCGCAGCAAAGCGGTCTGGACGCAACCCAGCAAACGCAGCGCCAGAACGGCAGCCAGCAGCGCTTTCCGGCATTGCCTCGGCGGACGCCGCAGACCGATAAAGACCGCACCAAGACCGACGCCGGCCCCGAGCTGCTGCACAAACCGACGCCCTACAATCTGCTCGCACTGCACGACCTCTACACCCAGGTGCCCGCGCAGCAGCAAACCCTCACGCGCTTCGGGGCGGATGTGTTTGTCCGCCGCAGTCCGATGGGGCAGGCCGCTTCGTCTTCGGCGCAGGCTTCCGCGCTCGATCTCCCCATCGGCCCCGACTACGTGCTCGGCCCCGGCGATGGGCTCTCCATCACGATCTGGGGCGGCGTCTCGCAAACGCTGTCGCGGACCGTCGATTCGTCGGGCAAAATCGCGCTGCCGGAAGTCGGCCCTGTCGCCCTCGCCGGCATCAAGCTCGGCCAGGCGCAGGACATGCTGCAAAGAATCCTCGCGCCGCAATTTCGCAGCGCGCATGTCGATGTAACCCTCGCGCGTCTGCGCACCGTCAGGGTCTACGTCGTCGGCGATGTGCAGCGTCCGGGCGCCTACGACCTCCACTCCCTCTCCTCGCCGCTCAACGCGCTCTACGCCGCGGGAGGCCCGACCGGCGTCGGCTCCCTCCGTACGCTGCGTCACATGCGCGGCGCTACGGTCGTCGGCGAGATCGATCTGTACGACTTCCTGCTGCACGGCATTCGCATTCCCACGCAGCAGCTTGAAGACGGCGACACCATCCTCGTCCCTCCTGCCGGCCCGCAAATTACCGTCGCGGGCAGCGTAAAGCGTCCGGCAATCTACGAGCTCAAGGGCGAAACCAAGCTCTCCGAAGTGCTCGACGACGCCGGCGGAATCCAGGTCACCGCCGCCCTGCGCCACATCAGCGTCGAGCGCGTCGCCGCTAACGATCATCGCGAAACCCTCCGCATTGGTACCGCTTCCGACGACCTCCCCGCGCTACGTCACGCGCTCGAAACTTTTTCAGTAATGGACGGCGACAAAGTCGTCGTCGCTCCCATAGTTCCGTGGAGCAACAGCACCGTCTACCTCGAAGGCCACGTCGTCCGCCCCGGCCGCGTCCCCTACCAGGACGACATGACCCTGACCGACGTCATCCGCTCCTACCAGGACCTTTTGCCAGAGCCGTCGGAGCACGGCGAAATCATCCGCCTGATGCCGCCCGACCTGCGCCCCGAGACGATCGAATTCAACCTCACCGACGCGCTCGCCGGAAAGACTTCCATCCCGCTTCGTCCACTCGACACGGTCCGCATCACCGGCCGTTACGAAGCCGACGCGCCCAAAGTCACAGTCCGCGGAGAAGTATTGCGACCCGGCGTTTACTCGCTCTCCAGCGGGATGACCGCCGGAGAACTGGTCAAGATGGCCGGCGGCTTCACCCGCAGCGCCCTGCGTTCGGACGCCGACCTCGCCAGCTACGAAGTCGAAGACGGCAAGGCCATCAGCGGACGCCGCGCCACCGTCGCTATCGGCGAAGCCGTCCAGCACAGCGGCGGCCCCGGCGATCCGCCGCTCAAGTCCGGCGACGTGCTCACAGTCCATCAAGTCACCGGCTGGAACGACATCGGCGCGTCGGTCCGCATCAACGGTGAAGTCGCCTATCCCGGCACGTACGGCTTGCAGGAAGGCGAGAAACTCAGCTCCGTGCTGCGCCGCGCCGGCGGTTTCCGGCCGACAGCCTATCCTCGGGGAGCGATCCTCCTTCGCCTCCAGGTGCGCGATCTGGAAGAGAAAAGCCGCGCCCAGCTCATTCATCAAATCGAGACGACCTCGGTCGCGGCCCAGCTCGGCACCAACGCATCCGGCACCGACCAGGCCCAGACCCTGCAACTCCTCCAGGCGCAACAGGACCAGGTATTGCAGCGTCTGCGCAGCCAGCCCGCGACCGGACGGCTCGTGGTCCGCATCGACGCCGACATCGGCTCGTGGGAAAACACTCCCGCCGACATCGAGCTGCGCGCCGGCGACGTGCTTATCGTTCCCAAGCGTCCGGGGTTCATCCTGGTCAGCGGCCAGGTCTACAACGCCTCCGCGATCACCTACGTGCCCCACGAGACCGCGGGCTGGTACCTCAAGCACTCCGGCGGCACAACCGACTTCGCCAACAACAAGGAGATATTCATCGTCCGCGCCAACGGCGACGTCGTCGGACGCCGTTCCAACAGTTGGTATCAGGGCGATGTTCTCTCCACGCGGCTCGACCCCGGCGACGTGATCGTCGTGCCGCTGAAAATTATCGGCGGCTCGATGTTCTGGAAGAACATGCTCATCACCGCGCAACTCTTCTCATCGGTCGCGATCCCGTTGGCGATCGCGGGACTATAGCCGCCGCCATGGAAACGTCCACCCCACAACGCGATCCTGCCGCAAGCGCCGCGAAAGCGCCGTGGGCGAAAAATCTGCTCTATCTCTGGGGCCGCCGCCGCACGCTTTTGTGGGTCGGAATCGTTGCGCTGGTCCTCAGCACGGTGTTCGCCTTCGTGATTTCCGAGCGTTACGACTCCGGCACAAGCATCATGCCGCCCGAACAGCAAGGCGGAAGCGCGGCATTGCTCACCATGCTCGCGGGCCGAGCGGGCGGGACCACCGGAGGACTCGGGTCGCTGGCCAGTGGCCTGCTCGGCGGCAAGACCAGCGGCGACCTCTACATCGATCTGCTGCAAAGCGGCTCGGTTACGGGCGGTCTCATCGACCGCTTCCATCTCCAGCAGGTCTACCACACGAGGTACATGAGGGACACCGTCAAGAAGCTGGCCGCGAGAACGAAAATTACCGAGAACAAAAAGAGCGGCGTCATCACGATCGTTACCTCCGACACCGACCGGCAACGCGCCCGCGACCTCGCCAACGGCTACGTGGAAGAGCTCAACAAGCTGATGGCGCGGGTGAGTACGTCCTCCGCGCGGCGCGAGCGCGAGTTCATCGAACAGCGCCTCGTCTCGGTTGTAAAAGAGCTCGACGACGCAGAAGAACAGTTGAGCCAGTTCTCCAGCAGCACGTCCACCATCGACATCAAGGAGCAGACCCGCGCCACCGTCGACGCGGGCGCAAAGTTGCAGGCGGAGTTGATCGTCGCCCAGTCGGGGCTCGAGTCGCTTCGCCAGATTTACGGCGACCAGAACGTCCGCGTGCGCTCCACGCGAGAGCGCATCGGCGTGTTGCAACGCGAGCTCGACAAGATGGGCGGCTCCGCGTTCGATCCCGGCGAAACGCAGGCCCAGTCGAGCGGCGACCTCTATCCGCCGCTGCGCCGCCTGCCCGAACTCGGCGTGCGCTATGCCAACCTCTATCGCCATGTGCGTGTGGAAGAGGCCGTCTACGACCTTCTTTCCGCCGAGTATGAAACCGCGCGAATCCAGGAAGCGAAAGACATTGGGACCGTAAGCGTCGTCGACTCCGCCGGCTGGCCCGAGAAGAAATCCTTCCCCATACGCCGCTACTTCATGCTCGGCGGAACCTTCGGCGCGCTGCTGATCGCGTCACTTCTACTGCTGATCGAAAAAACCTGGAACGAACTGGATGAAGGCGACGATCTTAAAGTAGTTGCGCACCATGTGCGAGCATCCTTGCCGCGCCGCGCAGCCCCGTCCGGCGAGGAGGTGCATCCATGACGCTCTCCGTCCGGCTGCGCAGCGTACACGTCTCCAACGCGACCTACGGCATCGCGGAATATATTTCGCTGCCCATCCTGATGCTGTGTTCGGCGCCGTTTCTTTTGCACCGTCTCGGCGTCGAGCAGTACGCGATCTGGCTGCTCGCCAGCGCCGCCGTCACCGGTGGAATGCTGCTCTCCGCGGGCTTCGGAGACGCGGCCGTCAAGTACATCTCGGCGTGTCGCGGGCGCAACCGGCAGACCGGCGTCGAGCGCATCATCCGCACGCTGTTCGCCATCAACCTCACGCTCGGGACCGCCGTCGCGGCGCTGCTGTGGCTGTTCACGCCGCTGTTGGTCGCGCACCTGCCGCACGTCACCGCGGACCTCCGCGTCAGTTATCAGCGCGCGCTTTCGATCGGCTGCGTCCTCTTGCTGGTGAGAGTGGTGGAGAGCGTCTTTCTCTGTACCCAGCGCGCGTATGAGCGTTTCGACATCGCCGCGCGGTTCACCGTCGCC
Organism: Acidobacteriaceae bacterium; assembly: GCA_035648695.1. Classification (GTDB taxonomy): domain Bacteria; phylum Acidobacteriota; class Terriglobia; order Terriglobales; family Acidobacteriaceae; genus Granulicella. Next base: position 4,915 of record DASRLB010000038.1, on the reverse strand, counting down.
GCCCGCATCGCCATCATCGGCTCCGCTGTCGTCATCGCCGCAACGGGACGCGGGACGGTCACCATCATGGTCGTGACGCTGCTCGTGTCGCTCCTCAGCCTGGCCGCGCAGATGGTCATTCTCTGGCGCGGCCTCGCGCTGCGCAGCCTGCTGCCGAGTTGGGACCGCGCCACCATCAAGGAACTCTTCAGCTTTGGCTGCTTCAGTTGGTTGCAGGGCATCGTCGGCCTGCTGACCGGGCAAGCCGACCGCTTTCTCGTCGGCTATCTGCTGGGCACGCACGCGCTCACCTACTACAGCATCTCGGTGCAGGCTGCCGCGCCGATTCACGGCATCGCCAGCGCCGGCCTGCAAATCATCTTCCCGTACATCGCCGCGCGGCTCGGCATCCTCAGCGTCGCGGCGATGCGCCGGAAGTTTGCCGCGGCCTTCGCCGCCAATGTCGCGGTCGTCGCGCTTCTTGCGGCGCCCGTCATCTTCGGCAGCCATCCCATCCTGCGCCTGTGGCTTGGTGAAGATTTCGCCGCGCACGCCACCACCGCACTCACCGTAACGGCGTGCGCCTTCGCGCTCGTGGGCCTCAACGTGACCGGCTCCTACGTTCTGATGGGCGTGGGCAGGATGAAGGTGCTGGCACTCACCAACCTCGGCGGCGCGGCCGTCATGCTGGCTGCGATTGCCGTTCTCGCGCCTCGTTTCGGCATCGTCGGCGCCGCCTCGGGCCGCATCGTCTACGGCCTGGTCGCGTTGCTCATCTATCGCCCCCTGCATAACGCGCTGCGCACCGCACAGGCCGGTGCCGGCAAAGCTTCGGCAATGTTGGAGGCGTTGTGATGACGGCCAGCCATGCGGCACGCATCGATGACATAGCCAGTGTGGGCGGCCTCCGCATGCCGCTCCAATTCGCGGCGGGGTTCTTTTTCGCGTTCCGCGCATGCATCGTCTATCTCGCGTTCCAATCCAACCCCGCTCTGGGCGGCGAGTTCATCCTGGTGCTAAGCGGCTTGCTGTTCGTGGCGGGAATTCTATATACGCTCGGGGACAGCGAATTTTCGGCCGCGCTGCTTTTTCGCAGCCCGATACTTCGTTGGCTCGCGGCCTATCTCGCGCTCTCCGGCGCCAGCCTGCTTTGGACACAGGCAGAATCGACGCTGGTCGCAACCGTGTATTGGACCGGCATGATGATTGAAGTCGCGACCGTCCCGTTGCTCGCGAAAGGGCGCGACCTGAAGCAGCAAATAGACGCCATGTTGAAGGGCTTCGTCGTCGGGGCCTGTCTGGTTGCCGCCATCGCCTGGCTCTCGCCTACTCTGCCCGACATGCGCATAGGCCACGAAGACTACCTGGTCCCGAATCTTGTCGGACTGTACTGCGCGCTCGCGTTTTTTCTCGCCCAGCATCTCGCGTCGGTTGCTAACGCCCGCCTGTGGAGATGGTGCTCGATCGGCCTCGCCCTCGCGCTCCTGCGCACCATCAGCAAGACCTCCATCATCGCCTTCTTGATCGCGGAAGCGTTTTACCTTTTGACAGAAAAGCAGATATCCAGGGCCGCGAAGATCAAGATTGCGGCGGGCGGCGCGGTTGCGGTGGCCGTCTTCTGGAGCATTCTCAGCGCCTACTTCACCATGTACGAAAACGATTCGGGCAATGCGGCGGAGACCCTCACCGGCCGCACGGCCATCTGGGCCGTGGCATTTTCCATGTCGCTCGAGCAGCCCTGGATAGGCCACGGTCTCTACTCGTTCCGCGCGCTCATGCCGGCGTTCGGCGCCTTCCAACCCTGGCACGCGCACAACGAACTCCTGCAGCAGTTCTTCGAATTCGGTTTGCTGGGCGTCGCCGTCACCATCGGCGCCTACCTCGCGCTCTTCCGTGCCGGAAGGCGCAGCCGCGAGCGGTCATACGGCAAACTCGCCTGGGTGCTCGCGATTTTTTGCGCGATCCGCGGGTTTGCGGATACGGCGAACTTCGGCCTCTCTCTTCCTCTCTGGCTGTTCGCGGCTCTTGCACTGGCGCTGGCGCAGCCGCCGCCGGAAGCCCCGGAGGCAACCGCGTCATGAGCAGAATCTCCATCGTCACTGCCTCGCGAAACCAGGGAGCGTTCCTCGACGAGATGCTCGAAAGCGTCCGCTCCCAGGGCCATGCGGATGTCGAACACATCCTCTGCGATGGCGCGTCCACGGACGAAACATTGGCAATCCTCAACGCCAAAACCGGTCCCGAGTGGCAACACCTGCATTGGACTTCCGAGCGCGACGGCGGTCAGACGCAGGCAATGAACAAAGGCCTGCGACTCGCCACCGGAGACATCATCGGCTGGCTCAATACCGACGATCGCTATCGGCCCGGCTGCTTCGACATCGTCGAAAAAGTGTTTGCGCAAAATCCTGGCATCGACATCCTCTACGGCGACTACACGCTCATGGATGAGCGCGGCGCGCAACTCCGCGTTCGGCGCGAAATCGACTTCAGCCGCCTCGTCCTCTTCTATCACCACGTCCTCTACATCCCGACAACTTCCTGCTTCTTCCGCCGCCGCATCTTCGACGAAGGCAACCTGCTCGACGAGTCCCTGCAATATGCGATGGACCACGACTTCTTCGCACGGCTCGCAGCGCGCGGCTATCGCTTCAAGCACATACCCGCGCTGCTGGCGGACTTCCGCTTTCATTCCGCGAGCAAGACGTGCACAGTCGCCGCGCGGCAGCTCGCCGAAAGCCGCGTGACGATGCTCAAATACTCGCCCGTTGCCCTCGCTGTGAGGAACAGGGCACTGCGCTCCGTTTGTCTCGGCGCATGTCAAATTGCAGCCGCAGCGGTGCGTTATACCGAGAAGCTTTTCCGCGGCCACTACCTGCCCGATCGCATCATCGCGCGCGAGCGCCCCATCCGCTGAAGCAAGGAGGTTGTCCATGCATCTCGTCATCGCCGCAGTCTCGGCCGCAACCTCGCCTTCGGGTGTGTGCCGCCACGCCGCCAACATCGCGCGCGGCGTGCTCGCATTTTCTTCCGTGCGCAAGGTGACGTTGCTCACCGGCGAGTGGCAGGCCGGCTATTTCCGCGATGCCTTTCACCTCGACGTTGCCCGGCTGGAAATCCTTCCGATTGCGATAGCGAACCGCTCCGTGTCGCGCAACCTCTGGTACTTGCGGACTCTGCCTTCGCTTGCTCGCGCACAGGACGCGGACGTCGTTCACCTCGCCTATCCCATGCCGTTACGGCGCTCGGCTTACACTGTCCCGGTCGTCGTCAGCCTTCACGATCTCTATCCCTTCGATATCCCGCGCAACTTCGGGGCGCACAGAGCTTGGCTCAACCGTGCGGTTCTCCGACACTGCCTGAAAAATGCCGACGCCATCACCTGCGTGTCGGAGCCGACGCGCACCCGGCTGCATGAGCTCTTTCCCGCGCTGCGCCTGGAGAAAACCAGCGTGGTCCCCAATTCGATCGGCCTCTCCCGCGAGAAGGGCGGCACTGTTTTCCCGCAGGCAATTCAGGGCAATCCATTCCTGCTCTGCGTCGCGCAACATCGCGCCAACAAGAACCTTGGGCTGCTGCTCCGGTCCTTCCGTCTTGCCCTCGACCGCAACATCGTGCCGCCTGAAACGAAGCTGGTCATCGTCGGTAACGAAGGCCCAGAAACCACGCGTCTGCATCACATCATCGCCGAACGCAGCTTGCACGACCGAGTTCTGTTTCTGCGCGGTATTTCCGACACGCTTCTGTCGGCGCTCTACGCGCAATGCGAACTCGTGATCGCACCTTCGCTGTTGGAAGGCTTCGGACTGCCGGTTGCCGAAGCACTCGCCGCAGGCTGCCGCGTGGCCTGCTCCGATATCCCGACATTTCGCGCCGCAGCCGCTCCAAGCTGCGTGCTCTTCCATCCCGCGGACGGCACCGGCGAATCGCTCCTCACCGCGCTCCGAAACGCTCTCCATCTTCCTCGCGGCGCCGCATCTTCGCCGCCCGGATTGCAACCGCAACAAGCCGCCGCAATGTATCTCGCCCTCTATTCGAAGCTCGCTCTGCGCAGCCCGATACCTAGATTTCGGCCGTCTCAGGCAGACTTTTCCGCACCAGGTGATCTATGAAAGAACCGCTCCGCAACACGCTCTCCCCACAGCGCATCGACGTGCTCGGCGTGCATGCCCACGCTCTCGATATCGCGTCCGCAAAATCGCTGTTCCACACCGCGATCAAGCGCCACAACAAGGGCTACGTCTGCTTCGCCTCGGTCCACGGCGTGATGGAAGCGCAGAGCGATCCGGGCCTGATGAAGATCTACGAAGACGCGATGATCGTCGCGCCCGACGGCATGCCCCTGGTGTGGGTCGGCCGCATGCAGGGCCACTCGATGGAGCGCGTCGCCGGCCCCGAGATGATGCTCGAAATCATGGGCGGCGAGGAGTTCCGCGGCTGCACGCACTTCCTCTGCGGCGGCGAGCCCGGCATGGCCGACGAGCTGCGCGACAAGCTCGTCGCCCGCATCCCGCACCTCAAAATCTGCGGGGTCTTCACGCCGCCGTTCCGTCCCATGAAGTTCGACGAGGAGCGCGCGCTGATCGAAGCGGTCCATCGCGCGCAGCCCGATATCATCTGGGTCGGCCTGGGCGCGCCCAAGCAGGAACACTTCATGGCGCGCTATCTTCCATTGCTCGACACCACGCTAATGATGGGCGTCGGCGCCGCATTCCTGCTCCACACCGGACGCATCAGCGACAGTCCGCGCTGGATCAAGCGGGCGGGCCTGCAATGGGCGCATCGCCTGGCGCAGGAACCCACGCGGTTGTGGCGCCGCTACCTGTTCCGCAACCCCAGCTTCATTGTCCGCATCGCGCTGCAATTCCTGCGCAGCGGTCGGCGCCCGTCGCTGCAAAGCAACGAAATAAAAACGCCACAGCGCGCAACCTAGCAG
>DASRLB010000037.1:0-2837 GCA_035648695.1 Acidobacteriaceae bacterium | reverse complement strand
TGGAAGTGTAGCCGACCATACGGACGCTATCTCGGCAACCCATCTCAAAGACCTCACTTCTATGGAGTTTTCAGGCTGTCCCAGGCGTCACCGGCCGTAGAACTCGACCAGCAGTCGCTCGATTTCGGAGAAGGAGAGAGGTCCTCTAGTTCCTTTTCAACTGCGTGGGCCAGTTGAGCACCACGGTGATGGGGACTTGGGCGGCCTGCTGGCCTAGCGGCAGCACGGACATGAGGAAACGCTTGCCGTCGGCAGCGACGTCCCAGCCGAAGTCGATGGGACCCTGAAATAGGCGCTGGGGAATTCCAGCCTCGAAGGCCGCTCCACTGACTTTCACATCCACGGCCATCTTGGCACTTCCCGCGGGAGGAGCCTGGAAGAAGATCTCCTTGCCGTCCGCGCGCCAAATGGGAAAATCGCCGCCGTCCTTGGAGACCTGCCACTTGCCTTCGCCCAACGCAGGCGCGCCGGAGGGTCCGGAAGCCAGGAACGGGCGGACGTAGATTTCGGTCCGGCCGGACTCGTTGGAAGCGTAGGCAATCCAGCGCATGTCGGGCGAGAAGCTAGCCTGCCTTTCGTTGAAGTCGGTGCCAAGCAATAACGCTGGCTTGTGATCGCCTTGGAGTGGCAGGACCCATATATCGCTGCCGGTCTTAGGCGCGTTTGTGACGTAGTACAGCAAGAACCGGCCGTCGCGCGACCAACTGGTGGGGAAGTGAATCTTGCCCGGCTCCTTCAGGAGTTCCTTCTCGTCGCCGGCCCCGGAGGAGGCTTTATCATACAGCGTGTCAAAAAGAGTGCCCGTCGAGAAGGCGATGCGGCTGCCGTCCGGGGACCAGACGCCCCATGAGCCCGCGCTTTGGCGAAACGTGAAACGGGTGCGCACGCCGCGCGCAAAGTCGAGGGTCCAGAGATCGCCGGCCCCTCCCGTTGTGGTGTCCCGAACCACGCCACGCGTTCCGTCCGGCGAGAGCGCAATATCCTCGTCCCCGCCGGGCTGGCCGAAGGGGCTCAAGACCTTCCCTTGCCGGTCGAACCAGGTGAGCTGATAGTTTCCTGTCTCGGCTCCCGCGCGATAGGCCAAAGTGCCGCTGGGAGAAACCGAAAACACACCGATGGATTGTGTGGTTCCGACGTGCTCAGCTACGGGAGACGGCTCACCGATCAATTGCAGCTTGGCCGCGTCGAACGGTTGCGCCATCAGCGTGTTGTCGCGCATGAAGAAGAGGTAGCTGTTCACGTAGGACGCCGCGAACTGGCCTGCCAAGAAGCGTGAGTTCGATTGCTCCGCGGGTTTGGTGTCTAGCGATCCGGCGTACATACCGATCACTTCCGGAGATCCATTGCGCAGATAGATAAAATGCTTACCGTCCGGCATAAATGTGGGCAGCGCGTGGAATGCCTCTCCACGCGACGCATCCACGGATGTGATCGGCGTGGCGACGCCTCCCGCCTGCGACACTTTCCATAAGGGGCCGGAACCGCGGCCGCCGAAGATGATGATGCCATCGCGGTTCCAGGCGCCCGATCCTACGGCGCCGGCAGGAAGCATGCAGAGGGTTTGCGCCGGGCCTCCCGAGACATCGATCTTCTTGAGTTGGTTTTGTACGCCGAACCCCAAGTATTTACTGTCCGGGGACCAGAACGGGCTCACCGCACCGTCAGTGCCGGGCAACTGCCGCCATTGGAGCGCATCCAGATCGCGAATCCACAGGCCGTTGTGTTCGCCGGTGGAGTTGAAGGCCAACTTGCGGCCGTCGGGGGAGACGGACACGTACTGGCTGAAGCTCACGTTTTGGGGGAGGGCTACCTCAAAACGGATGGTTTGCGCGGGCGGCTGAGTCTTGAAGTACATCCAGCCCGCGAGACCAAGAGCGATCAGAACAGCCACACCGGTCGCAGCCTTCCAAATCCACCCTCCGGCCCCTTGATTCACCACACTCGAAGAAGCCGGAGAGTCGTCCAGCAGCAAGCGCCAATCGGCGATGGATTGCAATCTCTGAGTTGGGTCCTTTTCGAGACAGCAGCGGAGCAGCCGTTGCGTCTTCGCCGGCGCGCGGCCCAACCTGGGCTCTTCCTTAATCACCGAAGCCAGCGTTTCCGAGAGATCGTCCCCCTTAAACAACTTCTGACCGGTCAGCATCTCGTACAGCACCACGCCGAAGGCCCAGATGTCGGCGCGCCTGTCCACTTCCTTGCCGCGAGCTTGTTCCGGCGCCATGTAAGCGGCGGTGCCTAGAATGACTCCGGCCTGAGTTGCGCCCACCGTCAGCGTCGGCGAATTGTCCGACTGCGCAGTAGGAGTGCCACCCATTTTGGCCAGTCCGAAGTCGAGTACCTTCACGCCACCGTCGGGTTTGATGATGATGTTGCCGGGTTTCAGATCGCGATGCGTGATGCCCTTCTCGTGCGCGGCTTCGAGAGCATCCGCGATCTGTTTGGCAATGGCGAGTGCTTCATCGAGTGGGAGCGCGCCTTGCTTAATCCGCTCGGCCAGCGTGTGACCCTCCACCAGTTCCATTACCAGGTAGTTGGGGCCGACGTCGTGAAGCGTGCATACATTGGTGTGATTCAGGGAAGCGATCGCCCGAGCTTCCTTCTCGAAGCGCTCGCTAAAGCGTTCGGCGGAAACCTTGATGGCGACGTCGCGGCGAAGGCGCGGATCGTGCGCTCGATACACTTCGCCCATGCCGCCAGCACCAATGGGTGCGAGGATTTCGTAAGGGCCGAGTTTGTCGCCCGCAGTCAGAGGCATATTACTGATCCAGTTAAGTTTACACGATCAAGAAGTGGTTTGTGCCCGAGTGACGGCGCATCCGGAAGCTTCTTCGGACCGC
>DASRLB010000036.1:0-2394 GCA_035648695.1 Acidobacteriaceae bacterium | reverse complement strand
CTCAACTTGCGAGCCGGGCAGGAATGCCTTGATGCCGATATCGACAGTCAGGCCGCCCTTCACGCGCGAAAGGACCATGCCCTTGACGGGGGTCTTGTTGTTGGCCGCTTCTTCGAGCTTGTCCCAAACCTTGTGGCGCAGGGCTTTCTCGTACGAAACGAGATAGCCGCCCTCGTTTTCTTCACGCTCGACAACTACCTCTACGGAGTCGCCGACTTTGAACTTCGGCGTTCCGGTGTGGTCCAGCACCTGGTCCAGAGGAATCAATCCCTCGGACTTCAGGCCGATATCGACAACGACGTGCTTATCCGTAATTTTTACAACTGTGCCGGTGACGACGACTTCTTCAGCGGTGAGGGACTGCGCAGATTCCTTCTCTGCGGCCTGCTCACGGTCGAAGCTTTCGAGCGCCTTGGCAAAATCTTCAGCGTCATACTCCGGCTCGGCTTCGTCAGAAGCAGCGGAGATGGCTGGGATCGGATCGGCGGCGCCATGCTGCGCGGTCTCTCCGAAGGGAGACGCTACAGGTGTGTCGTGCTGGACTGCTTCCGGGGTGGGAACTGTTTCGGAAGCGGGGTTAGAGGAATGGTCTGTCGACGCCGAAACTGCTTCGGTCGTCGCGTCGGTCGCGTTGGGTTCGAGTGTCGTGTTCAGGGGTGTGCTCTCGGTTGAAAGGATGTGGTCGTTGTCGGCCATGAATTATGTAACTCCAGATCCAGTGGTCCACTCTCGTGCGACCATCGCTATAAAGGTGGAGGCGACAAATGCCGCCGCCGGTTGAGGCGGGTACTCTAAGCGATGATGTGAACAGGAGTGTGGTGAAGCATGGTAAAGAAGCGGCTGCGACTGAATCCCGCGCACAGGGCTCAATACAAAGAATAACAGTCGAGGGGTACGCGGTCAACACAGCCAGAACGAGGGCCCAGGGGTCAGGGTCCAGAAGACTTTTTGCATCGCCATCTCTGTTGAACCTGAGCTGCCTCTCACTCTTTCACCCACAAACCACAACCCACAAACCACAAACCACAAACCACGACGCTGAACCCTGGTCCCTCGTCTATAGTTCCTACTATGGACCGCCTCTTCACCCCCTGGCGCTACGCCTACATCACCACCAAGGACGAGACGCCCCACAAAAAAGGCGTCCCGGAAGCTCTCGCCGCATGGCCCGGCGACTTTCACTGTGTTTTCTGCAACATGCTGGCCGCCGTCGATTACGCCATCAAATACGGCATGGACCGCGCCGAAGCCGAAGAAGCCATCGGTCTCCTGGAGCGCGGCAGGACCTGCTTCCTGGTGCTGAACGCCTTCCCCTACAGCAACGGCCACATGATGGCCGTGCCGTACAAGCACGAATCCAGCCTGGCAGCGTTGCCCGGCGAAACCGCGATCGAGCTGATGACCATGATGCGCCGTGCCGAGCGTGTCTTGCGCAGGGTGTACGAGCCCGAGGGCCTCAACATGGGCCTCAACCTGGGTGAGTCGGCGGGCGCCGGTGTTGCCCATCATCTCCATGTTCATGCACTTCCGCGCTGGAGTGGAGACACCAACTTTATGACCGTCGTCGCCGAGACGCGCATCCTCCCCGAAATGCTCTCCGAAAGCTGGACACGCTTGCGCCAGGCGCTCGCCGAGGAAGTCTCGGAATAGGGGTTGAAGCGCTTCCAGGCCACGGTCAGTATAGGCAACTTCTAAAGTTCGCAAGCCATCCTACAACTATCGTGCAATTCGCCAATTCTGGCGCGCACGTGCCCCAGAGGACAGTGCATATGAGACTTTCTTCCATTGAGCAACTTAAGAGCAGCCTTTCTCCCCAGGGCCGGTTTGCCCCGGCGCAAGAGGGTTCGCATCGTGCCAGGCACGGCGGGACAGCGTGGGCCCCGGCCTCGCTCGGAGAAGTCAAACTTTATCAACCCCAGGATGGCGCCGTCGACCCGCGCAGCCGCGTCGCCGACATCGCTTCGCGTATGCGCAAAATGGCCGGCGAGCCGGAAGATGCCCGTTTGACTGGAGGCACGCGCTCCCTGATGCGCCGCCTCAGCGGCCTGAACGTCGGCCTGGATACGGTGCGGCGCGCCAAGCCGGCCCTGTCCCAGGCTGTGGCCCAGAACATCCAACTGACCAACGCCAACGTCGCGTAGCCACATCCGTCCTGCACCTTCGCCCGCCCTTACCGGCGGGTTTTGCTTTTATGGGGACGTCAATTCTTTTCAGGACGAGGCGGCTGGGCGCTGTCCGCGTCCGCGCGATCTTTCGCCGCGCCGTCAATGGGCAGGCGGGTCGCCTCGAAGCTGGTGATTTTCCACGCCCCGCCGGGCGACCGCTGATACACGCGCGTATACCGGAAAGAGCCTTTGATCGGCCCATTTTCGTTGGTGCCCGCGACCTCCGCCC
>DASRLB010000035.1:0-3008 GCA_035648695.1 Acidobacteriaceae bacterium | reverse complement strand
GGCATGGCCACCACCGTCGGCCGCCTGCGCCCCTGCACCATCTTCGACTGGAAGTTCACGCTGCTCTCGCACAACACCATTCGCGGGGCCGCCGGCGCAGCCATTCTCAACGCGGAAATCCTCGCCGTCCTCGGCAAGTTCGACTTCCGCAAATGGCCTTCGCAAACAGCCGAAATCGCAGCGGCGGTGCCCGCATGAGCACGCCCCGCCCGCATATCGTCGTCATGAAGTTCGGCGGGACATCCGTCGAAGATGCAACCGCAATCAAACGCACCGCCTCTATCGTCGCCGGACGCGTCCAGCGCGGCCTCAACCCCATCGTCGTAGTCTCCGCGATGGCCAAAGTCACCGACCAGCTTCTCGCCTGTTCCGCCGCAGCGTATGCAGGCCGCGGCGACAAAGACGTCGCCCTCGAAATTTCCGCTCGCCTCCGCATCCGCCACATCGACACCGCCTCTCTGCTCGCCTCAGGCGACCGCCTCGACGCGCTCCACGCCACCATCCACCGCGATTTCGACGCGCTCGACGAACTCCTCCACGGCATCTCTGCGCTCGGCGAACTCACGCCCCGCACCAACGATCTGGTCGTCAGCTTCGGCGAGCGCCTGTCGTCCATCATGGTCGCCGCCGCCTTCGCCGAGCTGGGCATGGACGGCGTTCACATCGATGCCCGTCACTGCATCGTCACAGACAGCAACCACGGCAAAGCCGCGCCGAACGAACAGGCCATCGAGACCGCGCTCATCGACCTCGTCCTCCCACTCGTCGACGAAAACAAAATCCCCGTCATGGGAGGCTTCATCGCCTCCACGCCCGAAGGCGCGACCACCACGCTCGGCCGCGGCGGCTCCGACTACACCGCCGCGCTAGTCGGCGGCGGCCTGCACGCCGGGGCCATCGAAATCTGGACCGACGTCAACGGCATCATGACCACCGACCCGCGCATCTGCCCCGACGCCCTGCGCGTAAAGACGATCAGCTTCGAAGAGGCCGCCGAGCTCGCCTACTTCGGCGCAAAAGTCCTGCATCCCGCGACCATCCTTCCGGCGGTCCAGAAGAACATCCCCGTCTGGGTCCTCAACAGCCGCAACGCCGCCAACGAAGGGACAAAAATCACGGCGATCCCCGCGCCCTGCACCAGCCCCTTCAAGTGCATCGCCGCAAAAAAACGTCTCACTATCATCGACATCGTAGCCAGCCGCATGTTGCTCGCGCACGGCTTTCTGAAGGCCGTCTTCGACATCTTCGACAAGCACAAGTGCGCGATCGACATGGTCTCGACCTCAGAGGTTTCGATCTCCGTCACGGTCGACTCCAACGATTCGCTCCCCGCCATCTGCGCCGAACTCCGCCAGATCGCCGACGTGCAATACGAAGGCGCCAAGGCCCTCATCTGCCTGGTGGGCGAAGACATTCGCGGCCACGCCGGCATCGCGGCGCAGGTCTTTACCGCCGTGCAGCACGTCAACATCCGCATGATTTCCCAGGGCGCCAGCGAAATCAACATGAGCTTTATGATCGACGAAAGCGATGTCGAAGAAGCTGTGCGTTCGCTGCACAAAAAGTTCTTTGCCGCGCCCGACGAAGCGGTCTTCGATGTCGAAGCCCGCGCCGTTAGCGTAGGCTGATTTAGAGTTGTTGCTGCTGTCTGATGAGGCCCCACATGCTTCGCGAAAAGATCAAATCCCGTCCTGCATTGTTCAGCATGGCGACGGTTGGTCTTCTGTTGATGCATCTGTCTAACTTTATTTCGCTGAGCATTCGTCAACGTAACGCTTGCGTCGTTATTGGCACTCTATTGTTCATAGCCGCACTGCTCAACCTTGTTCCATCACTAACCCAAGAATCGAAAAGTTCCACTCCAGACAGCAACAAAGCCGCTGCATTCTCCTGTATTGCTTTCGGGGCGTTATTGCTAACAGGGCGCTTCCTCCACACCTCCCTTTGGCTGCACGGACTTATCGACATGATTGCAGGAGGATTGTTCTTTTTCTGTTGGTCTCTCCCGCGCTCCCGGTGGACAGAGTTGATAGTTGTGCCAGTCCTCGTCATTGCGCTTCTCCAGATTAGGTGGAAAGCCTTTTCTACTTTCGCATCGATCCGTCCTACAGCCCTGGTTGTGATACTTGCGATGTGGGTGCTCTTCTCTCTCATCACTTTCCGCATCATTGACAAACACAAGCCGAAACCGGCAGTTGAACTACACTAATCCCATGCGTATCCTGATCCTCGGTGTCGGCAAGACCGGCAAACTCGTCGCAGAAGTAGCCGCCGAGCGCGGCCACAGCGTCCACGTCCTCGACGCCACGGAAAACAAGGACGCCGCCGCCCTCACGCCCCCCTTCCTCAACGGCTTCGACGCGGTCATCGACTTCACCACTCCCGAGGCCGTCATCCAGAACATGCGCGCCTGCCTCGCCAATGGCGCAAAGATGGTCGTCGGCACTACCGGCTGGTACGCCAAGCTCCCCGACATGCACTCCCTCTGCGAGCGCAAGGGCGCCGCCCTGCTACACGGCACCAACTTCTCCGTCGGCGTCCAGCTCATGCTCCAGCTCGCCGAGCACATGACGAAGGTCCTCAAGCCCGCCGGCTACAAGTTCTCCATCTCCGAAACCCACCACCTCACCAAGCTCGACGCACCCTCCGGCACCGCGCTCACGCTCCGCGACGTCGTGCACAAAGCCTGCGACCTCGACGATGTCGCCATCAAATCCATCCGCCACGGCGAAGCAGTCGGCCTGCACATCCTCGAAGCCGAAGGCAACGGCGATCGCCTGCTGCTCACCCACGAATCGCACTCCCGCCGCCCCTTCGCCGAGGGCGCAGTCCGCGCCGCCGAATGGCTCTCCACCCGCACCGGCGTCTACGACTTCCGCGAAATCTTCCCACAGTTGTAGCGTTCTCCTCGTGAGGTTGGGGCTGTGGACTCTCACGCAAAGGCACATAAGGTATTAGCCCTTAGGCCCGTAGTACTTGGCTGCTACATGCCGTTCCCATTCCCGCCA
>DASRLB010000034.1:0-4115 GCA_035648695.1 Acidobacteriaceae bacterium | reverse complement strand
CATCCAGCGCATCCGAAATCGGGCGTTCGGGGCTACGGGGGATTTTCTGGAGCGTGCGGCGGAGATGATTCGCAACCGGGTGGATGCTCTCGCGATCGACTCGGCGCATGGGCATTCGATCCGCGTGCTGGAAGCGGTGCGGGAGGTGAAGAATGCGTTTCCGGACATCGATTTGCTGGCTGGGAATGTCGCCACGTATGAAGGCACGATGGCGCTGATCGACGCCGGCGCGGATGCGGTGAAGGTGGGTATTGGGCCGGGGTCGATTTGTACGACGCGCATGGTGACCGGTGCGGGTATGCCGCAGATCACGGCGATTTCAGAGGCGTATCGCGCGGCGAGCGAGCGTGGGATTTCGATCATTGCCGACGGCGGCATCAAGTACTCGGGCGACGTGACCAAGGCGATTGCAGCGGGCGCGAGCGTGTGCATGATCGGGTCGCTGTTTGCCGGGGTGGATGAGTCGCCGGGTGAGACGATTTTGTACCAGGGACGGTCGTTCAAGGCGTATCGCGGCATGGGGTCGCTGAGCGCGATGGCGCAGGGGTCGGGCGAGCGATATTTCCAGAGCAAGGACGACCTGCACGAGACCGACCGCCGCGAATCGATTACGGCGCGCGAGGTGAACGGCGGGAACCGGCTGGCGAAGTTTGTGCCTGAAGGAATCGAAGGGCGCGTGCCGCATCGCGGGCCACTGGAGGCGATGATCTTTCAGCTGGTCGGAGGTTTGCGGTCGGGGATGGGGTACCTGGGTTGCGGGACGATTGAAGAGCTTCAGAAGAATGCGAAGTTTATTCGGATTTCGGGTGCGGGTCTGCGTGAGAGCCACGTGCATGATGTGGTGATTACGCGGGAAGCGCCGAATTATCATGTGGAGTAGAGCAGTGTGTAGAGGATAGGGTGTAGAGCGTAGAGAAGACGCAGGGCGCTTTCTCTACGCTCTACACTCTACCCACTAATCACTGTTCTTCCAGACCATGGCGTCGAAGTGGTGGAGAATTTCGAAGCCGTAGTCGGTGTAGAGTTTGCGGGCGTCGCGGTTTTCTTCGGTGACGGTGAGAGTAAGGCCGCGGAAGTTGCGGCGCGCGAAGTCCGCGATGCAGCGATGCAGCAGCGCGCGGCCGAGGCCGAGTCCGCGGAGTTCGGGCGCGATGCAGAGTTGCGTGATGTGGCCGACATCGGAGCGGACGCGGGAGCAGAGCAGAAGCCCCTGGACGAGGCCCGAGCGCTCTTCGCGGAGCACCCAGGAGTTGGCCGAATCGAAGACCCCGCAGCCGGGGAAACGGACGATGTTGTGCAGGAAGCGCAGCGAGCCCTGGACGGTGGTGTATTGGTCGTTGATCTGGCTATCGATGTGGCCGAGGTAGGCGCGGTGGATGAGGTCGCCGGAGGCGGAGTAGAAGTCTTCGTGCCACGGGATGAGCCGCAGGCCGGCGGGGAGACGGGTCTCTGCGCGAGTTGCGCCCGGGGCGGATGAAGGCAGAGCGCAGCCCAGGAAGAGGCGGGGGAAGGCGCGGAATCCGCGGGAGAGAAATGGGCCGCTGAGCGCTCCGCCGGGGAACATGAGGAGCTGCGATTCGATGCGTTCGCAGCCTGGTGTAGCCTGCAGCATTTCGATCAGGTGATGCAGCAGGGTTTCGCAGAGCGGGTTGTTGTGCGACTCTCCTTCGTTGAAAGCGTAGGCATCGCCGATGACGGCTTTGGCGGCTTCGTAGACGCAGAAGGCGTAGCCCTGAACGCGGCCACCATGCAGGCCCACAAAGCCGGGGAGGACGCGGCTGTCGAGGTAGTCGAGCAGCATTTGAATGGATTTTTTGTAGTCCCAGCGCAGGCGCGCGTCCCAGCGGCGGGCTTCGTCTTCGAGCAGCGGACGAAGCTGCGCGGCGGTGAAGTGCCGGAGATCGAGGACCTCGAACTGGGATGCGGGAGCCGGGATTTCAAGAGGTGAAGTCAATCGGTTACCGAAGACGCACAGTCAAAACTAATTTCGCGCGTACACCTTGTATACCGATAGACCCTGTGAAGGGTAAAGGATGAGCTGTACGTAGACCCGGCCCTGTAGCAACTGCTCGAGCTGCGAGACCTCTTTGGTGGGGACGACGAGGACGTGAGTTTCGTCGGGAACGCCGTCCTTGTAGGGGAGAATTTCCTCATTGCGATAGAAGGCGAGGCCGTACACCATGTCGCGGCGAACGTCATGCTCGGCGACGGTATGAATATCCGGCGCGGCCTGCTGAATCTCCTGCGCCAGCGGGCGCGCGGAGTAGTTGAGGTCCAGCAGGTGTCCGTTCATTTCGAGCAGGAAGAAAAGCAGCAGAGCGAGGGGGACAAGCGTGATCGCGCGAAGGCGGATGACGCCCCATTTTTTGACGGTGTAGTAGATCAGGAGCGCGGCCAGCGACCCGAGCACGGCGGCCATGACGATCGCCCTGGGCGCGGGAACGATCTTCTGGTAGACCATGTACTGCGGGCAGAGCAGGAGCACGAAGGTGAGGATTCCGGACATCGCGGCGTGGCTGATAAGCAGCCAGTTGGGAATGCCGGCGCGGCGGACGCGGTGGATGTAGTCGCCGGTGAGGATAGTGATGGGCGCGATGGAAGGCAGGATGTAGCCGGGCAGCTTGGAGCCGGAGAACGAGAAAAAGACGATAGGAAAGACGGCCCACAGCACGAGGAACTCGGGGAAGCCGTCGCCGGCACGCGTGTGTCCAAGGTAGCGCTGCGGTTTGTGGCGCACCTTCCACTCGGCGATGGAAACGTCGATGCCGTCGACCAGGGCGCGCAGTGCAATCGCCGTCCAGGGCATCAGGCCGAGGATGAGGACGATCAGGTAGTAGTAGATGGGCTGATGGTGCTGGAAGCGGTTGGTGGCGAGCCGTTCGAGATTGTGCTCGATGAAAAACGTTCGGAAGAATGACGGGTTGCTGCGCTGGACGGCGATGTACCAGGGCAGGACCATGATGAGGTACAGCAGGACGCCCGGAATCCAGACCGTGCGGCGGAGCACGGACCACTCGCGGCGCAGGCCGACGAAGAGCAGGATGATGCCGGCCGCGAGGAACGGAGCTACGGGGCCTTTGGCGAGAGTGGCAGCCGCGCCGAAAAAGTAGAGGTCGAAGAGCCAGAATTTTTTGCCCGTTTCGTACCAGGCGTACCAGCCCAACATGCCGATACAGAATGGCGCGGCGAGTTGCATGTCCGTCGATGCTCCGCGCGCGAAGCCGAAGATCGCGATGCAGGAGACGGTGATGAGCGCTGCATCGAGATGGCCACCGGGACGGAATCGTCGCAGGTGCAGGAAGGCGAGCAGGATGAGGAAGCCCGCGCCGGTGGAAGAGGGCAGTCGCGCCGACCAGTCGGAGACGCCGAACTCCTTGAAGAAGCCCATCGCGCGCCAGTAGTAGAGCGCAGGCTTTTCGAGCCAGGGATGGCCGTACAGGATGGGCGTTACCGTACCGCCGACGAGGCACTCGTAGGAGGCGTGAATGTCATCGGGCCGCAGGCTGTGCGGCGTGATCTTGGCGTGGACCTCGTGGCAGTCGGAGGAGTGCGCGGCCAGCATTTCGCGGGCGATCTGGGCGTAACGCGGCTCGTCCGCGCCGACCAGGCCGAGCTGCGCTCCGCCGAACCAGGGGACGAGGCCGAAGAAGAGGAAATAGGACGAGACGGTGATGAGGACGAAGAACTCCCACACCGTGCAGCCGAGGCTGGTGCCAGTCCAGTTGCGCAGGCGCGCGAAGAGAGGTGGTCGCGCGAGTGTAGCGGCGGCGGGTTGTGGGGTCTCGTTCAATGTCGGCGATCTGTTGGCGCTGAGGCGAGATTCAGGCTAACAGAGTTTGCCCCGAAACCTGAGTCCTCAAATGGGCGAGGATGCAATCCATAGCTGCGGTCATTGGTCCGGGGAGAGTGCATCCGCTGGCGTTGCGATGGCCTCCGCCGCCAAAGTTTTCGGCCACCTGGGCGACATCGATGCCCTCTTTGCTGCGCAGGCTGAGGCGGACTCCGGCCTCGCCGGGAAGCTGGCGGAGGAAGACCGCGGCGTCCACGCCGGCGATGCCGATGAGGTAGTTGACGATGCCTTCGGAGTCTTCGATGGTGGCGCCGGCGGCGTCCAT
>DASRLB010000033.1:0-9549 GCA_035648695.1 Acidobacteriaceae bacterium | reverse complement strand
GACAGGGCCAGTTCCTCGTCTCCGAAGACCGCACAGAACCGCAGCGTTTCAGGTTTGGTGGCGTTTTCGATCACTGCTGGCAGTGTAGCGCGACGACAGCAAATTTCCTGTGGGTGTGTACCGAGACCTCTGCATTCATGTCCGTTTTTCCCCAGAAAAACGGTACTGAACAGATCTCTCCGCCTCACGGTAACAGGAAATTTGCTCTACTTCGCGGGACTCTCGCCAACGTGGGCCAGTTTCACGCGCGCGCCTTCCAGCTTGTGCTGCACATGCGCTACATCCGTAGGATCGGCATCCGCCGCAAGCGAGGTCTCGTACTGCGCAAGCGAGCGCTGCCACTCGTCGACAGCCAGCTTCAGCTTGCCGTTCTTCTCGTATGCTTCGCCGAGATGGTCGAGCACCGCGGGATCGTTGTTGCCGCTGCGAGCAACGGCTTGGCGCAGATTATCCTCGGCCAGAATGTACTGCCCGGACTTGAAGTATGCCCAGCCCAGCGAGTCGAGATACGCCCCGTTCTGCGGGTCCGAGGCGACCGCCTTGCGCAGCAGTTCGATGGCTTCAGGGAGCTTTACGCCGCGGTCTGCCAGCATGTAGCCGAGGTAGTTCTCGATCAAGGCGTTCTTGGGATCGATCGCCAGCGCGCTGCGGAACTCGGCTTCCGCCTGGTCGGGCAGCTTCTGCCGGTCGGCAAGCCGCCCGCGATAGAAGTAGAGGATGACCTTGTCATCGGGCTTGGTCGTCAGCGCTTCCGCCTTGTCCAATTGCGCGGACGCTTCTTTCCAGTGCTTGGCGTCGATTTCCATGTCCGCAACGGTGTAGAACACGTCGCGGTCCTCGGGTGTGCCGTTCAACTGCTTCTCGCAGAGGCGGATTGCGTCGTCCAGCTTGCCGGTATCGGCGAGTTGGCGAGCGTACATCAGTTGCACTTCCTGGTTCTTCGGCTCGCTCTGCGCAACCGCTGCGGCAGCGGTTGCGGCTGCCGCATATTGATGCGCGTCGCGATAGCTGTCGACCTGCCCTTCGCCTCCGCGCAGAACATAATCGCCGCCCAACTGGTCCACCTGCTTGTAAGCCGCAACAGATTCGGCGGTCTTTCCCTGCTCGCGATAGACAATGCCCAGACGGTCGAGGAACAGCCAGCGGTTGTTGGCCTCGGACTCGCTGTATTTCCCGTCCGCATGCTCCGAACCCGCCAGCAATGCCTTGAGGTCTTGGACCGCATCGTCGTAACGCCCCAGCGAATCGTAGGTCAGGGCTTCGTCGTAACCAATTTCGGGATTGTCGGCAACAAGGGCCTTCGCCTTCTTCAGCGTGGCGAGAGCTTCATCGTAGTGGCCCTCGCGGCGCTCGACGTCGGCGGCGCGGATGAGCGATTGCGCGTCCTGAGGATCGGTCTTGACGAGGTCCTCATACACTTTGCCGGCAGCATCCACCTGACCGGCGTTGATCAGGGCATTGGCCAACCCGCGCTTGGCGTCGGCGTTATCTGGGTCCTGATCGAGCGAACGCTTGTACGCCGCGGCTGCATCCTTGGGCTTCTTCAACGTATCGTAAATGCCCGCCAGAGCGAGTTCCATGCGCGCGCTGCGGTCGCCTTCGGGAACCGCCGTCAGCGTGTCCACCGCCTTGTTCATCTCACCCTGCTCGGTGTAAAGCCGCGCGATGTTCAGGACGACTTCTTCCGATGTGCCGTCGATCCGCTGCGCTTCCTTGAACTCCTTCTCGGCCATCGCCGGATCGTGGTTCAGGCCGTAAAGTTGTCCGAGCAGCAGGCGCGTCTCCAGGTCGTTGGGCTTGAGCCGCGCGATCGTTTCGTACTCCTTGAGCGCCAGCTTCAGCATGTCTCCCGACTGCGGGCCCTGCATGTCGCCGAGCGAGCGGAGGTAGATGCGGCCGAGCAACTGATGGGCTTCGGCGTCCTCCGGATGCCGTGCGATCTGGTCCTGGCAGGCAGAGACCGCCTCGCGAATGCGCCCCAGCATGAAGTACAGCTCGGGAAGCCCGTCCTGGAGCTTGCGCGAGTCGGGATCGGCGTTGAGGGCGAGCTTGTACTCCTCGACGGCCTGGGTGGCGTAGTCCTGACGGCCTTTGGTGGCAGCCATTTCGCCGTACATGCGCGCCAATGTGTAGTGGTAGTAGGCGGTGCCGCGGTCTTTGGGGGCCGAATCGGTGGGAGACTGCGCGAACGCGCCCGTCGAGAGAGCGAGCAGAACAGCAAGAGTGGAGAGACGAACGACACCAGCGCGAAGCCTTGGACTCATGAGCGGTTTCCCTTTACATAACCCTGTTGCGGCAGTCTACCCCTAAATCCACGGCGATAGTCCCTGATTCTTAGACGGTATCGGGACATCTTTGGATGCGGGGCCTCATCCGTGGCGGAAATGCCTGATTCCGGTAAATACCATCGCGAGACCAAGGTTGTCGGCGGCGGCGATGACTTCCGGGTCGCGAACCGAGCCTCCGGGCTGGATGATGGCCGTCGCGCCAGCTCCGGCAACCACTTCCAGACCGTCCGGGAATGGGAAGAAAGCGTCCGAAGCGGCGACGGTTCCGGCCAACGGAAGGGCTGCTTTCATGGCCCCAAAGCGCGCGGCGTCGACACGGCTCATCTGGCCTGCACCGATGCCGACGGTCTGGCCAAAGCCTTGGTTCAGGCGAGCGTAGACGATGGCGTTCGACTTGACGTGCTTGCAGACCGTCCAGGAGAAGAGGAGCGCTTTGACCTCGTCATCGGTTGGCTTACGCTCCGTGACGATCTTGAGGGCTTCGCGGGTCATCTTTGCCGAGTCTGCGTCCTGAATGAGGTAACCGCCCGAGACCTGCTTGAGGGTGTGCTTTACGGTCGCCGGGCGGATCTTGACGACGCGCAGGTTCTTCCTGGTCGCAAACGCCGCGAGCGCTTCGGGCGTGAAGTCTGGAGCGACGATGGCTTCGACGAAGAGCTTGGCAATCTCGACCGCGGCTTCGCCGTCGACGGTGCGGTTGATGCCGATCACACTACCGAACGCCGAGACCGGATCGGCTTCAAGCGCGCGCTGGTAGGCCTCAAGCGGCGTTGTGCCCTCGCCGACTCCGCAAGGATTGGTGTGCTTGATGATGGCGACTGTGCATCCGTCGAACTCGCTGACCAGCGACCAGCAGGCGTCGAGGTCGACGAGGTTGTTGTAGCTGAGTTCCTTGCCCTGAAGCTGTTCCGCGCCGGCGATTCCGGTACCTGAACCATCGACGTAGACCGCGGCGTTTTGGTGCGGATTCTCGCCGTAGCGAAGCGTAGCGGAACGAGGCGCGACGACGCGGAGTGTTTCGGGCATTGTCGCCGGCTTGGCGTCGATGGCGCATTCTGCGACGGCGAAGTGGGCTTCGAGTGTGGAGGCGATTGCGGAGTCGTACGCCGCGGTTGTCGCGAAGGCCTGGCGAGCGAGTCGCCAGCGCGTTTCTGCGCTGAGGGATCCGTTGTTGGCCTTGAGTTCGGCCATCAATACGGGATATTCGGCGACGCTGGAGACGACTGCGACGTCGTTGAAATTTTTGGCGGCCGAGCGAAGCATGGAGGGGCCGCCAATGTCGATGTTTTCGATGAGTTCTTCGAACTTGACGCCGGGTTTCGAGGCTGTCTTCTCGAAGGCGTAGAGGTTGACCACCACCATGTCGATGGGGAGGATTCCGTGTTCGGCCACCGCCTCCCGGTGAGCGGGGTCGTCGCGGCGGTAGAGGAGGCCGCCGTGGACGTTGGGGTGGAGCGTCTTGACGCGGCCGTCGAGCATCTCGGGGAAGCCGGTGAGGTCGGAGATATCGAGGACCGTCAGGCCGGCGTCGCGGAGGGCTTTGGCGGTCCCGCCGGTCGATACCAGCTCCACGCCGAAGCCGGCGAGGGTCTGTGCGAACTCTACTAATCCTGTTTTATCGGTGACTGACAGCAGGGCCCGGCTCACGGCTTTCAGATCGCTCATATAGGTCAATTCTAATTGCCCGGATGGCGAGGATATCTCTGCCTGGGTTCTCCGGTTGTGCTTGCTGAGGTGGGACCCCCTCCCCCCTTTATGCGGGTAAAGTGTCTTATCGAAAGCAGTTAGCTCCGTACCTACCTTGCGGGTACGGAAAGAAGAGCCGGTTTGGCGAGTTCTGATGTGGATCCTCAAAAGCAGAATTTGACGACGGCCCTATCAGAATTCGAGACCAAAGGAACGGCCCGGCGGGTGGCCGGGCTGGTCGCGAGGTCTGCTTTAATTGTATAGGCGGTGTCAAGCGGAATGGCGAGAGGTTTACTCTGAACGAGAGGGTCGGAACATGGCAACCATGGAAACTGCGGTAGAGATCGACTGGATGGCTTGTGAGCTGATCGAAGCGGTCCCGGGCAAGGTTTCTGGAAAGCCGGTTGTAGTCGGAACGCGGATTATGCCCGATGCCATTCTGAACAGTTATGAGCTTGGCGACAGCGTGGAGGAAATCCATGAAGGCTTCCCCACTCTTTCTATTGCCCAGATCGAGCGGCTGATCGAATTTGGTCTTGACCAGCTTAAGCGGCAATGCCCGTGAAGGTATTGCTCGACGAAAACCTCGACCACCGTTTGCGCAGAAATCTTGGCTCCCACGAGGTCTTCACCGCCAGCTATATGGGGTGGAATGGACTCAAGAACGGCAAACTTTTACAGGCAGCCGAAGATAGCGATCTTGAAATACTCGTTACGGGCGATCAAACGCTTTCCTATGAACAGAACATGAGTGGACGAAGACTGGCGCTCGTCGTACTGTCTTCCGTCGAATGGCGCATCCTGAAGAACCACCTGCCACGGATCATCACCGCTATCGACAACGCAATTCCGGGCTCTTTTCAGGCGGTCGAATGTGGCGCATTCAGCCGGGAAAAAACACCGGGAGAGTAAAACTTGGGCTTAGGAACGGACATTGATACAGATGAACAGATCGACTGGATGGCTTGCGAGTTGATCGAAGCGATCCCGGGCAAAGTGTCTGGGAAGCCGGTCGTCATCGGTACGCGGATTATGCCCGATGCCATTGTTGGCAGTTACGATCTTGGAGAAACTATCGACGAGTTGCGCGAAGGTTTCCCCACACTGACTCTCGCTCAAATCGAACGCCTGATTGAGTTTGCGCACGCCCAGCGAGACCCGGCGAACCGGTGAACGTTACTGCTGGACGAGAATCCAGACCATCCTTCGTCTCCCCGAAAAAATTATTAATCTAATTTCGTTCTCATGTCGATTCGGCCACACCCCGTTCGACGTATCAGCAGAGAGCCAGTACGAAGCTCTCAATCTCGAGTTCAAGCCACCAACCCAAAGGAGATTCCCCATGCGATTCATGGTCATCGTCAAATCAACCCCGGAGTCAGAAAAAGCGGGCGCACTGCCCGATCCACAGCTCATGGCCGAGATGGGCAAGTTCAACGAAGAGCTCATCAAGGCCGGCATCGTGCTCGCCATGGATGGCCTCCAGCCCAGTTCCAAAGGCGCACGCGTCAAATTCTCCGGCAAGTCACGCACCGTCGTCGACGGCCCCTTCACCGAGGCCAAGGAACTCGTCGCCGGCTTCTGGATCTGGCAGGTCAAGTCTCTTGAAGAGGCCATCGAGTGGGTCAAGCGCTGCCCCAACCCCCACAACGTCGACTCCGAAATCGAAATCCGGCAGGTCTTTGAGATGGAAGACTTCGCGCCCATCCTGTCCGAAGAGGAGATCAAGTACAAGGTAGCGAAACGGGCGGAGTTGCCCAATCAGGCCACCGCCAGATAGCCGCTCTTGCGCTCCCCGTTTGAAGCTGGTGTGATCGGTAGCAGTGTCCGCTACCAATTCACATCTCGCCACACATCGCACCGTCGAAGCCGTCTGGCGCATCGAGTCCGCGCGCGTCATCGCCGGACTCACGCGCCTCACGCGTGACGTCGGCCTGGCCGAAGACCTCGCCCAGGAGGCACTCGTCGCCGCACTGGAGCAGTGGCCGCAATCCGGCGTCCCCGATAATCCCGCGGCATGGCTCACCGCAACCGCCAAACGCCGCGGCATCGATCTCTTCCGCCGCAACGCCGTCGCCGAGCGCAAACACGAAGAGCTCGCGCGCGAACTCGAAGCGCTTGAACAAACCTCGCCCGACCTCGACTCCCCGCTTGACAACACCATCGGCGACGACCTCCTACGCCTGGTCTTCATCGCCTGCCATCCCATCCTCGCCACCGAGTCCCGCGCAGCCCTCACCCTCCGCCTGCTCGGCGGCCTCACCACCGACGAGATCGCCCGCGCCTTCCTCACCCCCGAACCCACCATCGCCCAGCGCATCGTCCGCGCCAAACGCACCCTCGCCGACAAGCACATCCCCTTCGAGGTCCCCCGCAGCCCCGAGCTCGCCGCCCGCCTCTCCTCCGTTCTCGCCGTCATCTACCTGATCTTCAACGAGGGCTACTCCGCCACCGCCGGCGACGACCTCATGCGCCCAGCCCTGTGCGAAGACGCGCTCCGCCTCGGCCGCATCCTCGCCGAACTCACTCCCACCGAACCGGAAGTCCACGGCCTGGTCGCCCTCATGGAGATCCAGGCCTCGCGTACCCGCACCCGCGTCAACTCCACCGGCGAACCAGTCTTACTCTTCGATCAAAACCGCACCCAATGGGACCAACTCCTGATCCATCGCGGACTCACCGCAATCGAACGCGCTCACAAAATCGGCACGACCCGCGGCCCCTATCTCCTGCAAGCCGAGATCGCCGCATGCCACGCCCGCGCCCGCACGCCATCCGAAACCGACTGGCCGCGCATCGTCATGCTTTACACGGAACTCGCGCAGCTCACTCCATCCCCCGTCATCGAACTCAACCGCGCCGTAGCCGTCTCCATGGCCCACGGCCCCGATGCCGGTCTCACACTCGTAGACGCCCTCGCTTCCGAACCCTCCCTGGCGCGCTACCATCTTCTCCCCAGCGTCCGTGCCGACCTCCTCTACAAACTGGGCCGCCACGCGGAAGCCCGCACCGAGTTCGAACGCGCCGCCGCTCTTACCCGCAACACCCGCGAATGCAACCTCCTGCTCACCCGCGCCGCATCCTGCGAAAAAAGTCGATAGTCCGTTGTGGACTTGATTCGCCGACGATGCGGTGATTCCATTGGCCACTCTCAAATGTGCGGGGCG
Source organism: Acidobacteriaceae bacterium (assembly GCA_035648695.1). Classification (GTDB taxonomy): domain Bacteria; phylum Acidobacteriota; class Terriglobia; order Terriglobales; family Acidobacteriaceae; genus Granulicella. The sequence continues at coordinate 2,408 of DASRLB010000033.1, read as the reverse complement.
TCCGGCAGATTCGCGAGCGCGGCAACCCAATCGCTCTTGACCGCGCGCCATGCTGCGCCACACTCTCCCATGCGGCGGCGGCACGCCATCTCACGCCGGAAGAAGTTCCTCGCCGACTTCGCGATGCGTGTTGCGAGTGAGAAGGTAGTAGATCACTGGCGTGACCACCAGGCTGAGGAACATCGAAATCGTCAGGCCGCCGATGACCGCGATCGCCAGCGGCTGCAGCATTTGCGATCCGGCACCGAACGCGAAAGCCAGCGGCAGCATGCCGCAGACAGCGGCCACCGCGGTCATAAGAATCGGCCGCAGACGGCGCCGTGCCGCCAGCAGCATCGCTTCACGAGCACTCGCTCCCTCCGCGCGAAACGTCTCGTCGGCATCGAGCAGCAGAATGCCATTTTTTGCGACGATCCCGATCACCATAATCAGCCCCATGAAGGATGCCACGTTGAACGTGGTGAACGTGATGAGCAGTGCGAAAACTACACCCGCAATCGAAAGCACCGACGACGAAAGAATCGCAACAGGAGCCCATATGTTGCGAAACTCGGCGAGCAGCACGCCGAACACCAGCGCAAGTGCCAGCAACAACACATGCAGCAGATCGGCGAAGGACTTCTGCTGCTCCTGATACGTCCCGCCATACTCAACACGGACACTGGGAGGAAGATGCATCGCGGCGATTACCTTTTGCACCTGGGCCACACCGGTGCCGAGATCGGAGCCTTCGAGCCGCCCCGTCACGACAACCACCTGTTGTAAATTTTCGCGCCTGATTTCGTTTTGCGGCGGCAACTCCGTGATCTGCGTCATGGAGCCAAGCGTGGCCGTGTGGCCCGTGCCGCTGTTGAAGACCGTGTTCTCAATCGTATCGAGCGACGTGCGAGTTTCATCGCCAAGCCGCACGCGAATCGTGTACGGATGCCCGTTAGCAATAAGCGGATCGTTGGGCGTTACACCATCGAGGATCGAGGTCGCATCCTCCGCAACCTCCGTCGGGGTGAAACCCATGCGCGCCGCGAGCACGGGGTCGACCTCGAAGTTTGTCGCGGGTCCACTGATCGTATTCTCCACGCCGTCCTCGACATCCACAACGCCGTGAACTTTGCCGATTGCATCGGCAATCCGCGGCCCAAGTTCATGGAGCAGCTTCGAATCGTCGGAAAAAAGTTTGATCTGAATCGGCTCCGGCGCATTGGAAAGATCGCCGATCATATCCTGTAGCACCTGCGTGAATTCGACGTCCAACTCCGGCTCGGTGGACTTGATCTGGGTGCGGATGTCATTCATCACAGCATCGATCCCGCGCGAGCGTTTGGCTTTGAGCTTCACCGTAATGTCGCCGGTATTGGCCTCGGTGACCGCGGCCAGGCCCATCTGAAGCCCCGTGCGCCGCGACGTGCTCTCAACCTCCGGCGTGCTGCGCAGGATGCGCTCCACATGGTCGAGCACGCGGTTTGTCGCAGACAGTGAACTCCCCGCGGGCATGATGTAATCCAGCACGAAGCCGCCTTCATCCATCTCCGGCAACAGGTCCGACCCAAGTGAGCGATACGCGAAAAACGCTCCGCCAATCAACACCAGGCAAATAAGCCCCAGCATCACCGGCTTCCCCAGCGACCATTCGAGCGCCGCACCATGCCACCGCATCACCCGCCCCAGCACACGTCCCGGCTCTGGAGGAGCTTCCACGTTCTCGGGCTCGGGCCTCCTTTCTCTTTCGCGCAGAAGAACCAGACCGAGACTGGGTGTCCATGTCAACGCGAGGACCAGCGACGTCAGCAGCGACACCGTCATCGTAATGGCGAGGGCGCGGAAGAAGCTTCCCGTAACGCCGGAGACTGCAACGAGTGGCAGAAACACCACCACCGGCGTGATCGTGGAGAAAATCAACGGATAAGACAGTTCGTGAATGGCTTTGCGAACTGCCTCGACGCGACTCTCCCCCGCGTCGCGATGCAGCACGATATTTTCCACCACGACAATGGCGTCGTCGATTACCAATCCAATCGCCGCGGCGAGGCCGCCCAGCGTCATCAGGTTGAAGCTCTCTCCGATCATCCACATAAAGAGCACGGTGACCGCCACCGTCACCGGGATCACCAACCCGGCAATCAGCGACGAGCGCCAATCGTGAAGAAAAACAAAAAGGACGATGCACGCCAGCACCAGGCCAATGAGGATCGCATCGCGCACGCTGCTGATGCTTTCGCGCACGATCTCGGATTGATCGTAAAACGGCTCCATCGTCACGCCCGCGGGCAGCTTCTGCCGCAACTGCGCGACCTCCGCCGCGATCTGGTCCGCGACGGCAACCGTATTCCCCGAAGGCTGCCGCGTGATGTTGATGAGTACCGCCGGCTTCCTGTTCGCCGTGACTAGCGTATAGACCGGCAGCTTCCCAT
>DASRLB010000032.1:0-5426 GCA_035648695.1 Acidobacteriaceae bacterium | reverse complement strand
CTCCGCGAACGCGCAGCATCGGTTCATGGATGCGCAACACCCGGAGAGGAACAGGTTGTGCGCTTGCCGCTGAGTTCTCTTGCGAGCCCCGAAGACCGAAATCCACCGCCTGGGATGGAAGCATCGCACCGCAGCAGGGTTGCGGGCATTGTGCTCGTGCTGATGCTGTTGGCCGCGATGGGAATGCCAGCGCAGGAAACCGCCCCTGCCGCCACCGGCTGGACGAACGCAGCGGCGCGGCGCACACGGGCCGGGGACTTTATCGCCCAACGCAAAGGCGCTGCTCCGGGGTCTGCGGCGGCCGATCTGCTGCGGGCCAGGACGCAATCCGGTCTGCCGGTGAGGCCGAGAGGAGGATCGCTCGCCGCTGCGTGGGTGCCGCTGGGGCCGGCGGCGATAGCTTCTGCAAACTACGGCAGCGTGACGGGCCGCGTGACCTCCATTGCCGTCGATCCCAGCGATTCGACCGGCAATACGGTTTATTTGGGGACGACCGGCGGCGGAGTCTGGAAGTCGACCAACGCCGCGGGACCGCCTGCAGCGGTAAGTTTCGCCCCGCTCACCGACACTCTGCCGGTGTTCGCGGCCAATGCGGGCAGCAGCGTGATTCCATCGCTGAGCATCGGCGCGGTCGCGGTGCAGCCGGCGCGCAACGGCGTGGTTCTCGCCGGAACCGGCGACCCGAACGACGCGACCGATTCCTACTACGGCGAAGGCATCCTGCGCTCGGCGGACGGCGGCCTGACGTGGACGCTCGCACAGATTTCGCGCGACGGCGTTGCCGGCAACCATTCCTTTGCGGGGCTCGGTGTCGCCGGTTTTGCATGGAGCGCGGCCACGCCTTCGCTGGTGGTCGCGGCACTGTCGACATCGGCCGAAGGCGCGCTCGTCGGAGCCACAAATGCCGAGTCTGTGCTGGGGCTGTATTACTCGACCGACGCTGGACTGACGTGGCAGATGGCGACCCTTTACGACGGTGCGAGCGTGGTCCAGCAGCCTCAACCGCTGGGGACGGGCCAGGTGGGCAACGCGGCTACCGCGGTCGTCTGGGACGCACTGCGACAGCGCTTCTATGCGGCGGTGCGACTGCATGGTTTCTACGAAAGCGCCGACGGCGCGACCTGGACGCGCATGGTGAATCAGCCGGGAACGGGGCTTACGGTCGCGGCCTGTCCGGTAGGAACGAATGGCGAGGGCAGCGCGACTTGTCCGCTGTTCCGCGGGGCCCTTGCGGTGCAGGCAGCGACGGGCGATCTGTATGCGCTGAGCGTCGACAGCGCCAACAACGACAACGGCCTGTGGCAGGATCTGTGCGCGGCGTCTGGAACGATCTGCTCGACACCGGCCCCAACGTTTGCGCATCGCATCGACTCGGGAGCGATGGAGATTGGCAGCGGGAGCACCGCGATCGCGCAGGGGGATTACGACCTCGCACTCGCAGCCGCGCCGGTGGCGTCGGGAACCCTGCTGCTTGCCGGTACCGTCGACGTCTATCGCTGCGTAATCGCAGCGGGTTCGAGCAGTTGCTCGCTGCGCAACACGACCAACGCGCTGAACGGATGCAACGCTCCGGCGCAGGTCGCTCCGGCGCAACACGCGATCGCGCTCTCGGGCGCAACGCCCGTGGTGTTTGTCGGCAACGACGGCGGCCTGTGGCGCTCGCTGGATGGTATCGCCGAGACGGGCTCGGCCTGCAGTGCCACTGACGCGTCGCACTTCGACAACCTGAACGGGGCCATTGGATCGCTGGCCGAAGTGACGGGCTTCGCGCAGCACCCGACCGACGCGGACACGCTCCTCGTCGGCCTCGGCGCCAACGGTTCTGGAGGCACGACGACGGCAGCAAGCGCGTGGGCGTCGAAGTCTGCGTGGCCGCAGTTGGCAGCGGGCGAAGGCGGCTTTCCATCCATCGACGCAACCCAGCCAGCGAATTGGTATATTGCGATCGGCGCGGGCGTGGACCTGAAGCAGTGCGCGCTGGGCGCAGGATGCACCGCGGCTAGCTTTGCGAACCCACCGACGATTGGAGCGGCGCAGGTCGCCGGAGATGCTTCGCTGCTGGATGCGCCGACGCTGCTCGACCCTGCGCAGACCCCCAACGTAATCGTAGGCACATGCCGTGTATGGCGCGGACCGGCGGCAACCGGAACGTCGTGGAGCGCGGCCAATGCGATCGGCAAGCCATTCGGCGGCGGCGCGGCGCCGTGTACGGCGACGAGTCCGTTGGTGCGGAGCCTCGCCGCGGGCGGTCCCGCGGCGGCTTCGGGTAACGCGCAGAACACAGGCTCGACCGTACTGTACGCTGGAATCGCGGGCGTCGAGGACGGAGGCGGAACCATTGGCGGTCACCTCTTCATGACGACGGCAGGAGCGACCGCGAGCAGCACAACCGTGTGGACCGATGCGGCGCTTGGACCGGTGACGAACGATGTTCAGGATGGGCAGGTCTTCAACCCATTCGGCTTCGATGTTTCCTCCGTCACGGTGGACCCGCACGACCTCACCGGCGCGACGGTGTATGCGACGATCATGGGGTTCGGCAGCGCATTAACCTCATCGCCGCATGTGTACCGCTCGACGGATTTCGGCGCGCACTGGCTGAACGTGAGCGCGAACCTTCCGGATGCTCCCGCGAATGCGCTGATAGTCGATCCGAACGATGCGAACACGATATACGTCGCGCTCGACACGGGCGTGTACGTCACGACGCAGATAGCAACCTGCTCGACCGCGAACTGCTGGAGCATCTTCGGGACCGCGTTGCCGAATGCTCCGGTCATCGCGCTGGCCTCCGCGCAGAATATGTTGACCGGCGATGGACGCCAAGGCATGTTGCGCGCGGGGACCTATGGACGCGGAATCTGGGAGACGCCGCTGCTCACGGCGACCAGCCTTTCGCAGCCCGCGATGACACTTTCGGCGGCCAGCTTCACCTTCGGGCCTGAAGCAGTGAGTACACAAAGCGCGGCGCAAACCTTGACGATCACCAGCAGCGGAAACGCTCCAGTGACCATCAGTTCGGTTGTGGTGACCGGCGACTTCGTGGAGAGCGACACCTGCGCGGGCCAGACCATTGCCGTCGGAGCAACCTGCGCTGTGCAGTTGAAGTTTGCGCCCACTGCGACCGGGACGCGCACTGGCTTGCTGACGATCTACGCCGACGTGCTGGGCGGGCAGGCCACCGCGACGCTGACGGGAACAGGTACCGCGCCGGCAGCGATTGTGCTCACACCTCCTTCGCTGACGTTCGCGGCGACCATCGTGAGTCAGACCTCGGCGCCGCAAATCATTACCGTCTCGAACACTGGCGGGACTCCGACGGCGCTGTCGGCTCCGGTGCTGACCGGAGACTTCCAACTGACCGCGAATACCTGCGGGACGACGCTCGCGGCGCAGACGGGCTGCTCGCTGTCGGTCGCGTTCACCCCAACGGCCAGCGGCGCGCGCAATGGAACGCTCGCCGTAACCGACGATGCGGGCACGCAAACGGCTTCGCTTACCGGAACTGGCAACGCGCCTGCGACGGACTTGCTTGCGCCGCTGGCGCTGACGTTCGCTGCGCAGCAGATCGGGACGTCCAGCGCGACGCAGCAGGTGTTGCTGACCAACTCCGGCGATGTGGCGTTGACGCTGGTGACCGCGAGCATCTCCAGTGGCCCTTTTACGGCAACGAGCGGTTGCGGCGCCTCGCTGGCGGCGCATTCGACGTGTGCCATCAACGTCGCGTTTGTGCCGACGGCGACTGGCGCTGCGAGTGGCGTGCTGACGGTGAGCGACCAGTTCCGCTCGCAGACGGTGGCGCTTTCGGGCACAGGCGTTGCGCCCGCGGGTGTGTCGCTGACGCCCTCGGCGGGGCTGGTGTTTGGAGCGGTCGGCGTTGGACTTACGTCGCCAACCCAGACCATGACGCTGACCAACAACGGCGGCGTGACGCTGACGATTTCCGGCATCGCGGTGAGTGGCGACTTCCACCTGGCTTCGACGACATGTGGAGCGGCGCTGGCTCCGAATGCCGCCTGCACGCTGTTGATCGTGTTCGCGCCGACCGCAGGTGGAATGCGCACCGGCGCATTGACGCTCACCGATAACGCGCCGAGCGGAACCCAGACTGCCGCGCTGTCTGGAGTTGGCATCGACTTCACCCTGGCAGCGACCGGACCCACTTCCGTGACTGTGGCGAGCGGTACATCCGCTGTCTACACTCTCGCGCTTACAGCGCCCGCGGGCGTGAGCGGAAGCGCGGCGATGGACTGCACGGGAAGGCCCTCGCACAGTCTCTGCACCGTGGCACCGACGACGCCCACGCTGGGTGGAACGGTTAACATCACCGTAACAGTGCAAACGGGGCAAGTGCTGGCGCAAGTTGTACGACCCTGGTTTATGAGTACGGGCGAACTGGCGGTGCTCGCTCTGCTGTTGCCTGTTGGCTTCTTCGCGCGGCGAAGGAAGATCATGGCTTCAATGTTAATGATTGTCGCGATCTTGTCGCTCGCAGGTTGCGGCGCGGGGCGGCAGATTCCCGCTGGAGGTCTCACCGGGCCTGCAACGCCAACACCTTCGGGTAGCTACACATTGAACGTGAGCGCGACATCCGCGGGAATCACGCGCAGTGTCGGGCTGACGTTGGTCGTGCCGTAGGCTTCCCCCTCCCCTTCTTTCTATTGCCTTGGGCTTGGCTGCTTTCTCCACCAGCCTGGAGAGATGCGTTTTAGCTTCATGCATGTTTACGGTAACCATTCCATCTCCAACAGGCTAAGTCCGGTTAGTTTGGTCTACATGGGTCCAGAAACAAATCTGCTAAAGCCATGAACACTTTGCCTTCGACCCCGGTCTGAATCATTGAGGGGCAATTGGTCAACCAGCCAAAACAGCCGAGCGAGACCCGCGACGAGGCCTTCAGCCGCATCGTCCACCAGCACGCACGCCTTATGTACCGCGTCGCCCACAGCTTGTTGCGGCATTCCCAGGACGCTGAGGACGCCGTGCAGGATGCGCTGCTGAAGCTCTATCGCGGCGATGCCTGGAAGAACATGCAGGACGAGCGCGCCTTCCTTGCCCGCACCGTGTGGCGCACCGCCTTCGACCGGCTGCAGATGCGGTCCGACCTATCCGACGGGATTGCGGAGCTTCTGCTGCGCGACTTGCGGCCGACTCCGGAGGAAGCCGCTGCCGAAGACGACGAGCAGGCCCTGCTCCACGCCCTGATCGACCAGCTTCCGATTGAGCTGCGGCAGCCGCTGCTGCTTTCGGCGATCGACGAACTTACTTCCCGCGAGATCGGTCTTGCGATGGACCTACCGGAGGGCACTGTGCGAACGCGCCTGATGCGCGCCCGCAACGAGCTCCGCCGCAACTTTGAAGCACTCACAACATCGCGGCCCGGGGAGACCGCGGTCGCTGGGAGGTAAGGGATGACGACTACTATG
>DASRLB010000031.1:0-8429 GCA_035648695.1 Acidobacteriaceae bacterium | reverse complement strand
GGCCACCTTGAATGAGCTCACCGCAAAACTCGCGCAGGGCACGCCGCGATTGACCGAAGAGAGGCGACGATCATGACAAACCGCACCCGCGGCCCCCAGAACATCGACGAGTCGATCACGCCCGGCGTGACCGCCGGCCCGACCTTTACCCCGCCGGCGCAAGCTGCGGCGAGCCTGGCGCTCGGAGTGGCCGCAGACCGCCGGATCTTCGTAGGAGATTAATTTTGAGCCGTTCTATAAAAAAGCCACGCGACCGTTCAGAACGAAAGGCGGGCCGCCCGCGGGCCGAAGTGGATCTGAAGCAGCTGGAAAAGCTGTGCGAGCTGCAGTGCACCCAGGAAGAATTAGCCACGTTCTTCCGGGTGTCGCTTTCCACCATCAAGAGGCTGGCCGCGACTCCCGAGGTGCGGCAACTGATTGATCGCGGTGCAGCCCTTGGCCGAATTGCAGTGCGCCGGCAGCAGTTCAAACTCCTCCGCGAAGGCAGCGCCACTATGGCCATCTGGCTTGGCAAGCAATATCTGGGTCAGCGCGACAAGGTGGAACAGACACTGAGGACGCCGCCGGGAGACGCCTTCAGGATCGAGGCCGAAGTCAGCGACCGCAGGCAGGCGCTTCTGTTGAACGAGCTGTTTGCGCCGGAAGAGATCGCCGCCGCGCACCAGAAGATGCTCGATCAGGAACGCGCCGCGCACCCAGCGACTACCGATCATGGTCAGACCCCGAAAGTCCACTAACGTCCTGGAGATCCTCCGGCTCAGGCTTGAGGGTTCCAGTTGGCCGCAGATCGCGCGCAGGACGGGCTTGGGGCAGGGGACGGTCTATCGGGCCTACCACAAGGCAATCGCCGCGCTCCAGCCTTTCCAAAACGCCAAGGCGGCCGTTCTGCGCACCGTCACCGACGACGGATCTGGGGCCAGCCCAACAACTTCACCGGCGGTCCCGAAGCCGTGACAGCAGGTCCGTCTGAAGTCAACGGATCCTAAAGGATGTTTCGCTTGAAAACTGTCAGCTTGGCGCCGCTGCAAACGCCCTGGTCCGGGCGATAGCGTGACGGGGTGAAGTTGTCGTGGCAGTACGGGCATTGATGAGTCCTCATTGGTCCCTTTTCGCACGATGCCACGCGATGCGTCCGGGTTGTTGTCGGTAAGCGCGTCAAGTGTGGGTCGTCGTACCGTCGTACCATGGAGAAACCCTCATGATGTCCTCCTCTGGCACTGCTTCCAAGCTCGATCAGCTCGAAGCGCGTGTAGGAGCCAACTGGACCGCTATTCGTGCGGCACGGGTGGCCACACGGGCGAAGCGCCAGAAGCTATCCGAGTGCTTCATCACCCACGACTCTCCAGATACAAGCCTCGTCGTGTTTGGGTCTGTTGCTCGCGAGGAGGTGACCTCCGGCAGCGATCTGGACTGGATTCTGCTCATTGATGGCCAAAGCGTCCCAGAGCATAAGGAGCAAGAGCGTACGATTGCCAGGATGCTTGTGGACGGAGCGTTTATCCCTCCGGGTCGGAGTGGGATCTTTGGTGGGATGGTCGGGAGTCACGACCTTGTTCACCATATTGGTGGCGAGGATGACCTCAACTCGAACACGACCCGCCGCGTGCTGCTGTTGCTGGAGTCTTACCCAGTAGGGAATCGCGAAGCGTATGACCGCGTGCGCCGTCAGATCATTCGCCGGTATCTCGGCGATGATCGTGGTCTCACGCACGCCGGCGGCGATGTGCGGATTCCCAGATTCTTGCTCAACGACCTCACGCGGTACTGGCGGACGATTGCGGTGGATTTCGTGTACAAGCAACGCGCCGACGATGACAAGAAGTGGGCGATTCGCAATGCGAAACTGCGATTGTCACGCAAGTTGATCTTTGCTGCTGGATTGGCGATCGTATTCTTTTGTCACCTGGATGCTGCCGCAGCGGAGGCGCGGACGGAATTGCTTAAGGACCGCACGGTGTCGCGATTGACCGCGTACTTGGTGGAGCAGTTCGCCCTCACGCCGTTGGAGATTATCGCCAAGGCCTGTGTGGACCTGGGGGTCCCTGATGCTACCGCGAGGGATATATTTGACAACTATGATCGGTTTCTGAGTATTCTCGATGATCGCGAGCAGCGCGAGGAGTTAGAGCGGGCGCAGACCCATGATGATCTACGCTCATCGTCGACGTGGGAGACTATTCGGCAGGTGAGCAAGCCGTTCCATGATGGGCTCGTTGCCTTATTTCTTCGCGACAACGAGCAGTTGAAGGGTCTTACCATGAAGTACGGAGTATTCTAATGCGACGGATTGGGTTCTCGACGGGTGCTTTGGCACGGGGTGATTTTCGTTCGGCTCTGGTAACCCTTCATCGGTATCATATCGATATCGTGGAGTTGTCCGCTCTCCGGGCTGAAGAGTTGGAGCCGCTGGTGAGCGCGATGCCGTCCCTCGACCTGACCGAGTTTTCGTTCGTGTCGCTTCACGCACCGAGCCGTTTCGAGAGGGAGGAAGAAGGTGCTATTGTGGAGCGCCTTGCGTCGGTGGCGGCGCAGGGATACCCCGTAGTTGTTCACCCGGACGTGATTTTCTCTCCCGACACATGGAAGGTCCTAGGAAGTAACCTGCTGATTGAGAATATGGACAAAAGAAAGCCCGTTGGCAGGACCGTGAGGGAATTAGACGAGTTCTTCATCGCGCTGCCGGCAGCCCGTTTTTGCTTTGACGTCGGCCACGCTCGACAGGTCGATCCGAGCATGACCGAGGCCGTATTGCTTCTCGACGCGTTCCGGGGGCGTCTGGCAGCGGTGCACATGAGCGAGGTGAACACAGCAAGCCGCCACGATCCAATTTCTCGCAACGCGGTGGCGGCGTTTAGCGGCGTTCTGGCGACCATCCCCGAAGACATACCGATCATCCTAGAGCCGCTAATCGACCGTGGACAAAGCGACGTCCCAACCGAAGTCGAAAGAGCACAAGAAGTCTTCGCCGCAGTCACCGCGTCAGCGGCATAGATTCGCTGCTATACGACAAACGTAGGCTTCTCACGAAAGAGGCAAAAGCGGAGCGCCAGTACGTTCGCGAGCTGCTCTTCGCCAGCCGCGCAATGTTGAGAGAGATCTGTTAAACGGCCGCGATCGCCATAATGTCCACCCTCCTGGCTACCCTAAAACTACCGATTTCTTTCGTGTAACAATGAGAAAACTCGCTAAAAACGAACCAATGTTTGAGACTAAACAGATTGTCGTCGATGTCTTCGTTGAGCGGCTTCGTTCGCTTGTTTCCCCATGGGGGGATGTGCACGTCGCACGCGAGTTCAATTATCAAAGAGGGCGCATCGATGTGGTAGCCCATACCAGCGACGATTGCGTGCTTGCCTTTGAAGCAAAGCTGCAGGACTGGCGCGGCGGGGCAGTGGAAGAAGCCAGGTAAACAATCGCACGCGGAGGTGCGTATGAATGGCTGGTGAAACCATAAACAAGGCAAAAATGGCCGACAAGCTTGCCAATGACCTATTCGGCGAGTTTCTATGGGAGAGAGTCGGCCCAGCGAATCAAAACTGGGAGTGCGTCGACGCGGCGCACAAGAAAGCCACCCACCCGTCGGATGTGGTCTTCTATTACGACGAACCGTACAGCGTTACCCGGCGATACATCACCGCTGATCTGAAGAGCTACGCGCTGGGCAGCATTACGCCGTTCATAGTAAACACCGCGGCGATGAAACTGGCGACGTCCCTCGCTTGTGCGGAGAACAGCGAGTCATTCCAGAAAAAGTACTTCCACCCCTCAACCACCGCGAAGGTCTCCGGAATGCTGTTTGTCTACAATCATGATGGACGGGCGGCCGACCACGAGTTTCCCCCCTGGCTCGCGATTGACTGCGACGCCATCGCGATACCCCCTGGAAGCAAGTTGGCCGTCTTCGGACCGACGGACATTTTTTGGCTAAACAACGTCGCGCGGGATATCGTTCACATGCGCGGTAAGAGTCATTTGCCGAGTAAGGACCGCTGCAATTTCTATTACCCCAACCTCGTCCGCCATCCGAACCTGCAACCATCCAAGGCCAGAGCGGCAACGCTGGAAATGCTCACTTCTTCCTGGATCGTTCTCGAGTATCAACCCGAACGCGGGCCGATGAGCCGGGGATACGTGATCTACTACCGAAGCAAAGGTGAGAAGCCTCAAGAGTTTGTGTTTTTGCTGGACTATATCCAACGCTTCCAACTCCTGGATGAAGACTATGAAGTGACGGTGAAGCTGATCGACCAAGATCCGCACGCTAAGGCCAACTGGGGAAAGGCAATCGATGAGTATATCGACGCGCAAGAAGGGGGCGATGATCTGAAGTCCTTGCTTGGCCGAATCAAGTACGAGGAAGCCAACAATCTGCAGATCCGATTCTCGGAAATCACTATAGGGATGGAAGATGCCTAATACCCCACCAAAACGAGAGCTGCTCTACTTTGCCACAAACAAAGAGATCCACGACCTGATCATCCAGGGCCCTCTGATGTATCCCAAGGAGGTCCTGCTGGATCTGACGCGCGCGAGGGGGTTGTTCCTTTCGCCGGTGGCGTCCAGGGAAGAATTAGCCGCCGAAGTGGCCCTACTGCCATTCGACTACGCAAGTCTTTCTTCACTTCTCGGACGCACTCAGCGGCGACAACGCGCCGAGAAGTTGACGACAGAGACCTTTTCGCAAACCTTGAAGATTGAGGATATTAAGAAAGCTTGCGACGGCTACGCAAGCACGAATGTCGGTGACGAGAAAGTGACGGTTCGGCAGACTCAGGATGGGCGAGTCATTGCGACAGTCACGTACACCGAGCTCGACCAGTCCAAAACAGAACTGTTGCAGCGTCGCCAGCGAGAAGCGGAGATCCAGTTCTTGCCCGGTGCGAACGGAACGGAAGTCCGGATGCCGTTTAATGAGAAGGCGAAGGAGATTTTGCGTGACGTCACGCAGAGAATAAATGCGCAGGCGTCGCAACCGGTGACGCGGCGATCGATCGAAGTGTCCCATCTCACAACGGCCAAGAATCGAACTGATTTTTTCCTTCATCTGATCAGTGGGATTCCGGATTTCAAGTACAACGATGTAACCCACCTCAAGGTCGAGGTCAAGATCGCGGGAGGGAAGCCGAAACCATCTGCATCAGCGGCGAGGAAAGCTAAGGATACCTTCGTTTCGACAATCGAGAACATTGCGATCAAGGGCCAGTCGCTGCTTGGATCTCCTGAATACCTTGAATTGACGGCGAAGGGCTTCTTCATAACAAGCATCAATTGGACGGCCAGGCGCATCACCTCGCCGTACGAAATCGTCGAATTCGCTGCTGCCTTCGAGGAGGGCGCCGAGGGCACCGGCTTCAAATACAACGTCGGCAACCGATATCCTTACCTGGAATCGAAGAGCTCGAATGCGAAGACGCCGCAACCAATTCCGAAGGATGAACAGACCTCATACGTCGCACTGCTGGAGCAGACGGTGCGGGATGCCCTGGATCAAGTCGGCGGTCAATCCGATAGAATGTCGGAATGATGCGCGTTCGCTGGTTCCGAGGTGAGTGGCCGGTGAGCATCCGGGCGCTAGCGGATCGATTGAGGGAACGGACTTTTACGGAAAGTTCTAGCGACGGCTTCCTTCTTGATCGAACAAGGGACTCCTTCATCGAAGGCCGCTACATCGAGAGGTTTGAATTCGATCACGTCGAGTCGGATCCCTTCGGGCGGAAATCCACATCGAAGCGTGTCGCCCACAATCAGGTCCGCTTTGTGCTGTACGATACCTACCCGCAGATCGAACTCAGGGGAGTGCCGCATGACACGCACGGATTCGTGAGCAGACTTATAGAGGCAGGACATTTCAAGGTGATGACTGCGCCCGTCAACGTGGACCTGCTTCGATGGAGTGAAGCGATCCGCCAGTACGTTGGGCAGGAAGTTATCGTGGACGGAATGCATCTCTCCGACGTCGAGCTCGCACCATCGGTCCAGAGCGCAATGAGGATACAGGGCAGGGAAGATGTCCGTGCTGCCGTCATTGCCATCGTCGGGAGCCGGAGGTTCACTGTCGACAAGATCCGGATGAAGTGGGGTCATGAAGGCCGACCGATGGCGGTGACACTCACGAATGAAGGAGCCGCCCGCATAGAAGAGGGAGGGCTGGAGGCCGCGGCGCTAGTTAGGAGTCTCCTGGCGGATGCTGTCGGAATGTCATGATCCATTGGCGCGTTGCCGCTCGCTGCGTGACCACTAACATGGGCGCGCCGCGGTGCGGAGCGAAAACCAGGCGCGGAACGCCCTGCCAGTATCCCGCGATGCGTAACGGCCGGTGTCGGCTGCACGGCGGCTGCTCAATTTTCCTCGCTCCTTCCGTTTCGCCCGCGCCTTCACGCGGACGGCTTTAATGCCTTGGGCCGGGCCCGCCGAGGCCAAGCTGATCCATTGTGAGTTTTGTCAGTAGTGGCTTGAGCACGTCGAAGCTCATGCTGACTCCGGTTTTGGTGATTAACGATCCCGCCTTTTTCCACATCGAATCACTCCTGGCCGCATCCAGGAACTGATGGCCGTGCCAGGTGATCGAGATCGGGATGGCACTGGGACTTCCATTGCCGTGCGTCGTAACGTCGACCACCTCCAGAGTCTCCCCTTGGCCAGGGCGACGCAGGCAGGACGCGATTAGGATGAGAGCGGCAAGGCGGTGCATCACCCTCCTGATTGCCCTTGATCACCGAGTCCAAGATCTTCGGCATTCGGCGCGTCGCTTTTTGGTCGATTCTCACAAGGCTCGGTGTAGTCGCACCCATCGAATGGGCAATCATAACGCCAATTGGTCGGGCCAGCTTGACCCAGGAATAAACATGGTGTTTCAGGATGCCGCGGGCAGCGCAAGGGAGCGACGTCGAGGGCGAGGTCTACCCGCTTCCCAATTGTGGCCGTATAGTATCCAAAGTCCGATCGATAGTGACGATCACATCCCGGCGTATTACATAAAAGTGCGTCGTCTGTGCTTACGTCGCCGACGGGGCTTATGGCCGTAGTGATGATAGGTCGCATTCCGGTCGTACGGTGCACATCGCATCGGACCAGAGCAATCTTACTCGACGAAATTCTGTCCCGCATGCGACGTCACTTCCCCTTCTTCCCCCACCGCGCGGCGATTGCCTTCTGTCCACGTGCCTTCCGTTCAGCGGCAGTCATTGCAGCGGCCGCAGCCGTGCCGCCCTTCGAGCCGGCGGTGGCTCGAAACTCCATCCGCTTGGGCGGCACGCTCTTCTTGGGCTTCGGTGTTGTGCTCATGTTACGGGTAAACCGGTTAACCGATGGGCTCATACTACCACGTAAAATAGCCATTGCATACTAAGCAAAAGGAAAGTATGATTGACGTGACGATAAACGGGCCCGGGATCGGCGCCAACCGACACCAGGCCCTGAACAGCGCGAAAGGATGATCTTTCACGATGCCTACAGCACAGGCTACCACCAGTAATCTTACGTCCTTGAAGGCGGCGGTTTACGCGCGCGTGTCCACTACGGACCAGAACTGCGACTTACAGCTCCGGGAACTCCGCGAATACGTCGCCCGTCGCGGCTGGGAGTCCGCCGGCGAGTTCGTGGACGCGGGAGTATCGGGCGCCAAGGCCAGACGCCCGGCGCTTGATCGCCTGATGGCAGCCGCGGCGCGCAGGGAGTTCGACGCGGTCCTGGTCTACAAGATCGACCGCTTCGGCCGTTCGGTGCTGCACCTGAGCCAGCAGCTTGCGTCGCTGACAAGTTTCGGCGTGCGCTTCATCGCGGTTAGCCAGGCGATCGATACGGACGCCGCCAACCCCTCCAGCCGGCTCATGCTGACCATTCTGGCGGGCGTTGCGGAGTTTGAACGCGAAATCATCCGGGAACGCACCCTGTCAGGCGTCCGCGCTGCCAAGGCTCGGGGAAAGATCCTAGGCCGACCGCGGCGGGTTTTCCGGCGCGATGAGGTAATCCGTCTCAGGACCGAAGGCCGAAGCTGGCGTGCGATCGCTAAAGAGCTAGACGCACCGGTTTCTACTGTGGTGGACGCATACCGGTGTGCTGTCGCCCATTGCCAAGGAGCTTGAGGCCCCTTTCTACCGTGGTGGATGCCCACCGGTGTACGGAAATGGTCGTCCGAAAGGATTCGGTTGCAGTGCTGCAAACAAGGCCGGACCTGACGGCGGCTTAGACGTGCGGCAAACGAAGGTTTTCCGCGCACACGCACCGACTCCCGACCCGACAATGTCTTCAGGCTGTTCGCCCGAAGCGTTCATCACGATGGTCGCCTGGTCCTCGGTGGACACCTGAAAACCGGCCATACGTGGACACTTCAAAACCGGCCAACGAAGTAGCGGAACTCAGGACAAGATCTGTTATACCTCGCGAAGTTTAATTCCGCAAACCTTTTCTGCTGGGATGGATATTTTCGA
>DASRLB010000030.1:0-5377 GCA_035648695.1 Acidobacteriaceae bacterium | reverse complement strand
GATGGGATGGATATTCGGTATGTCGATGCCGGAGGTGGGCTCGGGATTGAGTACGGGGTCGCGGATTTCGATGCTGCGGCGAGCGCCCGGACGTATGCTGCCGCGGTAATGGAGGCGAGTCGCGGGTTGGGGGCGCATCTGCTGCTGGAGCCGGGGAGATTTCTGGTTGCCCAGGCCGGAGCGCTGCTGACGCGGGTGCTATATGTGAAGCAGAACGGGTCGAAGACTTTTGTGATTGCCGATGCCGGGATGAACGATCTCATTCGCCCGGCGCTGTATCAGGCCCATCATGAGATTTGGCCGGTAGTGCGGTCGGAGCGCGCGGCGATGGTGGCCGATATTGTCGGGCCGGTTTGTGAGTCGGGTGATTTTTTTGCGAAGGACCGTGAGCTTGCTGAGGTTAGGGCGGGGGAATTGCTGGTGTTGCTGGACGCGGGGGCGTACGGAATGTCGCTGGCGTCGCAGTACAACACGCGGGTCAGGCCCGCGGAGGTGCTGGTGGAGTCGGGCGCTGCGAGGCTGGTGCGGCGGCGGGAGACGGTGGAGGATCTGTTGGCGGCCGAGATTGTTTAGCGCGACTACTACAAAACCGCTTTTTGGCGCAAAATGGTCGCAAAAAGCCACTAAGTCCGCAATTTCCGGCAAAAAGCCACGAAGTGGCACATAAAGGCGCATATTGGCGCAAAAACGCCAATTTACGCCACGAACCTCAAAGAAAAATGAGCCGCTTTATTCTCCCATGGCGCTCGATCCTCAAGGGTCGCGGCACGTAAACCGCACAATCTAAAGCCTCGGGACCCGACCCTAATCGAAGCTGACGTCGATGGTCATGCGCCGTTCGCTGCTGATGCGCGCCAGTTCGAGCAGGCGGATGACGCGGTAGCCGTCTTCGGAGGGGATGGCCAGCGGACAGATGCCGAGGATGGCGTCGCGGACGTTCACGTAAAACTCGCGATAATCTCCGGGAACCGTGGGGTAGCGCGCACGGGTGAGGTTGCCCGGGTCGGCTGGGTTGGGGGCGTGAGTGAGAATGCCCCAGTCGGATTCGGGTTCGGGGAGCCAGGGAGTGGGATCGCCCACCGGAGGGACTTTGGCGCCGGAGACGAGGGCGGGCTCCTGCGGGTCGAGGCCGTACTTGACGTAGCTGCCGCCGGTGCCGTGGACGGTGAAGCGGGGCCCGGGTTCGGCGGCCAGCATGGTGGCCTGGCAGGTGTAACGGACGTAGCGGTTGTCGGCGGTGCCGCCATAGTCGAGCACGATGAGGAAGGCGTCTTCGATGGCCGTTTCGTCGCGGTCGGAGCGGACGCTGGCGGTGATAGCGGCGGGTGGGCCGAAGAGGGCCAGCGCCTGGTCGACGAGGTGCGGTCCGAGGTCGAAGAGCATGCCGTTGGCCGGCCCGCTGGCCTCTTTCCAGGTGTTGGCGCGCTGGATGGGCCGGAAGCGGTCGAAGTGCGATTCGATGGTGACCACCCGGCCCAGCGCGGCCTCGCCGCGCAGCTTGCGGAGGGTGAGGAAGTCTCCGTCGTAGCGGCGGTTGTGGTACGGGGCGACAATTTTTCCGGCGTGGTGGGCAGCGCGGATGAGTTCGCGGGCCTGCTCGGATGTCGCGGCGAAGGGTTTGTCGATGACGACGTGCTTGCCGGCCTGCAGGGCGCGCAGGGCGAGGTCGAAGTGCGTGTCGTTGGGCGTCGCGACGACGATGAGGTCGATGTCCGGTGCGTCGATGGCTTCGTCGATGCTGCGGAAGATCGTGACGTGCGGGTAGTCGGTGGCGGCTTCGTCGCCGCGGCGCTGGACGATGGCGGTGAGTTCGAGCCCCGGAACGGCGGAGATAAACGGGGCATGGAAGACTTTGCAGGCTAAGCCGTATCCGATGACGGCGGTGCGTATAGGGTCGCTCATGGTGATTATGGTACGACGAGCGCGGTCGATGCGGCAGACGATAGTTGCTGGAATGTCGGAGTGCGGCGCCGCCGAGGTAGCGTCGCGTGACTGAAGGATGCGAAGCGGCCAGTTGGTGCCTGGGGTAGGAGTCCTTTAACGCAAAGTTCGCGAAGAAATGCGCCAAGTTTCGCGACGGGACCCTTTGCGAAACTTGGCTAACTTGGCGAACTTTGCGTCAAGGCTTTTGCTTTTCTTTACTCGGCGCGGAGGGCGTCTACGGGGTTGATGGTTGTGGCGCGGCGGCCGGGGATAAGGCAGGCGGCGCCGGAAACCGACAGCAGCAGCGCGGTCACCGCGGCGTACGTGAGGACATCGAAGCGGGACGTATCGAAGAGGAATGCAGCGAGGGCTTGACTGGCAAGGACCGCAACGGTCAGGCCGAGGAAGAGGCCGAGGGCTACAGGGGCCATTCCCTGGCGGACGATGAGCGTGAGGATGGAACGGCGGGATGCGCCTAGGGCGGCGCGGACGCCGATCTCGCGGGTGCGCTCGTTGACGCTGCCGGCGAGGACTCCATAAATCCCGATAGCCGCGAGCAGGAGGCCGGCGAGGGCGAACGCTTCAAAAAGCATGAGAACGAAGTGGCGCTGCACTTCGGAGGCGGCGACGAGCGTGTCCATGGTGGCGACCTGGACGATGGGCTGGTCTTTGTCCACCGACCAGATGGCTTCGCGGACGGCGGGTGCGAGAGATGCGGGGTCGTCGCGGGTGCGGAGGACGAGGGTTTGGGCGGCGTCCGTCCAGGCCCATTGCGCGGTCGAGATGTAGAACGCTTGCTCGCCTCCGACGGAGAGAGACGCTTGCTTGACGTTGCCGACGACTCCGACGATGGTGGCCCAGGGATTGCTCGCGGTGCCGACATCGGGGCTGGTGCGAACGAGATGCCCGATGGGGCTCTGGCCCGGGAATCTGGCGTCGGCGAAGGCCTGGTTGACGAGGATGGCGGGTGGGGCTCCCGCGATGTCATGGTCGTTGAGCAGGCGGCCGCGGAGCAGGGGGATGCGCATCGCCTCGACGTAGCCGGGAGTGACGGCGTAGCGGAGCGCGGGCGTCTGCTGGGCGGTGGTTTCGCCCTGAAGTTCGATGCCATAGATGTCGCTGTCGCCGCTGAGGGGGAGTTGGGTGGTGAAGCCCGCGGAAACGACTCCGGGAAGCTGGCGGACGCGATCGAGCGCGGCGGCGAAGAAGCGGACCCGGGCGGCGTCGGTGTCGAACCGGCGGCCTGAAGTTTGTACCTGCATGGTGAGGACGTGAGTGGGGTCGAAGCCGGGGTCGACGGCGAAGAGATGCTCCATGCTGCGGAGAAGTAGCCCGGTGCCGACGAGGAGAATTGCGGCGAGAGAAATCTCCGAGACGACGAGGGCTCGGCGGGCCCACTGGCGCGTGCCTGGGGTAGCGCGCGAGCCTTGCCTCATGCCGGTGCTGAGGTCTTCGCGCGAGAGCTGGAAGGCAGGGACCAGGCCGAGGATGATTCCGATGATTGCGGCGGTGGCGAGGGCGAAGAGGAGGGCAGCCGGGTCGATGGTCATCGCGTGGACCTGCGGCAGGCCCGGTGGGCTGAGGGCGATCAGGGCCCGGAGTGCGGCGGCGGCCACTGCGATGCCGAGGATGCCGCCGATGGTGGCGAGGAGGATGGTTTCGGTGAGGAGTTGACGGACGACGCGGGTGCGGGCTGCGCCAAGGGCGGCGCGAAGTGCGAACTCTGCGCGACGTTGGACGCCACGGGCAAGCAGGAGGTTGGCGACGTTGACGCAGGCGATCAGCATTACTAGAAACACAGCTCCCAAGACTGCAAAAAGCGCGGGACGGACGGCGGCGGTGAGGTCCTTCTGGAGCGGATCGACGATCATGCCGCTGGGTGGGCCGCCGGAGCTGTTGTAGCCGGCGGCGTTTTGTTACGCGAGGGTCTGGAGGATGGCGTTGAGCTCGCCGATGGCTTGCGCGGGTTGTACGCCGGGGCGGAGGCGGCCGATCATGCGGAGATGGTGTCCCCACTCGCGGCCGTCGACGGGCAGAGCGGGGTTGTACTGCAGCGGCGCCCAGAGCTCGGCGGAAGACGCGAGCATGTTCTGGAACGTCGCGGGCATGACGCCGATGACGGTGAACAGGGTGTCGTTGAGGCGGACCTGGCGGCCGATGACGGCGGGATCGGCGCTGAAGCTCCGGCGCCAGAGGGTGTCGCTGAGAATGACGTTGTTGGGGCCCTGGAAACGGTCGTCGGCGGGGGTGAAGTCGCGGCCGAGGATGGGCGCGATGCCGAGGGTGCGAAAGTAGTCGGCGGAGACGCGCTGCCCTTCCAAGCGCTCGGGGCGGTCGGCGGAGGTCATGGCGGGTTGCCAGGCTTTCATGACGGCGAGCGCGGAGAATTCGCGGGTGCGTTCGGCGAGGCCGTAGAAAGTGCCGAAGGTGACGTTGCGGGGGCCGCCGCCCGAACCCATCTCCCAGAGCATCATGAGCTGGCGGCCGTGCGGGTAGGACAGCGGGTCGATGAGGATGGGCTTGATGGCGCTGAAGATGGCGGTGCAGGCCCCGATGCCGAGAGCGAGGGTGAGGATGGAGGTCCAGGCGAAGCCGGGGGATTTTCGCAGTTGGCGGGCGGCGAAGCGGATGTCGGCGAAGATGCCGGCGAGGGTGAGGGCGGTGTCGGCACTGGTGGTGCGTTCTGTGATGACTGTCGGATTGCCGAAACGGAGGCGGGCGTCGCGGCGGGCGGCGCCGGGAGACATCCCGGCGGCGATGTTGTCGGCGGCGCGCATGTCGAGGTGCGAGCGGAGCTCGGCGTCGATATCGGCTTGAATGCGGGAGCGGGAGAAGAGGTTGGCGATGCGGCGGGGCAGCGACATGGAGGGCCTCAGGCGTAGCGGAGCAACGTGCGGATCCCTTTGACGAGCTGGTCGAAGCTCTTTTCCGCGGCGGCGAGCTGGCGGCGGCCCTCGGGAGTGAGTTCGTAAAATTTGGCTTTCCGGCTGGTGTCGGTAAGGCCCCAGGCGGAGGCGATCCAGCCGCTTTGTTCCATGCGGTGGAGGGCCGGGTAGAGGGAGCCTTCTTCGACGCTGAGGAGGTCGCCGGAGGCGCGCTGGATGTGGAGGACGATGCCGTATCCGTGGAGCTCGCCGACCTGGGCGAGGGTTTTGAGGACGAGGAGGTCGAGGGTCCCCTGGAGATTGTTTTTGGCCATAAGTGTACCCCTAGATGACTTGGGGTGAAATGAGGCTATGCCCAGATGTATCGGGGGGTCAAGAGAGGGGGTTGGTTGAACGGGCGCGGAGGTGTTGGCAGTGTGGCAGATGGGTCTAGGTGTGGAGGCTCAATAGGTTGTTCCGATTCATACCGGCTCTGGAAGCTGGCGTGTTGAGGTTGAGGCTAGCATGAGGTCTGTGGAAGTTGTAGTCATGCAGCCATGGGTCGAGTTGTTGGTGTCGTTCCAGTGAGG
>DASRLB010000029.1:0-12768 GCA_035648695.1 Acidobacteriaceae bacterium | reverse complement strand
AGCGGGCTCATAAGAGGCTTTGGGGAGGGAGTTTACTGAGGAAATTCTGAAGGGTACCCAATTTCGGGCATGAAAAGGAACTTACATCGGTGGGACAGTTTGAGTAGCCTCTCGGTTAAAGAGTAGACGCAAACGGTTGCGGGGAAGTTGCCTGATGCCGGAGGGGCGCAGAGGAAAACGTACTTTTCTGTAAAAATTTCGTAAAGACCGGTCTACAGGATCGACCGGAAAAGTCCCTCCCCACAACTCAAATTGATGAATATCCACGCTCTACGGTTGCATCTAACTCGATTCAGCGTTACGATACCGCGATTGCAAAGCATGACTATACCTAATCAGATCGCCTCCCACCTCCTTCGTTCGCGCATCGGCAAGATCTGTGTTGCCATAACCGGATCGACCGCCGATGAAATGCTCGAAAAGGCCGCAACTGTCCTTAAAGAGACCACATTTCTCGAATTTCGTCTTGACTACCTGACCAAACCGGCGGCCGCGCTGCCGCGTTTGAAGCAATTTCTGGCCGACAACGGCGCCGCCACGGCCATCGCAACCTGTCGCTGCGACGGCAACGGAGGCCGGTTTACCGGGTCGAATACCGAAGCGGCGGAAATTTTGTACCGAGCTGCGGAAGCAGGGTTTCAACTGGTGGATGTCGAACTTGAGTCCGCTGAAAAACTTCCCAAAACAACGCTGGAAAAACTGCGCGCCACCGGCGTCGCCCTGATCGTCAGTTACCACGATTTCCACGCCACCAAAGACCTCGACGGCATCCTGGCCCGCATCACGCCTTTCGCTCCGGCGTTCATCAAAATCGTCTCCACGGCGCGCTCGCTGGCCGACAACATTACCATGATGCGGTTCCTGGAACGGGTCGAAGATAGCCATAACTCCAGCATTATCGGCATTTGCATGGGTGAAGCCGGGGTGATTTCGAGGGTGCTCGGCCTGCGTGCCGGGTCTGCGTTCACCTTCGCCGCCGCCACCCAGGGCGAGGAAACCGGGAGCGGACAGATCGCCGCTCGCACCCTGCGCGAGACGTACCGCGTGGACCAGGTCGACGCCGCCACCAAGGTCTACGGAGTGGCCGGAAACCCCATCGGCTCAAGCCTTTCGCCGCTGATGATGAATACGGCGTTCCGCCGCGAGACGGTCAACGCTGTGTACCTGGCGCTCCAGACGAACAAGGTCGAGGACCTCTTCAAGCTGGTCCGCGAGATTCCCATCCAGGGCGTCAGCATTACGATGCCGCTGAAGCAGGACGTCATTCCTCTGCTGGAGCGGACTGACCCTCTGTCGGCGAAAATCGGCGCGGTGAACACGATTTTCCGGGCGCAGGATGGTAAGTTCTATGGTTTCAACACCGACGTTGCCGGAATTATCGCGCCGCTGGAGCGCCGGATGCCGCTGGCTGGTGCGAAGGTGCTGGTTCTAGGCGCTGGCGGCGCTGGCCGCGCGGCTGTTTTCGGGCTGCGCGACAAGGGGGCCGAGGTCTGGATTCTGAACCGCACGCCGGAGACTGCGACCAAGCTGGCGCGGCAGGCCGGCGCGCATACCATCAAGCGCGAAGCCGTCGCCAAGGCCGGGTTCGACATCGTCATCAATGCCACTCCGGTCGGCATGGCGGGCAACAAGAGCGCGCCGCTGCTGCATCCCGAGGACCTGACCTGCAAGCTGGTCTTCGACCTGGTGTACAACCCGCTGGAGACGGCGCTGCTCCGCGCCGCGCGGCAGAAGGGCATTTCGGTCATTACGGGCGTCGAGATGTTCGTCCAGCAGGGCGCTCGGCAGTTCGAGATTTGGACGGGCAAGCCCGCTCCCGAAGAAGAAATGCTGCGGGTTGTGTTGCACTCGCTGCGCCAGGCCGCGGAAGCTGCGGGAGAGGCGTCGGCGCCGCTACCGACTGTGACGAAGGGCGAACGGCCGAAGCCGGCTGAGCCGGAACCCGTCCCGGCGGCGCCCGTCGCGAAGCCGCCTGCTGCTCCTGCTAACGCGGTTGCGGCGCCGCCCAAGCCCGCCGCGAAGGCCCCGGCGAAAGCTGCGCCAAAGCCTCCCGCGAAAGCTCGGGCGAAGGCAGCCGCGAAAGCACCAGCGAAGCCTGCTCCCAAAGCGGTGAAGGCTCCCGCAAAGCCGGTCAAGAAGGCAGCCGCGAAACCGGCGGCGAAGCCCGCTGCAAAGAAAGTCGCCGCAAAGGCCCCCGCGAAGAAAGCCGCAGCCAAGCCGAAACCTAAGAAACGGTGACATCTCTTACGATCCACACTCTGCCCGCTGTCGCGCTTTTTCTATGCGCGACCGCGGCGTTTGCCCAGGCCGCGCCGGACGCTCCACCCGGCGCCAACCCCGGCCGACCTACCGTCACCAATCCAGCGACGCTGCCGCCGGTGGGGTATCTTCAGTTCGAGCAGGGGTATCTGGGCTCGCTGAACTCCCCCGAAACCGCCTCGCAATACGGCGTCAACCAGACGACCAAGCTGGCCGTCCACCCACGCCTGCTGCTGGTCGTGTCGTCGCAGCCCTTCGCGGCGAACGTAGCGCAATCCGGCAGCCCCACGTCGCGCGACGCCGGAGCTGTTCAGGCGGGATTCCAAGCCGTTCTCTTTACTCCAACGCTCACCGCGCCGCCCGCGAAATCCCCGGCCGACGCCGCTCCCGAAGCGGAGAAATCGCCAATCCCGACCGTCGCCGTCGGCTACTACCACACGGTCTACGGCGGCACCGCGCCGGACATCGACCTCGGCAGCGCCACCAACACTCTGCTGCTGCTTTTCAGCGGAGACGTCGGCGCATTCCACTACGACACCAACTTCATTGCCAACGAGCAGGACGGCGAGAGCAACCTCGGCCCCCGCACCATACACCGCGCGCAGTTCGCGCAGACGCTCTCCGTCAACCACGCCGCCTTCAATCCCAACCTACAGGTCTCGGTCGAGCTTTACCATTTCTCGCAGCCACTGGTCGAGGCAACCGCGTCAGCCCTCCCCATCGCCCGCGCCAACCTCTTCGATCTGCTCATCGCCCCCAGCTACCAGGTCCGCCCCAACCTCGTCATCGACGCCGGCTTCTCGCACGGCTTCACATCAACTTCGACACGCTGGCAAAGCTTCGCAGGATTCACATACCTGTTGCCACACCGCCTGTGGCCAGAACGGAAGTAGCTTGGTTGTCAGTTTTCAGTTGCCAGTTCTCAGACCTAATCTGCCGCAATGCCGTTCCACTGAGAACTTACAACTTACAACCCCTACGCCACGCTCTGTGCAATCCACCTCCGCAACGCCTCCATGCTCACCTCACGTCCCAGGAACGCCTCTACCAGCTCCCGTGCCGGACTTGTGCCGCCGGGCTCCAACACCTGCCGCCGATAGCGCATCGCCGTCTCGCCGCCCAGGGAAGTCTTCTCGCCGGACTTCGCAAACTCGGCAAAGAATTCCAGAGCCATCACCTTGTCGTAGAGGTACGTGTAGTAGTTCGACGTGTAGCCGACCAGGTGCGTGAAGGCCGCGTACATGCGGTTCTCGTCGACAAACTCGTAGCTCGAGAAGCGGTCGTAGCCCTCGCGCAGCAGTTCATCGAGATCGAGCGCCTCGGCCCGGCGGTCGTGGGTTTCCATCGAGTACGTCGCGTACATCACCTGCGTCAGCGTACTCAGCGCGCGACCATGCGCCGCGGCGCGAGTCATCCGCGCAACTGCTTCTACGGGGACGGGCTCGCCTGTTTGATAGTGCTTCGCAAACGTCCGCAGCAGCTCCGCATCTTCGAAAAACTCTTCCAGCATCTGCGATGGGACTTCGACGAAATCGCCTTCGGTAGCAATCCCGCTCTGGCCCGCCCAGCGCTGCCGCCCACCCAGCACCTCGTGCATCAGGTGGCCGAACTCATGGAAGTACGTCACCACGTCGGAGTACTGCATCAGCGCCGGATCGCTCTCGGTTTGCTGCGGAAAATTGCACACCAGCGAAGCCTCCGGCACCTGCCGCCCAAGCACGCCGCTCACCAGCGAGCACTCCGAAAACCACTTGCTCTTGCCTTCGCGGGGATGCATGTCGAGGTAGATCTTGCCGACCACAACACCGGACCGGGGTGACCCATCTTCGCCGATGGCTTCATCATCGGCTAAGGTGGGCTGGCTCAAACTTTCGTCCACCACCTCGAACGCCTTCACCGACGCGTCCCACACTGGCGCATCTTTGGCGCGCTCAAATCGCACGCCGAACAACTTTCCGGCGGTCGCAAGTATGCCTGCTTCCACCTGCTCATACGGAAAATATGGCCGCACGCTCTGCGAGTCGAAATCGTATTTCTCGCGCCGGTACTGCTCCTCCCAGAAGCGCGCATCACTGAGCGTCAACGGCAGCGCCTCGCGGTTGTGTACCGCGACAAACGCTTCCAGCTCCGCGAACTCATGCTTCGCCGTCTCTCGCGCCGCCGCTTCCACTTCCTTCAGGAAACTCCGCATATTCGCCGCCGATCCCATCATCTGGTCGACCGTCGCGAGGTCCGCCCAACTGCGGAAGCCGAGGAGTTCCGCCATCTCCTGGCGAAGACTCAGGAGGTCGTGCAGCACCTGCTTGTTGGCTGGGTATCCGCGATCGTTGTAGGCCAGATACATCCTGCGACGCAGCTTTGCGCTCGCCGCATAGTTCATCACCGGCGACATATCCGGCGGGTCGGTCGTCAGCATCACGGCCTCATCCGCTACCAGCAAATCCGAGACAGCGACAGCCCGCACCCCGTGCCGCGTCAGGTAGTCCTGCGGCAATCCAATCAACTCATTCGGATCTTCAACAGCAATCTTCCGCACATCGTCCTGCACGGTGCGGCTGAAGGCCATGCTGAGCTCGGTCATGCGGTCGGCGAGTTCGCGAACCTTCTCGCGGGTCGCATCGTCGCGGTCGACCCCGGCCAGTTTGTAGCCGAGCAGCACGCGCTCCATGTAATACTTCGTCGCCTCGTCTTCCGCGCTGACGTCGACCGCCGCGAGCGCCCGGTACACATCGCGGTCCAAACTCAACGCGACGCCTTCGGCGCTGATCTCCTGCGCCAGGCCCTGCGCCGCGTCGCGCACGTCGGCCGCCGGATGCACCATGAACATGACGCCCGTCTGGCTGCCCGCCATGCGCAAATGCCACTGCGCGCGATCGAACGGCGCCAGCGTATTCTCCACCGTCCGCGCACCTTCGACGCCGAGCAACTCCGCGACGCGCGCGCGCGACTCCGCCAGATGGTGCCCGGTCCACTTGCGAGCGTCGTCCGCCGTCGTTCCGCCATTCCAGATATGCAATTCGTCCAGCGTTGCCGCTTGTGCGCTCATTCGTTTACAACTCCTTCAACTCTGGTGATGCTACTTCACTTATAACTGGATGCCGAAACCTTCGGCCACGGTGCGCGTCCAACCGAAGCTACAATAAGTTCAGCTATGCGCTACGTCATCGCACTTCTCGCTGTCGCCGGTATCGTCATTTCGTCGCTCGCTCTCCGCATTCATAACGAAGACCCATCGGTCGCGCCACCCTGCGCGGTCAACGCGAACTGGGACTGCGGCGCGGTCAATCACTCGCGCTTCGCGACGTTTCCGCCGACGTCGTTTGACGAGGATCCTGCGGCGCATAAAGTCCACGTTCCTGTCGCGACGCTGGGTATTGTCGGCTACGCGCTGATCCTGATTCTGGCGCTGGCGAACCGGCTCTGGCTCACGCTACAGGCCGCTGAAATCGGCTTCGCCTTCGCCGCGTTCCTCAGCTACCTCGAAGCCTACGTCATCCAGAAATGGTGCATCTACTGCGTCTGGTCGATGGCGATCATTTCGGCGACACTGCTCGTCACGATCATCGCCCTCATCCTCGACCACCGCCGCAAACGCCGCTTCGCAAACTCCGCTGTAGTTGTGAGTTCTTAGTTCCCGCTGGTCCAGCTCACAACTCAGAACTCATGACTCAGAACTGATGACACCCCGTTCTACAATCAACCTATGTGGCCTAAAGCGATCGCGCAGCTTCTCGAGCTTCTTCCCCACGCTGCACGGCTGCTGCCTGTGGCCGACAAGTTTTTCCAGTCCAAAACTGCCGGTGAAGAAGCGAACCGCCGAGCCATGGAAGCGATGGCCGACGGCCTTCGCGGCGATCTCGGACAAGTCACCGCCGCGCACGCCGGGCTCTATCGCCAGCTCAACGACCACAGCGAAAAGCTCGCCGAAATCTCCTCAGAAACTCGCGCTGCGCGCGCCGCGGCCGAGGCCGCCGAGGCCCGCGTCGCCAATCTCGAACGCCGGCTCGACCGCATCGCAAAGCTGCTGCTGATCGTCATGCTGATCGCCGTCGTTCTGCTCATACTCAGCATCATTCTTGTCGTCCGCCACGCGCACTAGCAATGTTCGTTCGATGTAGAGTCTCACCTTGGAAACTCTGCACAAGTCCTGCATCCACAGCCTGATTGATTGACGCAATCGGAGCAGGACCAAAATCAACGACACGAGATAGGAGCGATTGTTCGACATGAGATACTGAGTTGCGCTCGGGCAACTATATATTAGGGTTCAAGGTAACCAAGTTAGAGAAGAATACGCCATCTCAGCGAAGTGCTCTCTATTTTTTCCCTGTCCCCACCTCAATCGCCACCTGCCTCAGCCACCGCGGCAAACTTCCCAATACCCCCACCAGCGCCTTATACCGCCATCCCGGAACGACGACCAGTTTGCCCTTGGCAAACCCCGCCAGCGAAGCATCGACCACATCGCTCGCCTTCATCCAGTACTGCTCATCCGCAACCCTTTTGCGATCGACTTTCAGCACGTCGTGAAACTCCGTATACGTGAACCCCGGACACAACGCCTGCACCCTCACCCGCGAACCCACGGCTCGTAGGTCGAGCGACAGCGCCTCGGTAAAGCTCGTAATCCACGCCTTCGTCGTTGAGTAGCTGGCCGTACACGGCCGCACCAGAAACCCCGCCACCGATGCCACGTTGATCACGCCGCCTTCGTCCTTCGCCACCAGATTCCCCAACGCCGCGTGGCTCAGCCGCATTGTCGCGATCACATGGAGCTTGAACATCTGTTCGTGCGCTGCCAGCGGCTTCTCCCAGAACGGCCCGACGCCCAACCCGATCCCCGCGTTATTGACCAGCAGCCCCAACCGCTGCTCCCCAGCAATCTTCGCCTCGACGGCCGCAAGGTCGCTGTCGTCGGTCAGGTCCGCCACCATCACTTCCACCTGCGCGCCGAAATCCTTCTCCAACTCCGCCTTCGCCTCTTCCAGCCGGTCGAGCCGCCGCGCCACCAGAACCAGATCGTGCGTCTTCGCCAGCTTCCGCGCGAACTCCAACCCAATCCCGCTGGACGCCCCCGTAATCACCGCAACCGGTTTCATCAAATTGGCTTCTCCTTGTACCGCCACAGCGAACGCGTCTCTAGAATAGAACTGTGACTCAAACACCGTATCGGCAAAAATTCCGCATGCCCGCCGAGTGGGCTCCGCACGCTGCGACATGGATCGCCTGGCCGCACAATCCCGAGGACTGGCCCAACAAATTCCAGCCCATTCCCTGGGTCTATTGCGAAATCGTTCGCCACCTTTCGCAGGTCGAGGATGTACATATCCTCGTCAACGATCTTGCCGCCGAGAAACGCGCGACCAACATGCTCATCCGCCAGGGCGCGAACATCGCCCGGTTGCACTTCCACCAGTGGCGCACAGACCGCGTGTGGCTGCGCGACTCCGGGCCAATCTTCGTCAAGAATCCGGCCGGCGAAACAGCCATCACCAACTGGAAGTTCAACGCCTGGGCCAAGTACGCGAACCACCTCAACGACGATCTTATCCCGGCCGAAGTCGCAAGGCTTTACAACATGAAAAGTTTTGAACCGGAGATCGATGGCAAGCGCCTCGTTCTGGAGGGCGGCGCGATCGACACAAACGGCGCGGGCGTCCTGCTCACTACAGAGGAGTGTCTTCTTTCAGAAGTCCAGCAGCGCAACCCGGGCGTCTCAAAGCAGCAACTGGAGCAGGCGTTCCGCGACTACCTCGGCATCGAGCAAACCATCTGGCTCAACCGCGGCTGCTCCGGCGACGACACCCACGGCCATGTCGACGACATCTCCCGCTTTGTCGCCGAAAACGTCATCCTTACCGCCGTCGAGGCCAACACCGCGGACGAAAATCACTTACCACTCGCCGAAAATTTGGAGCGCCTCCACGCCGCGCGTAATCGCAGCGGCCAGCCCTTCCATATCCGCACGCTTCCGATGCCTGCTCCCGTCGCCTTCGAAGGCCAGCGCCTGCCCGCGAGCTATGCCAACTTCTACATTGCGAACTCCCTCGTCCTCGTCCCCACGTTCAATGACCCCAACGACCGCATCGCGCTCAACACGCTAGCCGACTGCTTCCCCGACCGCACCATCACCGGCATCCACTGCACCGACTTCATCTGGGGTCTCGGCGCGCTGCACTGCATGACGCAACAGGAGCCCGTATAGTTGCCCCCTGGCCTCACCGCAGGTCCGCAGCTTCTCACCTCAAGAATTCTGCGACGATTCGCGCAAACCATACCTGCAAAATGCCACTGCGGTCAGTATTTTCGTAGTACCCAATTTTCGCCGCTTCAGCAGACCGGACTTCTTATCTCCAGTCACAAGATAGTGTGCCCCAGCGGCATCTGCGAGATCCAACAGGTACGAATCTGTCGGATCATCCGTAGCGTGCCGCTTACGCATGTGTGGATAAATATGAGTGAGTTGCAGCGTATTCAGAAGTTTCCCCACCAAATGCGGCTTCAAAATATCTCGCAACTTCGGATAACGGCTGGCATTCCTTAGCTCCTCGATTTGCTCTGGACAAGTAGCAACCTGAAAGCGGCCTTCCTGCCATGCTTCAAATATCCTCGCCGGAGGCCCGACCGGTGAAATCAACGCGCTGAGAAAGATATTGCTGTCGACAACAACAATCATGACTGCCCGCGGGTCCATGCCAAAGCTTCGGCTACGGCGTCTTCAATTTCCCTGAGGGTACGGCCGCGATTCTCCTCGCGTGCCTGTCGCGCGGTAAGTTCAAATACACGCGCGCGAACAGCATCCTCGACAAACTTTGACAAATCGCCCTTGCGGCCACCACCTGAACTTGCTAAATACTGCCGAAGGGCGGAGTCCGTTTCAATCGATATCACAAGGTTCCATCGCGTTGCAGAAGTTCCCATAGCCAACCGCCTGATGTGAGTATAAACACATAAACACACATTCAGGCCAGCGGCTTCAACTCTCCAAACACCGTCGGGATCAACTCCGCCACGGTCGGATGGATATACATCGAGTGCGTCATAAAGTCCGCCGTCTGCTTCGCGTACATCGCCGCAAGGATCGAGTGGATCGCCTCATCGCCGCCGACTCCAAAGATCGTCGCGCCTAAAATCTTCCGCGTCTCAGCGTCAACCAGCACCTTCATCGACCCGAACGTCTCGCCCTTCTCGACAGCACGTCCCACCTTGGTCATCGGACGCACCCCAACCAACGCCGGCCGCCCTGTTGCCCGCACCTCGGCCTCCGTCATCCCGACATGCGCCAGCGGAGGATCGATATACAGCGCATGACACGGAATGCGGTCGCTCACCTTGCGCCGCTCATCGGTCAACACATTCGCCGCAACGATCTCGAAGTCGTTGAACGCAGTATGCGTAAACGCGCCTTTGCCATTGCAATCGCCCATCGCCCAAACGCCTTCGACCGAAGTCTTCAATTCATCATCGACCCTGATGTACCCGTGTTCATCCACCGCCGCGCCAATTGTTTCCAGACCCAGATCATCTGTATTCGGCGTGCGCCCAATTGCGAGCAGAACATGCGTTCCGAAAACCTCAAGGTCTTCGTCATCGCAATCCAGTTCGACGCTGACGCCCTCGCCAATTTGCTGTAGATGAATGCAATTGGCATTGAGTCGGAATGTGATGCCTTCGGCTTCGAGCAGCTGTTGGACCGCTGCCGAAAACTCTTCGTCCTCATGGGCAATCAGGCGCGGCCCGCGTTCGATGACAGTCACCTTCGATCCAAACCGTCGATAGATCTGCGCGAACTCGAGCCCGATATAGCTTCCGCCAACCACGATAAGGTGGGCTGGCAGTGTATCGAGATCGAGAATGGACGAGCTCGTCAGGTGCTTGACCTTGTCCGCGCCCAGCGATTCCGGCAGCGAAGGGCGGCAACCCACATTGAGAAAAAACTTCTTCGCCCCCAGGAGTTTGTCACCCACTCGCATCACTCCGAGGCCTTCAAACCTCGCCGTTCCCATAAAAACCGAACAGCCCTTCATGCCGCGCAACCAGCTTTCAATCCCATCGCGCGATCTCGCCACAATTGCATCCTTACGCTCCTTCGTCGCACGCATATCAACGACGACTTCGCCCGTAACCTTGACCCCAAAATCCTTCGCACGGCGGGCCACGTAGGCGGTCTTCGCGCTGGCAATCAGCGTCTTGGTCGGCGTGCAACCGACATTCACGCAGGTCCCGCCAAACAACTGTCGCTCCACGAACCCGACGGTCCAGCCGGCCGCTGTAAGTTTGCCGGCGAGCGAGGGTCCCGCCTGCCCCGCGCCCACAATAATCGCGTCGAAACTTGCGTCGAGGTCCGCCATCAGATCTGCGCCACCACCGCGATTGCCAACCCGATCGCAACTACATCCTCAATCAGCGCCGCGATCAGATCGTTACGAATCGCGGCGGCCAGTTTTGTGCGCACGGCGGCGCCGCCCAGCGTTCCGACAACCGCGCCAACGGCCCCGGCGATCAAGCCGACGACCAGCGAATCCTCCGCCGCTCCAATCACCGCTCCGCACAGCGCCCCGCTGACGACGCGAGCAATAAACTGTGGCGGAATTTTGCGGCTCGGCGTTGTCGGCAGCTTGTCGTTGATCAACTCTCCAAGCGCAAGCACGCTGAACACCCACGGCATAATTGCGTTGCCCATCCACGCCAGATGCGTGCCAATCAGCGGCCATTCGTTCAGCCGCGCACCCCATGCGACCGCCGCGAGCGGAGTGAGCGCACGCAGCCCAGCCACCACGTCAATAAGGAACGTCAGGGCCAAAATTTCCCCCATTGTCGAATCCTCCGATGAGACTTGTGTAGCTTCACAATACAACAGGAAGGCGGTGAATTCAGGGGCGCCTTTATCGCCGTCTGCGATACCCTCAAGAAGGATGCCACTCGCCCGAACCGATCTCGACTTCATGCGCCTCGCGTTCGCTGAAGCCCTCTCCGCCGAGGCTGCCGGCGAGGTTCCCGTTGGCGCAATCGTTGTCTGGCCCTCAGGGGACGTTATTGCCCATGGAAACAACCAGGTGCTGCGAACCAGCGATCCCACAGCCCACGCGGAAATCGTCGCCCTGCGCGCCGCCGGCAAGACGCTCGACAATTATCGGATACTGGCGCCCCAAGGCGGCTGCACGCTCTATTGCACGCTTGAGCCATGTGCCATGTGCGCTGGGGCCATATTGCACGCGCGCATCGCGCGCCTGGTCTTTGCCGCCCGCGATCCTAAAGCCGGTGCGTGCGGCTCGGTGCTTTCGGTTATGAACCATCCCGCACTCAACCATCGCGTCGAAGTCGTCGAGGGTGTTCTTGCGGAGGAATGCAGCGCGCTGCTCACAACATTTTTCCGCAATCGCCGCGCCGCACAAACCGCCGCCGCCAACTCCGCATCAGACTTGATGACGGAGGAAACTACCCATGGCAACTCGTAAAGCGGCAGCGAAGAAAGCCCCGGCAAAGAAATCGGCCCGTAAGAAGTCCACGACACCGCCCTCGAAGCGATGGTCCGCCAAAGTAAAGACGGATTCGACCAAGCCCGGCCCCGGCCTCTTCAAGAAGAGCGCTAAAGCTATCGCACAAGGCCTCGCCAAAAAAAGTGTCTCTCCCAAAGGCCCGGGTCAGGCCATGCAGATGCTCAGCTTCTATGAAAATCGTGGAGGCAAAAACCTTTCGCCGGAGCGCAAGAAAACTCTTGAGAACGCGAAGGACATACTGCGCAAAAAGGAAGGCAAGGCTCCAGCCAAAAAATCCGCGAAGAAAAAGAGCGCGAAGAAATCGTCCGCAAAGAAGTCCACAAAGAGCTAGCCGAAAGGAAATACCTTGTCACGACTCGAAGGAAAGGTTGCCATCGTCACCGGCTCGGGCTCCGGCATAGGCCAGGCCATCGCCGAGCGGCTGGCGCAGGAAGGCGCGGACTGCGTCGTCGACTACCGCGACCATGTCGAGGAGGCGCAGGTCACGGTGGATAAGATCGCCGCGGCCGGCGGCAAATCGATTCTCGTTCGCGCCGACGTCACCAAAATCGACGACACGCAGAACCTCATCGAGCAAGCGTGGCAGCAGCTCGGCGGGTGCGACATCCTCGTCAATAACGCGGGCATCGAGAGGGGCTCGGACTTCTGGGACACGCCCGAGGCCGACTACGACGCGGTCCTTGCTGTCAACCTGAAAGGTCCCTTCTTTCTCACGCAGGCCTTTGTGCGCCGGCTGCGCGATGCCAAAAAGCCGGGCCGCGTCATCAACATTTCTTCGGTCCACGAAGACATGGTCTTTCCACATTTCGCCACCTACTGCGCATCGAAAGGCGGCATGAGAATGTTGATGCGCGATC
Source organism: Acidobacteriaceae bacterium (assembly GCA_035648695.1). Taxonomy (GTDB): domain Bacteria; phylum Acidobacteriota; class Terriglobia; order Terriglobales; family Acidobacteriaceae; genus Granulicella. Next base: position 152 of record DASRLB010000029.1, on the reverse strand, counting down.
TCGCGGTCGAGCTCGGCCCACTCGGCATCACGGTCAACAACGTCGCTCCTGGCGCGATTTCCACCCCCATCAATGCCGCCATGATGGCCGACCCATCGAAGCTCGATCCGCTGCTCCGCAACATCCCCCTCGGCCGTCTGGGAACGGCGCAG
>DASRLB010000028.1:0-17879 GCA_035648695.1 Acidobacteriaceae bacterium | reverse complement strand
TACCGCCCCGCAGCTCTTCTCCTTCAACCCCTGAATCCGCTGGTTGCGCTCGTCGATCGGACGGAGAGACCGCAAACAGCCTGAAACCGCTCCGGCAAGCGGCTTGATTCCTGCGATGGTCATCTCTTTCCGGGTTACTATCGTCACCGGAAAGCAGAATTCGCTTGTAACTTTAGGCACCTGTGGTTATGATTTCAACCTGTTACAGCAAATCTGATTTCAGGGGCTATACGTATGAGACTCAAGGGACTTTCCACATCCAGGCTGGACAAGAGGCTGGCGGGCTACACGCTCCTCGGAGCGGCGGCGTTTACCGTGACTGGCATAGCGCACGCGGACGACGTCACCTACGTGCCGGTTGGGCAGTCCTTCGACGCCGTTAGCGGGCCATCCAGCTACGGTCTCAACCTCAGTGGCGGGGCCCTTGCCGACGTTACGATCTCTGCGACTTTCGGGTCTGTCCCTTCTCCCAACGCGGAGGTCGCTGCGAGCGTAAACAACGGCGCTCAGATCATTACCAGCGACGGAGCAGCAGCGTTGGTCTACCGATCACTGATCGATCCCTCCGCCAGCGGATGGGGGACCGGCGGTAAGATGGTCGAGTCGGATTACCCGGTGCCCTTCCCGGTGGGTAACTGGCCTGACGACGGCGGAGCTGCTTATCTGGGCTTCTACTATGTGGGCACGGACGGAGACCACGCCGGCTGGATGAACATCTCCACCACCTGGACGGGTTCCGATGCGGCTTTCACGGTCAACAGCTATGCCTTCGACACCACTCCCAATGAGGCGATCTTTGCGGGACAAGACGACCCGAATCCAATCCCGTCGTCAGTGCCGGAGCCTTCGACGCTGAGTCTGCTGGCCATGGGCAGCGCCGGTCTGCTGGAGCTGCGCCGCCGTCGCCGGGCCAATGCCTGATGTTCTGCTGATTGGCTGGGACGGGGCCTGCTGGAGTCAGATTCATCCGCTGCTGGATTCGGGCGCAATGCCCCATCTGGCGCGGCTGATCGAGAGAGGCATCATGGGGAGCCTGGCGACATTGACGCCGGTCTCCCCCGCTTTGCTTTGGACGAGCCTCGCGACGGGGCGCTCTCCCGACAGCCACGGCGTGCTCGACGCCTTCGAGCCGGACGAGCGAACGGGTGGGGTGCGGCTGGTGACGCGGTCGTCTCTCCATGCCGCGCACGTATGGGAAATTCTCGCTCATGCCGGAATCCCCGCGCGCAGCATCGGCTGGCCGGTGACGCATCCGGCGGCGGGGCCGGCGGCGTGCGTCTCGGGCGGATTCGCCGCGGGTCTGGCGGGCAGCATCTTTCCTCCGGACCTCAAGGAAGAGCTGGCAGAGCTACGGTTCGATCCTCAGGAGTGGACGGCGGATGAGCTGCGGCCCTTCGTCCCGGAGCTGGCGCGGATCGATCAGGACAAGGACCGCGGGCTGGCCCGGCTGGGGGTTCTGCTGGCCGAGGCGGTGAGCGTTCAGGCGGCGGCTACGGCTCTGATGGAAAGCAGCCCCGGCGGGTTCAGCGCTGTATGGTTCGGTGCTGCGGCGATGGCCGTCGAGGCCTTTCCCGCGGGTTCTGACCCTATATATATAGATGTGGCGAGTGGCGTGTACCGCTTTCTGGATATGCTGCTGGGCCGGCTGGTCGAGATGGCGGGGCCGGAGGCTTGCGTGGTCCTGGTGTCGGACCGCGCAGCCGCGGAGCCCACTGCCCTGAACCGGATGGGACTTCCGCGCGGCATTCTGGTGGCGGCGGGGCCGGGCATCCAGCCGGATGAGCTGACCTTCGGCGTCAGCCTGCTGGACATTGCGCCGACCGTGCTTGCGCTGTACGGCTTTCAGCCTGCTCCTGGAATGGTGGGGCGATGCGTTCCCGAGATATGTATCGAGACCCCCACGCGCGCGCTTGTGGAGAGCCCGGGGCCCCGGCGCGAGGTGGCTTCGGACGCGCTCGCGGTGGGAAGCGAGGTCGCTGCGCTGGAGGCGCTGGGGTACAAAGATGCGGTTGGAGACGCCATGCGGCCGCAGGCTGAGGAGCAACGCAAGCGGCAAAAGCTGAACCTCGCGTGGGTATTGCTGGGACAGGGGCGCGACCGGGAGGCGGCGCCGCTGCTGGAGCAACTGGCCGAGGCGAACCCTGAGCGCGCGGAGATCCGGCTGTATCTCGGCCATGCTTATTTCCGCTGCGGCCGTATTGCGGAAGCCCGAAGTGTGTATGAGCAACTGGGGAGCGAGTTCCCCGGCCATCCGCTGGAGCCTGTCGTGATGGCCCAGTTGGCCATCGCCGAGGGCAAGCCCGAGGAGGCGCAGGCGTACCTGGCGGCGGGCCGCGGGCGTCAGGGCCTCGATGCCGCGCTGGACGGCGCGATCGGCGAGCTTTATCTGGAGCTCGGGCAGGGAGAAGAGGCGGCGGCGGCGTTCGTGTCCGCCATCCGCGGCGATGCGGGGATGGCGACGGCACACGAAGGTCTGGCGAGAGCGCTGCTGCTTTGCGAACGCTTCGAAGAGGCCGCCGAGGCCGCGATGGACGCCATCCGTATTCGATACGATCTGCCGTCCGCGCACCTGGCGCTGGGCCGCGCGCTCACCGCGCTGGAGCGGGAGGAGGATGCGGGCCGCGCATTCGCCGTGGCGGAACGGCTGAAACGGAGTGCCGCAACCGCATGAAGCTACATCTCCGTCCACCGTATGAAAGGGAGTGGCAGCTTTGCCGCATGTTGCTGCCCGAAACCTTTGCCGATGCGGCCTCGCGAGAGTATCTGCTGTGCCTCCGCGACGAAGAGCCTCGCCTGGTTGCGGCAGTGAGCTTCCGCAGGGACGGCGATGAGGCGAAGAAGCTGCGGATCCATGTTGTTCCTGGCTTTCGGCGGCGCGGCGTTGGATCATATGTGCTGGCATCGCTGCTCGGGAGCGGTTTGCGCGCGCTCGACGGCACCGTCGACTCTCTGAAAGAGCCTGCCGCTGCGAGTTTCTGCGAGCGTAATGGCTTTCGGCGCGTCGAACAACTTTTTACAGTCGAAGCGGACCTCGCGGCGATGCGCGACTACCTTGGCCGGTTGCGCGCCCGCATCGGCAGGCCGCCTGGGGCCCGCGTCGTGCGGCTGCCGGATGCGCCCTTCGAGGCGGTCGCGCGGTTGCATGCCGCGGAGGTTGCCCACAGCGAGCTGAACCCGTGGCGCGCGTTGCTGGGACAGACGCAGGGCCTGGCACTCTCTCCCGTCGTGATGGTGGACGACGAAGTAGCCGGGTTCATGCTGGGAGAGGTGCAAGGCACGACCGCCGTGGTGCATTCGCGAGTGAGCGCGCCGGCCTATCGGGGCGGCTGGGTCATGATCGTGCTGCTCTCCGACGCACTCGACACCGGATGGAACGCAGGCTGCCGCACCACGCGATTTTCCTACCTCGATTCCAACCGCGACACAGAAAAGCTCGCACAGCGCTTCCAGGCCCGCACGGTGAGCGTGGTCACGCACTTCCGGCGTGAAGCGACAGCCTGAGAACACCCCTCCCCCCTAAAAGGATGCAAAGTCCCTTATCGAAACGACTTAGCTCCGTACCTTCATTTCCAGCCTCGCCGGTTAAATCCAAAAGCCCGGCGACTGGCCGGGCTCAATCTGCTGCTCCATTCATTATACGGGGCCTGTCAAGCGGCGATGCAGAACGTGAATGGCCACAGTTTGGAACCCCTTCTGTCTCGAATGATCAGTACCGACGATATGTGCGCTCATCGGTACTGATCCCCTGGGACAAAGCTCGGCAGAGCTCAAAATGACCCCACGAACCCATGATCCCTGCTGAAACTGGCGCATCAGTGGAACCGTTGCGCCGGCACTTGCGTACCATCGACACGAGCTGGAAACCCGAGAATAGTGTAAGAAATGCGTAACGAGGGGGAAGCGTGAGCGCCGATATACGACTGGCTCTGCGACAGTTGCGAAAATCGCCTGGATTCACCGTGACCGCCTTGCTCACGCTGGCACTCGCCATAGGCGCCAATGCCATCGTCTTCAGCGTACTGAATGCGTTGGTGCTGCGACCGCTCAACGTACCCCATCCGGACACGCTGTTCATGCTGGAACGCGCGTACGGGTCCGATACAGTTCCATCCGAGTCGTATCCGGATTACCGCGACCTGCGTGACAGGAACCGCAGCTTCGACTCGCTGGTGCTGTACAACATTATCGGCAGCGTTGGGCTCGATACCGGCCACGGAAATCCCTCCGTCGTCTGGCCCTATACCGTGAGCGGCAACTACTTCGATGCCCTGGGCATTCAGCCGTATCTCGGCAGGTTTATTCATGCTTCCGAAGAACATGGGCCGAACAGCGTGCCCGAGATCGTCCTCAGCTATGCGCTCTGGCGCAGCACCTTCAACGCGGACCCTGCTGTAGTGGGCCGCACTGTGCAGATCAATAAGCATCCCTTCGCCATCGTCGGCGTTGCACCGGCGGACTTCCGCGGCACGGAACTCTTTTTCGCGCCCGACTTCTGGACTCCTATCGTCAATGCACCCGAAATCAGCGATGGGTATTCGCTCGATCAGCGTGGCGACCATAGCGCCTGGGCGATTGGGCACCTCAAGCCCGGAGTGACACCGGCCGCGGCTACCGCGGACTTGAACACCATTGCAAATTCGCTGGCGAAAACCTATCCCAAATCCGATGATGGCCTGAAATTCTCTTTGTCGCGCCCAGGACTGGCCGGAAATACCCTCGGGCGGCCCACGCGCGCCTTTATGTTCGGTCTCACGGTCCTCGCAGGTCTTATCCTGCTTGCCGCATGCGCCAATCTCGGCAGCCTGTTTGCCGCGCGGACGGCGGACCGCTCGCGCGAAATCGCGGTCCGCATGGCTCTGGGTTCGAGCCGTAAACTCGTCCTTCGCCAACTTCTTACGGAAGCCGTTCTGGTTTCTCTGGCGGGAGGTATTTGCGGCATGGCGGGGGCCGTGGTCATCCTGCGGACCCTCAGCACCTGGCGGCCCATTCCGAATATCCCGATCAATATACCCGTCAATCCGGACGTGAATACCTACACCCTTGCCTTTCTGCTGGCGATCTTCAGTGGGCTGTTCTTCGGCCTGGTTCCTGTCCGCCAGATTCTCCGCTCCGATCCCTGGCAGATCATTCGCTCCGGCAGCACCAGCGTCGGCGGCGCACGCCGATTTACGCTGCGCGACGTTCTGTTGGGTTTGCAAATCGCCATCTGCGCCGTCCTGGTCACCGCTTCGCTCGTCGCGGTGCGCGGCCTGGCTCGTTCGCTGCAAAGCGACTACGGTATTCAGCCTAACAACGTGATGCTGGTACACACCGACCTGAAGATGGCCGGCTATACCGCCGACCAAAGTGTGCAGATGCAGAAACGCATGATCGATACCGTCGCCGCCATCCCGGGTGTCGCGTCTGTGGGATATGCCAGCCGCCTTCCACTCAGCCTTAGCGGCGGGGATTCCGATGTATATGCCGACACGACCACCGATTTTCGCCCGACCAACGCCGCAGCCGATGCCCAGAACTTCAGTGTCTCGCCCGACTATTTCCGTGCGGCCGGAACGGCCCTGCTCGTCGGCAGGACTTTCACCATGCATGACGAAGACAAGGCCCCCATCGTGGCCGTCGTGAATCGAGAGTTCGCGCGCAAGGTGTTCGGGTCCGTCGATAAGGCAGTGGGCAGCCATTTCAAGTTTTGGGGTGGCAAGCGAGCGGAGGTCGTAGGTGTAGTGGAAGACGGCAAATATCAAACCTTGACCGAAGATCCGAAGCCCGCCATGTTCTTTTCGTTCCTCCAGCACACTGGCACCGACAGCTGGCTTGTTGTTCGTTCGCAGCGCGACCCTCAGGAGATTGCCTCACCTCTCCGGTCCTCGATTCGCAGCCTCGATCCCGCTCTACCGTTTGAAATGAGGACATGGCACAACGAACTGGATTCCGCACTGTTCGCCGCTCGCGTAGCCACCGTTTCGCTCGGCGTGCTGGGGCTGCTGGGCGCGATGCTCGCCATTACCGGCATCTTCGGCATGGCCGCTTATACGGTCAGCAAACGCCTCCGCGAACTCGGTATCCGCATAGCGCTCGGAGCCGGTCAACGCGAAGTGCTGCTCGCCGCGCTCGGACGTACGTTCCGGCTGCTCGCTATTGGATCGATAGCCGGCATGATCCTCGGTGTCCTGGCGACCCGTGTCCTTTCATCGATCGTGTACCAGGCCACGCCGAAAGACCCTGTCATACTCGGCGGCGTCATTCTCACCATGCTCTGCGTAGGGCTCGTAGCCGCCCTGGTTCCCGCACGGCGCGCTCTCGCTGTCGATCCGATGATCCTGCTGCGCGAAGAATGAGCCGAAGTGAACACGCCCCAATTCCCCGCCGATGCCCACATCGGCACGATAGTCAGTCCTGAAGCCGGCTTGGCGACAGTAACGCGGGGGGGTGGCCCAAATCCGAACTCCCCCGAAACGGGGTGCCCCATGTCTCGCTTCGGAGACGTCGGTAGGTTTAGGATGCCGCTATGCCATTCCCTTTAGTCTGCTATCAACAGGCAGGCCACCTCCATTTCGTGACCTTCAGTTGCTGCCGTAGACAGCAGCATCTGGGTTCGCCGGCCATACGGGAGTTGTTGGAGCGCTCGCTGGAACAGATGCGCGTGCGCTATGACTTCTTCGTCACCGGTCACGTTGTCATGCCCGAGCATGTTCCTCTGCCGTGAGCGAGCCGCTGGGCTTTCGCATTTTGCCGGAGGGGCTCAGCCAGGGAGTATACCCCAAAAAGCCTAAGCCCTGTCCTATCTAAATTTTGAACCATAAAGTACCCCCTGGGGAGGGGGCCACCCCCACGCCTCGTTTATGAGAAATAGGTCCATGGTTGGCCGCCAATCCACACCCCGCTCATGGACAGATCGGTACCTCAACGAGCTGTCCCACTTAGTGCGGTGCGGGGCGCGTTGGATCTCGTGCCGATTCCTCCAGCGCGTTCCCTGCTGCCCCGCTCATGTATATTCAATGGAATTCATCTAACATGGAAAAACCCCTAAGGTAATCAAATTCATGGCCCGGTATTCCCGCATGTTTCGCTCCGCCCTTTCTGCATCGTTTCTTGTTCTCCCCCTTCTGCTCACAGGTTGTGCCCTCACCGATACCGGTGCTCCGGTAGAAGAGCAGGGTCTATCCATGCAGGGCCGTGTTCAGGGCGGTCAGCAGCCCATTGCCGGCGCACACGTTTATCTTCTCGGAGCCGCCACCGCTGGATACCCTACGGCCACAACCGGCGCTTCGGTTTCTCTGATGAAGTTCAGCGCGGGCAAGACGCTGCTCGATATCAGTTCCGGCCCGACCAACGGTTTCTACTACGTTGCGACCGATACCAACGGCAACTTTTCGATCAGCGGCGACTATACCTGCACTTCCGGCCAACCGGTTTATCTGTACGCTGTCGGCGGCGATCCGGGCGTGGGCGGCGATCCGGGCACGGTCAACAATAGCGCAGCGGGCTTGCTCGCGATGCTCGGCAACTGCCCCAGCGCAGGCAACTTTGCCACCGCCGTTCCGTTCATCTGGATGAATGAGGTGACAACGGTGGCTGCGGCGTATTCCATGTCGGGGTTTGCGTACGACGCGCTCCACGTTTCGAGCCCGAACTCCGCGCTCTCCAAGCGAAACATCCAGAACGCCTTCGCCAACGCCAACAATATCGTCGACATCAGTTCCGGGACGGCTTACGCTACGCTGCCCGGCGGCAACGGCACAGGCGCCCCCAACACCCTCAATACGATCGCGAACGTTCTCGCCGCGTGCGTCAACACCAGCGGCCCATCGTCGAACAACTGCGCAACACTTTTCACCCTGGCCAAGACCCACGGCTCGACCGGCACCGCTGCCACGGACACCGCATCGGCCGCTATCAATATCGCGCACAACCAGGGCACGAATGTCGCTGCGCTGTTCGACCTGCTCAGCACCACGCCGGAGTTCGTGCCCTCCTATACCAGCGCGCCTGCGGACTTCTGCCTGCCGATCCGCTTCACCAGTCCAGAGCTGGGAGCCGTCGACGGTGTGGCCCTGGACTCGCTTGGAGACGTCTGGCTGGCCACGGCGGCGAACCCCGGTATCCCGACCAGCGTCAACGGGTTCAGCCAGTTGTCCCCGCAAGGTGTACACCTTACGACCGTCACCGACGCCACGACCCTCACCGCAGGACCTCAGAGCCTGATAGTCAGCGCGGAAGGGAATGTGTGGGGAGCCATTGGGAGCAAATACGTGGAATACGTCCCGGGCAATTCCTCCGTTTACAGCGTCGCCAATTCCATGAGCATCATCGACTTCGGAGAATTCAACGGGTCACTGCACTACATCGGATTCCAGGGAAGCGATTACTTCGACGGGACCTTCGCCCCAGGCAGTGGCGACACTGGAACCGGATTTCTCGCGGTAGACGGTCTAGGCCGCTTCTGGGCCACAAATCATGGCTCCGGAACGCTTACTGGATGGGACAGTGGTGGGACACGCCTCACTCCAGCAGCCGGGGGCTACAGTGTTGGGTCCGCTTCCAACGGTGTCGCCACCGATCAGAACAATAACATCTGGGTTGGCAGCAGTCCCACAAGCAGTTCCCTGAATGCGCAGGTGGCGCAGCTTCTCAAGCTCAACAGTTCGGGGACGGTGCTTGCCACCTTTAATGACTCCTCCAATTCGCTGGGCGGAAATGTCTACGTCGATGGCGCCAACAACATCTGGTTCTTCGTCAGCGGCAGCCCTAACGAAACGTTTCTCGAGTTCGATTCGCAGGGCAACCAACTGCAAACCTTCGACCGCATCAATAGCTCCGGCGGCCCGCGCAGTGTCGCACTGGATGGGTCGGGGAATACCTGGATGGCGGCAGGCTCGGGGGTCTATCAACTCATCGGGCTCACCACGCCGGTGGTTACGCCCATAGCGTCAAATTTGGTTTCGCCGTACACCACCCCAGCCAGCAAGCCACAGTAATCGACGGTGTGGCCGGGGGTAGTCCCGGCCATTCGATATGTGGATTCTCGGGACCAAACCTCTGCGGAATTCCTCAGCCGGCTATTCCCGGCGAGTGCGGTGCCGTGCGCGCACCAGCGTCGGGTGCCGCCGCATCAACATCACCATAGCGCGTCGAATGTACAAAGCGAGCAGTGGCATCGCGACCGCGGCCACGACGCCCCACACAATCAGCGCATGCCACTCCCACTGCCAGATGTCGCGGACCGGACGCCAGCGATGGTGGCTCAGATGGTCAATCTGATGCGGCCCAGCGGAAGGCGGCGAGTGTGGAAGAGATGTACGCCCAACTCAATGAACGGAACAAACAAAACCAGGTGGAGCGGCGCCACCGCATGGACGGGATGTTCCTTTAATCCACCATCAGCGCCGTCATCATCCGCTCCGCCAGATCGCCCGACGCGACAAAGTACCGTCCCGCCGCGATCTTTTCCTTCAGCCCCTGAATGCGCTTGTTGCGCTCGTCGATCAGACCGAGCGCTTCCAGCAAAGCACCCTCCTCAGACGGGTCGAGACCCGCCAAAGAGTGGTCAGAGGCCCTCTTTTGCGAACGCGGTGTCACCGCAAAAGCGCCGTTTTCACCTATCCTGTTTGTTGCCATCAACATCGATTCCAGTTCGCCAATGCCAATCATTCCAATGCCCTCGCTTACCCCTATCGTCAGCTGGGGGAGGAACTTTAGAACTTTGTCCTGTTTTGGGTCAGAAAAAATGTAAATCGAGGTAATTCGGGGAAAATCAGGCAACCTCCGCCCATTAGGTCGGAACGTATCATCGATAGAGAAATGGGGGGCGCGGGGAAGGACCGCAGGTTCCCTTCGGGAATGACAACTAGAAAAGCAAGCGCGACCGTACCAAAAAACAAGCCAGCAGCAGACGGGGCCAACGCATCTACCGCCGGCATTCCGTCAAGCGGCCTGCGGAAGCGCCACCGCAACCTTGCGCGGCCTTTTCGCCTGCGCCTTCGGAGCGCCCAGCGCCGACCGCAGCCGCACCACCGCCGACGAGTGAATCTGCGACACGCGCGACTCCACCACACCCAGCGTGATGCCAATCTCCTTCATCGTCAGCTCTTCAAAGTAGTACAGCGTCAGCACCAGACGCTCCTTCTCCGGCAGTTCGTCGATCGCATCCGCCAGAAGCTGCTTGATCTCGCCCTTCATGCAGATAAAGAGCGGGTCCTCCTCAGGCGAGCCCGCGACGTACGCAATCTCCTCGGCGCCCGAATCCTCCGAGCGTTCCATGTGCAGGCTGCCGATCTCAAGCCCCTTCAAATCGCCCAGCAGGCCTTGATAATCGCTGAGCTTCAGTTTCATTTCCCGGGCAATCTCGTCATCGCCGGGCGCGCGTCCCAGCACCTGCGTCACGGTGCGGATCGCCTCTTCCACGGCGCGCCCCTTGCGGCGCAACTCCCGCGGGCTCCAGTCCAGCGACCGCAGCGAGTCCAGAATCGCGCCCCGAATCCGGAACTGCGCATAGCTCTTGAACTGCACCTGCTTGCCGTGGTCGAACTTGCTGAACGCATCGATCAACCCGACCACACCCGCCGAAATCAGGTCGTCGAGCTCCACATGCTGCGGCAGCCGCCCATGAATCTTGCGGGCGATAAATCGCACCGTCGGCAGATGCTCCACCAGGAGGCGGTCGCGCTGCTGCGGGTCCATCGCCGGAACCGCGCCTCGTACCTCCAAAGCCTGTGCGGCTGCGATCAAGTCTGCCGGAATCTCTTCGGCGTCCATCCACATCTCGTGTACGTTTGTGTCGTTCATGGCCCTGCACCTCGTATTGGCTGCCGCGCGTCGTATGCTCTGCCGCGTCGTCGTGCATGTATAGAGAAAGCACTCGGAGCGCCGAACCTGGCTGCATCCGGTTAGAACTCTCACACTTGGAAAGGAAATTCGCGGAAGACCGCGCCACCACTGCTAAAATCTGTTTCCGCAGTTTTCGAATCGGGCCCGACAAAAGTGAAGAAAAGGCCGGATGAGGAGACTCTCACAAACTTGTCGCTACAAGCTAAGCGCCCTCTCACGAAGCCGGCGCTTCGATCACTGCGAAGGCCGCACATACCCGGGAAGGTCCCGCCTCACCTTGCGATACCGGATGTGGTCGGCGCCGATCTCCGCGGCATCGCCGGAAAGAATCGCGCCTCGTTCCAGCACATGTCCCAGTTCGCGGACATTGCCCGGCCAGTCGTGTGTCCGAAGCCGATCGAGCGCCGCCGCGGAAAGCTTCTTGCGCGGCGACGTCTTGCCGCGCTCCGCCAGCAAATGTTCGGTCAGCAGCGGCAGGTCCTCGATGCGGTCGCGCAGCGCCGGCACTTCCAGCGGAAACACCGCCAGCCGGTGGTACAAGTCCAGCCGAAACCTCCCTTCCCCCGCGCATTTCTCCAGGTCCTGATGGGTCGCCGCGATCACCCGCACATCCACGCGCATCGTCTCGTTGTCGCCAATGCGTTGAATCTCGCCGCACTCCAGAAACCGCAGCATCTTGGCCTGCAGCATCAGGGGCATCTCGCCAATCTCGTCCAGGAACAGCGTTCCGCCATTGGCCGCTTCGATCCGCCCCGTCCGTGCCTGCACCGCGCCGGTAAACGCGCCGCGCGTATGGCCAAACAGCTCCGCCTCCAGCAGGGTCTCGGGGATCGCCGCGCAGTTCAGCACCGCGAAGGGCTTCCTGTCGCGGGTGCTCAGGCGATGGACGGCGGTCGCGACAACTTCCTTGCCCGTCCCGGTCTCGCCTTCGATCAGCACCGTCGCCGAAGTCGGCGCCACCAGCCGGATCAGCCTTGCCAGCTCCAGCATCGATTCCGCGCGACCCACCATCTCCGGCAGCGGCTCGTGGGCTGCGCTAAACGCGGCAGGCAAAAGCTCGGGCAACATCGCCGCCTCTTCCACCGCCGTAAACCTTGTCGGCGCCGGCACAAACTCCGGATACTCATTCACCAGCGCCCCATCCACCCGCGCCCGCGCCTCGCGCAACGCATGGAGCAGTTCATTGCGCCGCGGACTTTTGAATCCGCCATTTACCGACGTGCCATCCGTCCACAACACATCGACGTCGGGATAAAGCTTCTCCATCTGCCGGGCAAACTCTCCCGCCTCCAGGTCCGGCAACCAGCTATCGATCACCAGTGCCTCCGGCTTTTGGATCTCCATCTGCGCGGTCGCATCGGCCCCGCCGCGCGCATCGCGCACCTTCCACCGCATGCCGGAAAGGCTCTCCCGCAGCCGTTTACGCAGCGGGCCGTTGGGACTGGCCAGCAGTACGTCGCGTACACTGCCGACAATATCTTTGCCTATCAGAAAGCTCATAGCGTCCCCTCCGGCTCGCCCAATATTTCTCCCAGTCGCCGCCGCATCTGCGCCACGCCTGCAAACATCCGCCGGCAATCGAGCAGCGCATGGTCCACCGCATCTTTCATCGAAGCGGGGTCGCCCATCATCTGCCCCAGTTCCAAATAGCCGCACACGGTCGTCAGCGGCTGGCAAAGGTCATGCAGCTCTTTATCGAGGTCGGCGAATAAGGTGGAGTTCGACATCGGCTAGGCCATCGCCACATGTTGGGCAGCGGAAACCGCCGCTTCGCCGCGCAGCCGATAGCCCGTTCCGCGCACCGTTTCGATCGCCACCGCGCATGTCTCGCCCTCGCCATGCGCCGCGCCCAGCTTCTTGCGCAGATAGTTCACATACACATCGACAATGTTGGTCGGCGTCTCCGCCGACATCTGCCAAACCTCGCGCAACAACTCCGCGCGGTTGCAACTCTCGCCCCGCCGCAACAGCAAAAACTCCAGCAGCGAAAACTCTTTAGCCGTCAGCACGATCTCGTGCCCATTGCGCCGCACGTTGCGATGGATGCGGTCCATCTCGATATCGCCGTGGAAGAGGACCGGGTCCGAATGCTGGCCCTTGCGCCCCAGGATCCCCATGCACCGCGCCACAAGCTCATGGAAGCTGAACGGCTTCACCACGCAATCGTCGGCGCCCGCGTTGAGGCAGCGCACGCGTTCCGCGACATCGCTGCGGCCCGTCAGCACCAGCACCGAAATGTCTTTGAACTTCGCCCGCACCTGGCGCAGCACTTCTGTCCCATCCATCAGCGGCAAGCTCAGGTCGAGCACCATCAGGTCGGGCTGGCCCGATTGCGCGTGCTCCATCGCGGCCACGCCGTCGCCCACCCAGTCCACTTCGTGGCCTTCCAACATCAAGCCCTTTTGCAGGAACAGTCCCAACGCCTTGTCGTCTTCCACAACCAAAACTTTCATGCGAAATGCCTCATTGCCTCATCGGGGGAAAGCCACACTTACAAGAAACTTCGGCCGAGCTTTCCGGTCCTCCCGGCCTGCTACTACCAGACGCCTTTTCCATAACCCCTGAGAGTTGCCCTGAGGTCTCATCGGCGCTTCTTTCTGCCAAATGAGGAATTGCTCACGGAGTCCCAAAACAGGCCAAGGTGTTGCAAAATGCGGCACCTCGAAAGAAAAGACTTGCGGTTCGCTTTTTATTCGCTACAATTTCCGCATGGCGATCACGCGGCGGCAAAAAGAGGTCATCGACTTTCTTTCCAGCTTCACCAACAAGAACGGCTACTCGCCGTCCTACGAAGAAATCGCGGCGGGGCTCGGCCTCAGCTCGCTTGCGACCGTGCATAAGCACGTCACCAACCTGGCGAACAAAGGCATGTTGCAGCGCGCGCACAATCGCAGCCGGTCGATCGACGTCATCCCCCAGCGAACGGGCAAGCGTCCCATCTACGACCGCCTCCCTCTGCTCGGCCGCATCGCCGCCGGCAAGCCGGTCGAGGCCATTGAGACCGCCGAAAGCATCTCCCTGGGCGACATTATCGGCAACCGCGAGGTCTTCGCGCTCGAGGTCCGCGGCGACTCCATGCGCGACGAGCACATTGTTTCCGGCGATTACGTCCTGGTCGAGCGCACCCGCGTGGCCCGCGAAGGCGAGATCGTCGTCGCCCTGATCGACGGCACCGACGCCACCCTCAAGCGTTTCTACCGCGAGGGCAACATGATCCGCCTACAGCCCTCCAACACCGAAATGGCCCCCATCTACGCCCAGGCCAGCAACGTCAGCATCCAGGGCAAGGTGTTGGGAGTATTACGGAAGTACGCCTGAAGTCGGACACAATAAGCGATGCGAAAATTACGGTCCATTGCGATGCCGGCGTGCTCCATACCAATCAGGGGGAGTCTTAGTATGCGAGGGTGAAGAAACCCGTAGAGCCGTTGTAATGAAATATGCAGTGCTCAAGGACATCACGGCCTATGAGGGCGTGATAACCGATCGCTCCAAGCAACTTGCTTTCCATAACTGCCAAATTTGGAAATACGAAGGCCGGTTGATTCCCAGCAGGAATCACGATTGAAATATCGTATTGACTCACCATTGCGGGTCTCGTCCCAGTAGTAGGCGTGCATACCAGGGTGCTGCCGGTAGCAGGTATGCCGAGCTGTTCAATAACGCTGGGGTCGATGCAGGTCCCGCTGGCGCCCGTATCGATCAACGCCCTGATTTCAACATTGAGGGGCACAGGCATCCCTTTGGCGATCAGGGTTTGGCGGCGGGCTTCACTCACGCCTGCCGATCCTAAAATAATCGGACCCTTACGAACAACGGGAAGGGTAAGATGGGGCATTACTCGGCTGCCGCCATCAAGACCGGAGCGGAGAACCGAGAGATAAATTGTGTTTCTTCGATAGCCATGATCTGCTTGACCAGGAAGGGATCAAGACCAAAGCGGGCATATCCCACCTTCAGCGCATCCTCGTAGGAGGAAAATACTTCAATGAGCTCGTCACCGTGTAAAAGCGCAAACTTTCCCTCCTGCAGCACTAACTCTGCAAGTTTGGCGTGGTAAGCGGCGAGTTCTCTTTCGAGTGCCATTTTTGAGTCACCTCAACGACAGTATCGGCGCGTTTGGGCCAATACGGGGTACAACTTTCGATCCTGAAACTTTTGACGAATCATAGTCGATTCTCGTGTTCGGTGGACAGAAAAATCACGAACAGCCAAGAAAATCTAACCACTGCTTAAATTCTACTCCCCGATTTCCGAAAGTCGGATCGAAGCCCAGAGCAGCGTTGGTACCTTTTCCGGGATTTCCCGCCCCTTATGCACATACGACGCTCACGATGTACAGTTGGTTTCATCTGTTCCCTATTGGGATTCTGCCGGGTCTCCCCTCTCGGACATCGGATGTACGAGGTTGGCCGCGGCAAAAATCCGCTTGACACGTCACCTATAATGGAGACAGCGCAACATCAGGCCCGGCCAACCGCCGGGCTCTCGCATTTAACCCGACCCTCGCAAACGGAGGTACGAACCTAACTCCTTTCGATAAGGGACTTTACCCAATAGAGGGGGGAGGGGTCAGCACTCGCACCAGCGAATTTCATCATCGCGGAACCAATCGCAACTGCCTCGCGTACAACATTGCAGCCTCATGGGAGACCCGCACCTTGTCCACGCAGCGCAAAAGCCGCAAAAAGCTCTGGATCGGACTCAGCATCGGCCTGGTCGCGATCGCCGCCCTATCCGTCACCGCCATCAAAGCGATGGGCGGCCCAACCAAAATCGACGCCTCGCAACTCGCCAAGGTGACAACCGGCGACATTGCCCGCTCCGTCGTCGCGACCGGCAAGGTCCAGCCGATCACCAAGGTTGAGGTGAAGTCCAAGGCCAGCGGCATCGTCACCCAACTCGACACCGACATCAACGCCAACGTCCGCAAGGGACAGGTGCTCGCGCAGCTCGACCAGCAGGAAATCCTCGACGAAGTCGCCGCCCAGAAGGCGCAGCTTCAGGCCGCCGAAGCCAACCAGAACTCAGCCGCCGCGGGCGTCGCTTACGACAGAGTGGCCGCCGAAGCTCCCGATCTGCCCATGCTCCAGCATACTTACCAGCGCGCGCTCCAAATGGCGAAGGAAGGCGTGGCAGCGCAACAGTCGGTCGATACAGCCGAGCAGGCATATCGAGCAGCAGCCAACATGCGCGATCGCGCCGTCTCGCAGATCGTCGTCGACGCCGCCAAGCAGCGTCAGGCAGCCGCGCAGGTCGACCAGGCGAAGGCCTCGCTCAAGCAGCTTGAGGAGCAGCTTTCCTACACCACAATCACCGCGCCGATGGACGCAACCGTGCTCTCCCGCGACGTGGAAGTGGGCAACGCGGTCAGCTCCATCCTCGTCCTCGGCAGCACCGCAACGCTCGTCATGACGCTCGGCGACACGCACCAGGTCTACGTTCTCGGCAAGGTCGACGAGTCGGACATCGGCAAGGTCTACCTCGGCCAGGCCGCCCGCATCAAGGTCCAGAGCTTCCGCGACAAGACCTTCAACGGCGTCGTCACCAAGATTTCCCCGCTCGGCGTCGAGAAGGACAACGTCACCACCTTCGAGGTCCGCGTCTCCATCGACAACCCCGGCGGAGAGCTCAAGACCAACATGACCGCCAACGCCGAGATTGTCCTTGAGGAGCACAAGAACGTCCTCACCGTCCCCGAACAGGCAATCATCTTCGACAAGGACCGCAACGCCAGCGTCGAGGTCCCGGACGAACGGGGCAAAGACGGCCGCCGGGCTGTATCCATACGGGCCGGTCTCTCCAACGGCAGCCGCACCGAAGTCCTCTCCGGCCTCAAAGCCGGCGAGACCGTGATTCTCCAGCAGTAAGGCCAGCTTCACCGCACTTCGCATCGCCACTTCAAGGAGCCACCCATGATTCGCATCCTCACCGCCGCTCTCATCCTCGCCACCGCGACTGCCGCCTTTGCAGACGCCGACTTCGACCGCACCCTCACCGTCAACGGCCAGGCCGATCTGTACGTTTCCACCGGCTCCGGCCACATCAAGATCACCGCCGGCAGCGACAGCCAGATTCACATCAAGGCGCACGTCCACGCAGGTTGGAATGCCTCGCCCACAATTGACGGACGCATCACCAAGATCGTCGAGAACCCGCCGATCCAGCAGACCGGCAACACCGTCCGCATCGGCGAGACCAACGACCGCGAGCTGTACAACAATATCTCCATCGACTATGACATCACCGCTCCCGCTTCGGTCGCGCTCAACCTGCGCTCCGGTTCCGGTGACGTAGACGTCGAGCACCTCGGCCGATTCATCTCTGCCACCAGCGGTTCAGGCTCGGTGCATGCTCAAGGTATTCACGGCCCCGCGGACCTGCATACCGGTTCCGGCGACATCGTCCTTCAGGAGGACTCGGCCGGTGAAGTGAAGGCGCAGACCGGCTCCGGCTCCATCCACATCGACGGCCTCAACGGCGCGCTCACCGCCCGCACGGGCTCGGGGGACATCGTCGCCAACGGCCACCTGAACGGCGCGGCGCGGCTCTCCACCGGCTCCGGCTCGGTCCGCCTCAACCTCGCCCCCGACGCCCACTTCGACCTCGAAGGCTCGACCGGCTCCGGTTCCATCCGCGTCCACTTCCCCAACGCTCCGCAGCAGAACGACGAGTCCCGCCACCACCTCACCGGCGCCGTCAACGGCGGCGGCCCGGTCCTCGAAGCCCGCACGGGCTCCGGAGACATCGACATCACGAACGGCTACAGCAAGTAGCCGAGAACCTCAGCGGCCTCCAGGGATGGAGGCCGCTCACCGCCCCAGATAGTACCTCTGCACATACTCCCTCACCCCATCCTCCAGTGACGTAAACGGCGCCTCATACCCCGCCGCGCGCAGCTTTCCCACCACCGCCTGCGTAAAGTACTGGTACTGCCCCCGCAACTCCTCCGGCATCTCGATATACTCGATCGTCGGCTCCACGCCCATCGCGGCAAACGTCGCCTGGGCCAGGTCCGCCCACGTCCGGGCCTTCCCCGTCCCGCAGTTGAACAG
>DASRLB010000027.1:0-2224 GCA_035648695.1 Acidobacteriaceae bacterium | reverse complement strand
CGATGCCCGAGCCGCGTCAGCTGCCGCTGAACGACATACCCACACGGGCCCGCTTCATAGCAGACGTGGAGCTCTTGCCCGTTCTTCGACAGTCGCTTGCACAGAGTGCGCAGCGAATCCGGCGTGTTGGCAATCGTGCCGTAGAACCGAACATCCGCCCCGGCCGTTCCGTCCACCAGCGCAACCGCGATCGTCTTCTTGTGTACATCCAAGCCAACGAAAAGAGTAACGTCCGTCATGGTCCGCCTCGCTCAGTGTCTGGGGATAGGCTCCGACCATCGGAGAAACCCCCGCAGCGTTGATATACGCCTTGTCGACACTTCGAGGCGGGCCACCTCAACCGGCTACCGCCTCACACGGACATGATGGTCTAGTGAGGCAGCCCCGCCTAAGTGTTGTGCGACAGCACGTAGAGGAACATCAGCGAAAGCAGAAACACCGCTGGCCCCCACAGAAGGACGAGCGCCCCTCCTACTATCGCGGCAACGATGCCAGACGGGAGCCAACCCAACCCGAGACCGAGTAGGAATCCATAGGTCGCAATGCAGTAGATGTAAGCGCCAATGAATATGAGAACCCCTGAAATGGCCCCGAGTACCTTGCCAATCTGAAAATAGTGTGACATTGGCATCCCTTCCCATGAAGCTAGCCGCAGATTAACTGCCTAGCAGCGAAAGGCGACCATCCCGCAGATGAGCAAGGCTTTCGGATAGGAACCACACACCGTGCGCGGCGGACGTCACCCTATCCACCCGCTGCGCCGATCATTGCTCGATTTGTGGCAGGGCGCCAGCCAATGCCTCTCCACCCGTTGCAATTGCGCGCCGGCGCCATCGTGTCATGAGCCTGGATTGCGCATTACGGTCATGAATATCCGGGTTCGTCCGTCGACAGCACGGCAGGGTTGCCAGAAACACCGCTTCGGCCAACTATGACCTAGTCGCCGCGCATGCGCCCACGAGGAGGAAACATGGATACCCATCTCGCCACCCTCGCCGCCGACAAATACATCACCGTCGATGGACTTCGGCTGCGCTATATAGAAGAAGGATCCGGCCAGCCGGTGCTGCTGATGCATGGCGCTTCGCTCGGCTCATCCGCGGATGTGTTCCGCCGCAATTTGGGGCCGCTGGCGAAGGCGGGCCTGCGCGCCATCGCTTACGACTTCCCAGGCTACGGGCTGAGCGAAGTCGGCAGCGATCTCTCGCTCAATTATCAGACCGCCTCGGTGCCGAAATTCATCGATGCCCTCGGCTTGAAAAAGCCGGCGCTCATCGCGCATTCGCGCTCGGGGGGCATGGCGGTGCAGCTCGCGCTGAAGGAGCCCGAGCGCTATTCGCATCTTGTCGTGCTGGGCACCGGGACCTTGCTGCCCCCGCTGCCGGAAGACGTCGAGGGCCGCTACGCGCAGGTCGCGCAGCGCGTCGATCGCGAAATGGCGGTGACCGAGCCGACGCTCGACGACACGAAGAAGCTGATGCAGGCCGACCTCTTCCATATCGAGATGGTGACGCCAGAGGAACTGGCGCTGCGTCACAGCCGAAGCATCGGCAAGGCCTTCCAGACTTTCACCGCGCGCGCCAATGCTGGCGGCGAGGGCGGCGGTGGCCAGCCGCCGGTGCCGCTCTGGAAGCGGATGCTCGATCTGAAAATTCCGTTGCTGCTGATCTTCGGCCGCAACGACCGGGCCCATGCCGGCGACCGCGCGGAGCTATTCAAGAAGATGCATCCTGAACTCAACCTCCACATCGTCGAGGACTGCAAGCACATGGTGCCCTGGGACGCCGAGCAAGAAGTCTATCGGCTCGCGATTCCCTTCATCAAAGGGCGATAAGCGTGCATCTGAGCAACCTGCGCTCAGCGCTAATCACTGATGCTGAGGCTGCTATCGACCAAGATTGAGGCCTAAACGTTGAACGTAAGTTTTCAAGAAGCCCAGGATGAGGAGGGCCGGGCCCTCCACTCTTGATGCCGGGAACACAACCAATGAACTGATGGTGGATACACATGACCCCAGTTGGGTGGTCAACGGCTTCGGGCGCATTCAAGAGCGCCGTCGTGTCGCGGCCCTGGCGGCGGCGGCTTGGCTTCCGGCGATCTACGGCGCTCGCGATCACGTGACTGATAGCGGGCTCATCAGCTATGGGGTGAGTCTCAGTGCGAGCGCACGTCATCTCGCGGTCTATGTGGACAAACTTCTGAAAGGCGCGCGACCGGACGACTT
>DASRLB010000026.1:0-12280 GCA_035648695.1 Acidobacteriaceae bacterium | reverse complement strand
ACTGGAGACCGTCCGCCCGCGACTGATCGTTTGTCTCGGCGCGGTCGCCGCACAATCCCTGCTGGGAGCGGGATTCAGAATCACGCAGTCGCACGGCGAGGTGCAGCAGGTTGAGGGCCTGCCGCCGATCATTGCCACGCTCCATCCCTCGGCAATTTTGCGCGCTCGCAACGACGAAGACCGCGAGCGCGATACCCGGATATTTCTCTCCGACCTGCGCCTTGCGACCGGCTATTTGAAATGACCGTTATTTCGGCATCGGCATTCGTACAACCTGCGGAAAATAAATCTTCTGGTTGGTCACCAGCGACGGCACATTCATCGTGTTGCAAACATAAGTGAACACCAGGTCACCTGTCTCAAACTCCGGATGCTCCTTTCCCGCGTAGCAGAACGTATTCTTGTCGTATCCCGGTCCGGGCTGCATTTCGGGCACTTGATAAATTACGTTGCCCTCGGTCCACGGACCGGTCAATTCCGGCGCCGTCCGCAGCAATATCTTCGACGAAAATCCCACCGGCTCGAACATCACCGCTACCCACTGCTGGCGTTCCGGGTGGTAGCGGATCGAAAGCTCGGTGCTCCCACTCTTCATCACGGCCTTGGCTTTCGTGGGATCGAATCCCGGCTTCCACGTCCCGTCTTCAGCGAGATATTCGAGGTGCGCCTTCGGGTCATTCAAGCCCGTTAGCGGAATGCGCGTCGCCTGCAACGGTCTGCCGCCGCTCTCGTACAGCGAAAACAAGTACGCATATTTTCCTGAAACCACCGTCGTTGCCGACGGATACGATTTTGCGCCATCGGCGACCAGCGGAGAAATTTTCACGTCCCAATCCTGCGGGTCGCGATCGAGATGGCTCACCCGCGCCAGGTCGGAGCCGCAGGTTTCAAAGTCCATTGCCCACGGGCTCGGCTTCGCCGCGTGGCGAATGCAGAGCAGTGTCACCCACAGGTCTCCGTTCGCCTTGAAACCGTCGAGCGCCCAATACCAGTGTTGCGGATCGGCGGGCGAAAAGTAGCTCTCGGCGCGACTGGCTTTATCGTGCTTTATAACGTATTGCAGATGCCATTTGCCCGCATCGTCGCACGTCGAAATGCCCAGGCTGTTATGCACCTGCTGCGGATCGTGTCCGGCGACGACGCGCTCCTTGCCGTACAGCGTGTCTCCGAAAATCCACACATCGCGGCCGTCATGCAGCGGGATCGAGTACGCCGCATCGGCGCCCTCCCAGCCCATCGTCTTGCCCTTTTCCAGGGGAAAGCTCGGCGTACATTTCGCCGCCTGGCCTAGGCAGGGGACAGCGGAAACAATCGCAAGAACAATCAACGCTGTACTAAATTGTCGAGACAAAGCAAGCTCCTTAAGACGAAGAAGCCACGGCCCGCATCGCTGTTCAGCGAGGCCGTCCGCGACTCCTGGCTAGCGAATAATTTTGATGGAGAACTGCGTCTGCCGCGCTGTTCCCGTTCCTACGAGACTACCAATCGTTGAAGCGCTGCGCCCGAAACCGGAGTCCTGTACATACGGATGAACGGTCGAAGCCACAGGGCAAGTTAATGAGGTTGGCATGCCGAAGCAAGGGTTCGCGGCGTACGCATAGCCGCTTGGGTTAGCGAAGTTTGGATGATTGGCAATATTGAACAAGTCCGCGCGAAATTCAACGTTCCACTTATCTCCGATCGATGTGTGCTTCATCAGCGACAGATCGACCTGCGCAAATTTTGGGCCGGTACCCGCATTGCGCGGAAGATCGCCAAAATCAGTCGGCGAGGGCGGATCTAGAGTAAGTGCGCCGTAGTTGAGTTCGTTATTGGGCGCACTGTAATTGCCCGGGCGAAGAGAGCTCCGCGACGCTCCGGGCGCGTAGTTGGGCCGCTGCGGTGTGCCAAAGGCGTTCGCGACATTCGTAACAATATTTACTGGCAGGCCACTGCGTATCGAAGCAATCGATCCCACATCCCAGCCCTTGCCGAGCATCTTCGGCAAACCACGAATATCTGGTGCGTGATAGAAGGCATCGGCAGTGAAGTTGTTCCGAACGTCGATGTCGCCGTTGGAGAAATCGTTCTGCGGGTTAGTGGGGTTCACAAACGCCCCGAACACGTTCACGGTGTCGTCGAACTCGTGCGCCCATGTGTAGTTCAAGTCGTACGTGATAACGCGGTGATGTCCGCGCAGAGCCACTTGCATGCTGTTGTACTTCGAGTCCAGATAGTCACCCAGCAGCCGCTCGTTCGCGAAGTTCGTGCTTAGAGGAAAGCTCCCTGTGTTCGGATTTTGATTGTTGAATTGCAGTCCGGCGAAAGCCGCGCCCGCGGGCAGCCTCAACCCGCGGTCGGCCGCATAGGTCATTTCAAGCACCATGTTCGGAGCCAGTTCCTGTTGCGCGCCGAAGCTATAGTGATAGGCATAACTATCGCGCGTCATCGGATCGAACTCATCCACATTGCGCACCTGCGGAGTGCATACCGGGACCGACGTTACCGGATAGGACAAAGGAAAGCCCGGACTACACGAGACCGTTCCGAATAGTTCCTGAAATACGTTTACCGAAATATTGTTCGACGTATTATCCGTCAGCGAGAACACAGCGCCTGTAAGCTGCGGGTTATAGAACACACCGAACCCACCGCGAATGACGCTCTTGCCGCGACCGAACGGGTCCCACACAAATCCAAGGCGCGGCGCAAAGTTGTTGTAGTCGGGACTATAGAGCGGCGCACCCTTCGCACCTACGGTTTGCGTCGCGATATTGAAGTTGGCGATTTGTCCGTCCCGCTCATGCAGTACAGTGTTGTACTCGTAGCGCATTCCGAGGTTCAGAATGAACTTCGGCGCCAGCCGTACATCATCCTGCACAAAAAAGTCGTAGTTCGTATTCCGGATCCGCGTCATGGGATTGCCCAGCGTGCCGAACGCGAAGCCATTATTATTTTCAAAGTCGGAGATGCTGCCGTAGTAAAGAAATTCCTGTAGTCCCAACTCCTCGTCCGACGCGTTATGACGAATATCCAGGCCGGCCTTCAATGTCTTCCGCCCCAGCACCTTCGTCAGCGTATCGATGTACTGATACGAAGTCTGCGGACGAATACTCGCAAAAGTAGCCGGCCCTGGCGCGGCGCCGAAGTTACAGTAGAAACAGCTAAAAGAAATGACCGGGAACACCCCTCCACCGCCGAGCGACTCGACATGATCGGAATTGATCCCGAAACCGGCTTCATTCAACAACGTAGGCGAAAAAATATGCGTGTTACTCAATTTGAGAAATTGAGTCCTTGCCGGAGTTGGCGCAATCTGGCCGATCGCCGGCCCATAGGTCGTGTTCGTAAATGAGTCGCCGATGTTATAGCGAACATAAAATTTGTTCCTGTCGCTGGGGTTCCAGTCGATCCTGACGGAGCCGGTATCTTCCCGCAACGTGTTGGGCAAATTGGCGCTGTAGAGATCGAAGTTATGCCCTGTATCCGCAGGATCGGCGCCCAGATTGCCAACCGGAATCGCGGCCACAACCGGTTGCATCACCGGAATGAACTTTGCGCGCTGCGCAGCGTTCAGCACGTCATAGATTGCAGTGTTCGTAATCGTCTGGCGCACGCCTTCATAATTCGCAAAATAGAACAGCTTGTTTTTTACGAACGGGCCGCCAATATTTCCGCCAAACTGATTGAGGCGAAGCGGAGTCTTCGTACCCGGTATAGCGAAGTAGTTGCGCGCATCCAGCGCATCGTTGCGCAGAAACTCGAAAACCTCGCCATGCACATTGTTGCTGCCGGACTTCGTAATGACGTTCACCACGTCGCCGATCGAGCGCCCATACTCCGCCGAAAAATTTCCTTGCAGCACATGGAACTCGGCAATCGAGTCCACGCTCGCGCGCGTCAGGCGAGCGTCGCCGCGGCCCAGTTGCATCGACGTCGCATTCGTATCGATGCGTGTGGCGTCCGCGCCATCGAGCAGAATATTCACTCCGGCGAAGCTCGTCTCCGCGCCTCCCAGGCTGGTCTGCCCGAACTGTCCGCTGGTCACCGATCCCGGAACCAGCGCCAGCAGGTCGGTAAAATCGCGCCCATTCAGCGGAAGGTTCGCAACCCGCTGCGCATCGATCGTCGTGCCCAGGTCTGCGCTCAACGTATTCACCTGCATCTGGTTCGCGGTTACCGTAACCTGCTGCGTATCGGCGCCGGGCTTCAGCACGATGTCCGCGCGATGCAGTTCCGAGGCGTTGAGCTCCACACCCTGCAGCGTCGATGTCCCAAAGCCTTTGTACGACGCGCTCACGCTATAGCTGCCCACCGGCAGCGTCGGCACGTTGTACTGTCCGCTGCCATCGGACTTCGTTCGATACGCGCGCTGCGTCCCCTCATTTGTCACCACGACCGCCGCGTTCGGAATTGCCGCACCCGTTGAATCGCGCACCGTTCCCTGGATGCTGCCCGTGTCCAGTTGCGCCGCTGCGACGCCGGCCGAAGACAGTACCAGGATGGCGATAACACTGCGGCATACACGCATGACGTTGCTCATGATTGGCTCCAATGGTTGTGAACTTTGGTTGTCGCTGACGGCCCGCGAGCCATCTTTCGCACCGGCATTGCCACCGCCGGCACTTTGGCCGCCTTCGTGCTCTTCCGTACAGCACTCTTCTGTAGACCTTGCAGACTTTCTTCAAGAAGCTTCTCGGCATACTTCACGTCCGCCGTTACGGCGCGTCGCGCGCCCGTGGCATCGCCGCTCGCAATCAACTGATAGATGCGGTCGTGACGTGCCCAGTGCTCCGCGATATCGGGGACGAATGGAAGCACGCGATGACGGCCCTCGGAAAGCGCGCCGTACATCATCTGCATCGTGCTCTGCATGGCGCCGTTCTTCGCGGCACGAGTAATGGCGCCGTGAAACTCAAGCTCATAGCGGATAAACGTTTCCGCGTCCGCGGTCGACCGCTTCATGCCGTCGAGCGCCGCTTTCATCTGTTCGAGGTCGTCGCGGGTCGCGCGCCGCGCCGCGAGTTGCGCCGCGGCCGGCTCGAGTATTTCGCGCAGCTCATACAACTCCATGTACTTGATTTCCTCCAGCAGCAGCATCCATTGCAGATGCCGGCTCGCCATGCTGGTGAGCGAGGGCTGAAGGTACGTCCCGTCGCCGGGCCGCGCTTTAAGCAGGCCGAGAAATACCAGCCCCTTCAACGCTTCACGCAGCGAAGCGCGGCTTACGCCGAGCATCTCGGCAAGCCGCGGCTCGGAAGGCAAGCGGCTGCCGCGGCGCAGGTTCCCAGCGCGGAGCAGAGCCTCGATCCGGCGCGCCACAAGCTCGATCACCGTCTCGCGGGTCGAGGGGCGCGCAGTGGTCCCAGACACTTTTCGCTTCCTCGTGGATGGAGATGTAGTTTCCAAACTGTCAGACAATAGGACTGCTCATACGTCATTGTCAAGAGCGGTATTCTTCCAGGGCCCAACATAATTACGCCACACATAACGGTATTTGCCCGCGATACCTCCAGTTGACGCTTTTGTATCGCCGGTTCTATGCTCTCTAACTGTCCGACATTTGGTGCGAGACATCTCAATGAAACATCCCGTGGAATTCTTTCCCCAACCCGTCGCACCCATCATCTCCTGCGAGCAAATGTCGATATTCGCCGAAGGTCTCGATCATCCCGAAGGCCTCGCATTCGATAGCGGCGGCGAACTCTGGGCAGGCGGCGAGGCCGGCCAGATTTATCGCATTTCGCAGGACGGTGTCGTGCAGCAGGTCGCGAACGTCGGCGGCTTCTGCCTCGGCCTCACCTTCTCTTCCATCGACGAACTCTTCGTCTGCAACCCCGGCCTGCACGCTCTGCAACGCATCGACATCGGCGGCAAAATTCTGCAAACCATCGAGCATGTCGGCGAGCAGCGGCTGCAAACGCCGAACTTTTCCGTCTTCGATGGCGATGGCAATCTCTACTTTTCGGACTCCGGCGCATGGAATGCCCATAACGGCCGCGTCTATCGTCTGCGTGCCAGCGGTGCGGTCGAACATTTCGCCGGGCCATTCGCCTTCGCCAACGGCATGGCGCTGAACGCCGCGCAGGACACGCTCTTCGTCGTCGAGAGTCAGCGCGACTGTGTGACTCGCGTCCCGATTCTCAAGAGTGGCGAAGCCGGCACGCGGAAAATTTTTGCATCCGGCCTGGCTCGCGTACCCGACGGCGTCGTCCTCGACGCGCAGCAAAACCTCTACGTCACCTGCTACGCCACCGACTGCATCTACCGCATCGACGCCGGCGGCAACACCAGTCTCTTCGCATTCGACCCCGAAGGGACGATACTGGCACGACCGACGAACGCCGTCTTCGGCGGCCCGTCCAACTCCGATCTGTTCGTAGCCAATCTTGGCCGCTGGCACATCACGCGGATTCCCGCAGCGGCGGCCGGACAACCGCTCGCGAACCAAATCGCCGAGAGGACCTGACTGCTTATGAAGATCACCGACGTACACTGGACCCCTGTTTTCATCCCTATCGAAGCGCCTTTGCGCTACGCTTACGGCTCGCATCCCGGCATCTCGCGGCTCATCATCGAAGTCGAAACCGATGAGGGTCTCACCGGCCTCGGCGAGTGTTACAGCGGCGCGAGCCGCGAAGGCCAGCTTGCCGAAATGAAGCCACTGCTGATCGGCGAAGATCCGTTTCAACTCGAACGGATTCGCTGGAAACTGTCGTCGCCGAGCGCGCAAAAACTTTTCGGCAACGTGCTCGGTTACGCCGGCCTGGAGTTCGCCTGTCTCGACCTGCAAGGCAAAGCGACCGGCCGCCCGGTGTGCGATCTGCTCGGAGGCCGTCTGCGCGATCTGGTGCCGCACGCGGGATATCTGTTCTATCGCCACGCCAATGAAGAGGGCCGCGGCCACATCGGCGACAGCGATGAAATGGTCGCGTTTGCGAAGGAACTCGTCGCGAAGCACGGCTTTCAGACGCTTAAATATAAGAACGGCGTCCTTCCACCGCCGGAAGAAATCGAAACATTTATTGCATTGCGCAAAGCCTTCCCCGATCACAAACTGCGTCTCGATCCCAACGCCGCCTGGAGTGTCACAACCGCCGCGCGCGTCGCGCAAAAGCTGTCGGAGTACGACGTCGAATACTACGAAGACCCCGTCTGGGGACAGCGCGCGATGGAGCGCGTCAATGCAAAAGTTCCCTACATGACGCTCGCGTCGAACATGAGCATCTTCGCCTTCGAAGATATTTTTCTGGCCGCGCGTAACAACGTGCTCGACGTGGTTCTGCTCGATCCGCACTGGTATGGCGGCATCGCCCGAGCGCGCATTGCGGCTGGGACATGCGAGGCTCTCGGCCTCGATGTCGGTCTGCACAGCGGCGGTGAATTTGGAATCTCGCAGGCGGCCGCGCTGCATCTGCTGGCGTCGGTGCCGAACCTCAGCGCCGCCGCCGACTCGCACTACCATCACCTCACCGACGACATCATCGTGGGCGGCAAGATGAAGTACGAAGACGGAGGCTTGCGCGTGCCCACCGGCCCGGGCCTCGGTGTCGAACTCGACCGCGACAAACTCGCCAAGTACAATGAGATCTCGCGCAAACAGCAGATGGGATCGTGGATCGAAGACCCCACTCGCCCCGGCGTCGTAACGGTGCAGCCCAAATGGTGAAGCGCGCGCTCCTGTGCGGCGTGGCGCTCTTGGCGCTGCATGCGCTGGCGTGCGCGCAACGGCAAACCGTATGGCGGATTGGCGCATTCGACGATTCCTCACGCGAGTTCCTCGACAGCTTCAGCATCGACTACACCAAGCCGGCCTCGGATGTCGATTACGTCATCGGCAAGAGCACGGCCGCCGACTGGCCGCGCTTTCAACCCGGCAACGCGAACGGTCTGGCCGGCAGTCGCCTCCATCCGTTCCGCATCCACTTCACGCTCGCGCAACCGGCGCGCGGAACATATCTTCTGAAGCTCGCCATGCTGTATGAGACGCCGCGTCTCTCCGCGTTGCGCGTCGAGTTGGACGGACACAGCGGGCTTTTCACCTTCGCTCCAACACTCGACTACGCAGCCGGAGACTGGGAGGGCACGTTTGTGCCGCAGACTTCGCACGCCGATCGCTCCATCGCGCTGCCTGCCGCGTGGTTGCATCGGGGCGGCAACACGATTACGCTGACCGCGGTCGACGATCCATCCACACCGCAGAATTCGCTCGGCGACATAGCGCCCGGTGAAAGTGGCCTCGTCTACGACGCACTTGCGCTCGAACAATCTCCCGATGAACGCTTCGCGAAAAATCGAACCGCTGCGACGGCAACGGCGACCATCTTCTTTCGCGGCTCATCGAGCGGTCTGCGCGAAGTCGTGCGCGCCTGCGCCGAGGTTCGTGCCGGCGATCCGCTTCCAGCGCAGATCGAGCTAGCCGTCACAGGCCGCTCCGACAGGCGCCCGCTGAACTTCCACTCCGCGGATTTCGGCGAAGCTTGCGCAGACTTCGATGTGCCGGAATGGAACGGCACGCGGCACGCAACGTTGCATGTCAACGGCAAAGAGTTCGCCGCCGATCTCGTCGCACAGAAGAAGTGGACCATGCTCATCGTGCCGCACGAGCACCTCGACATCGGCTTCACCGACTACCGCGAAAAGGTCGCCGAACTCCAGTCGCAGAGCATCGACGGCGTCCTCGATCTGCTCCCCGAGCACCCCGAATTTCGTTGGACGATGGACGGAAGCTGGGTCGCGCAGCAGTTCCTCGCGGGCCGCTCCCCAGAGCGCATTCAACAGTTTCTTGCCGCAGTGCGCGCAGGAAAAATCATCATTCCAGCGCAGTACGCAAACCAGCACACCGGAGTCGCCTCGCTCGAAGGCCTCGCGCATTCGCTGTACTATTCGCAGTCGCTTGCCAACAAGTACAAGCTGCCCATCGGCGCGGCCAACATCACCGACGTTCCGTCCTACTCCTGGTCGTACGCCTCCATCCTGCACAGTGCGGGCATTCAATATTTTGCGGCCGCTAGCAACTCGTGGCGCGCGCCGGTTCTGTTGAAGGGCCGCTGGAACGAGAAGTCGCCGTTCTACTGGGAAGGCCCTGACGGCGGCCGCGTATTGATGTGGTACTCCCGCGCTTACCTGCAACTGGCGTCGATGTTTGGCACGCCGCCGACGGTCGAGGCCGTGCATGACGCGCTCCCCGTTTTTCTACAGGCCTACGCGCGCAAAGACTATCGCGCAGACTCGGTGATCCTTTTCGGCAGCCAACTCGAAAATACACCGCTTGACCGCGAGCAGGTCACGCTCCCCGCGGAGTGGGCGAAACAGTATGCGTATCCGCGCCTCGAATTCTCCACGTTCCGCGACGCGATGGCCGCAATCGAAAAGCAGTTCGACGGTGCAATCCCGACGTATCGCGGCGACTTCGGTCCTTACTGGGAAGACGGTTTCACCTCCGGCGCACAGGCCACCGCAACGCATCGCGCCAACCAGCAGCGCTTCTTGAACGCGGAGGCGATGGCGACCATCCCATCGCTTCTCGTCCCCACGCTGCGTCCCGATCGCGCGCTGCTGCAAGACGCGTGGCACAACTCGCTGCTCTTCGACGAGCACACCTGGACCTCCGTCGGCGCGACGACGGAACCGGAAAGCGATCAAACCGTCGGCCAGTTCGAGAGCAAGCAGACGCAGACCGTTCGCGCCCGCGACGATCTGAAGCAGAGCATTCATCGTAGCTTCGCGCAGCTCGAATCGACACTCGCCCCCAAAGAGAATTCGCTGCTCATCTTCAATGCTCTGAACTGGACGCGCAGCGGCTGGCTCGAAACCGACCTGCCGGAAGGCAAACAGATCGTCGACCCGCAAACCCGCAAGCCCGTGCCGCAGGATATTTTGCGCGTTGAGAAGGGCACGCCGCTGCCCGGCTTCGGCGGCGCCACACTGCGCGTTCGCTATCGCGCGGACGACGTCCCGGCGGTCGGCTACAAGCTGCTCGCGATCATCGACGCCCCCTCCGCACCATCCGCGAAACCCGCGCCACTACAGGGTCAAACACTGGAGAACAAGTTTTATCGCATCACGCTCGATACGGCCAGCGGCGCCATCCTCAGCGTGTGGGACAAGGACCTCAATCGCGAACTCGTCGATCCGCACAGCCCCTTTCGCTTCGCCAGTTATATCTACGTAACCGGCGCGGACGACATGCCCAACAATAGTCTCTATCGCTTTGGAGCCACGCTTCCTCTGCCGACCCTGACACCACATCCCGCATCGGCCGGCCGCATCGTTTCGCTGAACCGCGGCGCACAGACGGAGTCTGCCACACTCGATTCCTCGGCTCCCAACACGCCTCTGATCCGCACGACAATCACCCTGCCCGCCGACGCCAAGCGCATCGACATTTCGATCTCGCTACACAAGACCGCGACGCTGCATCGCGAAGCCGCCTACATCGTATTTCCGCTCGCAGTCGAACATTTCTCCTTCGCGTACGACACGCAGAACGGCTGGGTCGACCCCGCGCGCGACGAACTCGCCGGCGGCAGCCGCGAGTGGTACGCCACGCAGCATTGGGCAGCGGTGCATGATAGCGCCGTCAGTGCCGCCGTCATCCCAATCGACGCGCCCATGCTCGCATTCGGCGACATCGTGCGCGGTGCGTGGCCCGACGATTTCTCGCCGAAAAGCTCGACCATCTTCTCCTGGCTGATGAGCAACTACTGGAGCACGAATTTCATGTCGTCGCAGGGGGGGGATTTCACGTTTCGTTATACGTTCGTCAGTGACGCCAAGTTCAATCCCGCCGACCTCACGCGCACCGGCTGGGAACAAATGACGCCTCTCGAAAGCGACCCCATCCCCGCCAGCTTCACGCCATCGCCAATTGTTGCCGCAAGTTTTTTGCAACTCGACAATCCCAACGTTGTGTTGTCAACATGGAAGCGCGCCGAAAGCGGCGATGGCAGCATCCTTCGTCTGACTGAAATCGCAGGACACTCCGAAACGGTCCGGCTCAGTCTTCCACATCTTCAACTTATTCGCGCGCAGCAATGTTCACTTCTCGAAGTCTGCGAGCGAAATCTTTCTATCGATAACGGCTCCGTGAGGCTGGAGATGAAACCCTACGAAATTCTCACCATACATCTGCAAACGCAGCCGGAGAAAACACCATGAGCCTTCGCCTCGATGGAAAAGTAGCGATCGTTACCGGAGGCGCGGCGGGCATCGGCGCCGCCACAGCGCGGCTTCTCGGCCAACTCGGCGCGTCGGTGGCGGTGCTCGATCGCGACGCCGCACGCGCGACGGAAGTTGTCGCGGACATGCAGCAGCACGCGCATCCCGCAGCTTTCTATCCCTGCAATGTAGGTTCGAGGGAGGCCGTCGACGAAGCCGTTCGCCTCGCCGAAGAACGCTTCGGAGCGATCCACCTGCTCGTCAGCAACGCCGGCATCCAGCGTTACGGCAACGTCGTTTCCACCAGCCTCGAAGATTGGGACGACACGTTGCGCGTGCATGTGCAGGGGTGCTTCTATCTCGTGCGGGCAGCGATTCCGGCCATGCTCCGCGCCGGCGGCGGCGCAATCGTCGTCACCGGCTCGGTGCAGTCCATCACCGCCGTGCAGAACTCCGCAGCCTATGTCACCGCCAAGCACGCGGTCATGGGTCTGGTGCGCTCGGTTGCGCTCGACTATGCGGCGAAGGGCATCCGCGCCAACTGCGTCTTGCCGGGAAGTATCGACACGCCCATGCTGCGCAAGGTAGCCGACTCCTCGCCCGACCCGGACTTCGCCCTGCGGCAATGGGCGCGCATGCATCCTCTCGGCCGCATCGGCCAGCCCGAGGAAGTCGCGCGCGCGATCGCGTTCCTGCTCAGCGACTGGGCCTCCTTCATCACCGGCACGGCCCTGGTCGTCGACGGCGGCATGCTCGTCCCGACCGGCGGCATGGGCTTTGTCGACAGCGGTCTCGGAGACTCCGGCGCATGACGGCAACGCCTGTCTACGAAGAGAACACCGCAACATCCGCCTGGCACGGACGGGTGGCGATTAAGCTGACCAGCGACGTGGCCGAAGCGACGATTCTGCCGGGAGGCGGCCATCTGGCGGCGTGGCGATTCGTTGGAGGCAACAACGTTCTGTGGGAATCGCCGTGGCCCACAGCCGATCCCGCAACGCCCACCCACGCTTCTCTCGCCGCGCAATACGGTGAGGCGGGAGTGGGAGAATTTCTCGCCTCATTCACCGGCCACGCGCTTTGCCTCGACGGCTTCGGCCCTCCTTTGCCAGCCGATCTTGACGCCGGCGTTGCGCTCCAC
>DASRLB010000025.1:0-14533 GCA_035648695.1 Acidobacteriaceae bacterium | reverse complement strand
CGTCTTTCATAAGGGATTGTCTTCATCGCAGCGGGTGAACGAGCAGAAGCGTAGCAAGGATCTCGTGTACATGGTGGAGATCATCCGGCACGGCACGCTCGGTCCGATCGCTCTGGCAGGGCTGGCTGACATCGGCACGCGGTATCCAGCGTTCTATGTGGAGTGGAAGAGATATCTGAACCTCGTGTTGAACGACCGCATCCTTCTACGGATGGTTGCGGACCAACTTCTTCTGGCCGGCCAAGCAACCGGGACTGAGGCTGATGTCGTGTCGGCAGTTGCTCGGCGGATTCAACGTGCGTTGCTCGATGCGGCAGGAGCGAATTGACGGCGGCATCTGCGATCGGACTGGAAGGGTCGCGACGTTACATGTGGTCCAAGTGTGGCCCCAGAACAATTATGCCGCCCTAGAAGTTCGGGCGGCATAATTGTTCTTAAGTGATTGTCGTTATAGGAGTTACTCTACATCTCACTCAGTCGGGGTGGCCGGATTTGAACCGGCGACCTCTTGCTCCCGAATCCGAACAGGGGTTTGGTAAACACTTTCAATTTGCCGGTTTTCATGGGAGATCCGAGCGTCGGCGCCGGACTCTCCCATCGCGCGAAGTGGACCATGCCGGGAGAAACAGACACAGAAACAGGCACACGGCTCCGGAGGGGGGAGCCCCCGAACCAGCTCGCACGACCCGACAGCGCTGACTGTCAGGAAATCGCGCCAGTTTTTGGTTTCTGTAAGCGGGAATCCCGATCGTAGAGGCTACTTTGCTTCGCTATCAACCTCTTCGAAGAGCTCGGCCAACTTGATCCCGAGCGTCTTGGCCACGCGGCCGATTACCTCCAGCGAAACATTCGTAACTCCGCGCTCAATCTCGCTCATATAGGTGCGGTCGATTATGAGCTTGTGCTGCGTGGCATGATTGTTGTTGTGTACCGACTTTCGTCGGGTTTGGATTTTGAAAGTTTACCACACAATGCCGAGCCATGCGAAGATCGTCTGACAGTCCAATCTGAACTCACAGACTCTTGAGACTTTCGAAATCTGCTCGGGTCTGCTCAAGCACGTTCTCATAGCAGTTTTTGCAGTATCTGCATTCCTTGGTAAAGCCGGCGCTCTTTTTCGGTATGTTGAAGCAATCGGCGCCGACAAGAATATCGCAACCGCAACGAAAGCATTGGCTCTTGCGCAACACCTCAACACGGTTCGGCCGACCGTTTGAGAAACCGATCAGTGATGGCGTCTTACCCTTTGGCATGTCTTTCATACTCGCTCTGCGCCTTCTTAACGCGCCGGACCAAGGACCGGAGCGTTTTTTCGAGAGCATCGATCGCGGCCTTGAACTCTTCAGTTGAGCAATCCTTTCGGTCCTTCCCGAGCTTCTTGTCGATCTCGGCATTCACCATCATAAGAGCAGCGACATAGTTGTTCACCGCACGAATTCCGAGTGTCGCGTACTTATAGGGTATGTCTATACCCACGGGCTTTAGATCGACGTTGTTCAACAGAATATTGGCCGTGCGCTTTGCTTGCTCATCAAGGCGTTTTCGAGACTCCTTCCAGGCCAGATGAGGTTGGATCGCAAACGCCTCGGTGGGAGCTTTGCGAACAACGTCGCTGGTACGCGAAGCCCTGACCATCGCGTCGGCTTGATCGGGGTCAAGGCCGAGGGATTTCAGTTTCGTGCGAAGCTCCTCGATAACGTGCTTGTCTTCTACCGTGGTGAAGTCCTCTTCCCAAAGCGAGTCGACGATCTCGCCGTCAACTACGATATCGCTTTCTCTCACGCGACGACGGGCCGTGCCGTCAAGTACTTCTTTGGGCATCTCCGGCTCTTCACCGCCGATGACTTTCTCCCAGAATGCCTCGTCGTCATTCTCAAATTGCTTGAACTCCTTGAGCCGCTGATCAAGGTTCATGCCGAGGTGGGTGACAATGTGCCCCATATTGTCAGGATGCCCGGGGTCGTTTTGCACGATCACGCGCATGATGCGTCCGACGAACTGAACGTACGGCGCTAGCGTACGGAACGGGCGAAATATTGCCGCTACGCTCAGCTTCGGGTGGTCGAATCCTTCCCCGAGCATCTGCACTTGGATGATGCAGTCGAGTACGCCGCTCCTAAGGTCGAGCATTACCTTCGCCTTCTCTTCATCATCCATATCGCTATGAATGATCTCGGCGTTGTACCCGCGCTCACGGTACAAAGCCCTTATGTCTTTGCCGTGGTTAATGGAACAGGTGACGGCGATGAGCTGATGCTGAGTTCCCGTCTTACGCAGGTCTTCAAGCTTTTCAAGACTGCTATCCACGATGTGTTTGTTGCAGAGCGGCGCGAGCGCAACACCGCGACTAAACCAATCCTCTTCTTTCAGCTTAAGAACTTCCTTGAGCGAATAAGTTTTGCCAGAAGAATCCGCAAATCCGAGCCGTATCTGAGACGGCGCGACATAACTCGCTTTCAAGCGCTTGATATATCCCTTGAGCGTCGCGCTCCGGAAAGGATATCGGTATATGAGCTCGCCGTCGATTTCCTGTCGGTCGCTTCGGAATGGTGTGGCCGTCATATAGACAACTTTTGCTTCAGGAAAGCGCTCCAGCACCTTCTTCCAGCTGTCCGCAGCACTATGATGTGCTTCGTCGATGATTACCATATCGAAGAAGCGATCGGGAAACTGCATGAGCCACTTGTCGACGCTAGTAGCGAGCTGGTGGATGTTCGTGATGACGACATGTGCCTTCTCCGCAACGCTGATATTGCCAGTCTCAAGGGTAACCGCGAGAGGGCCGGAAATCATCTGCGAGGCTTGGAGGACACTAGCCTTGCGCCAGAAACACTTCTGGCGATTCGTGATGTCCATCGCATCGTAGAGGCCATCTCTGATTGTTAGGTTGGGAGCGATGACGAGCACACGTCCATGCGCTATGCCGAGCGGCAAAATTGCGGCGAGGCCGGACTTACCACAGCCGACGGGGATTTGGACAATCGCTTTATTCTTGCCCGCTGCGAAGAACTCGTATGTGCGGAGATAGGCCTCGCGCTGCGGTTCGCGAAGCGCGCCATTTTCCTCAATGTTGAAGTCAAGGCTGGTGAAGAATGTTTCCATCGGCTGGTTTGCGCGTACCCAAGAGTCGAGCTCATCCTTCTCGAAGGTCCACTTCTTACCGACCCTGCTCGCCGGCATTCGTCCTTCACGAGCTAGGGTATAGAGCACGGTCTTACCCATGCCCAGGTACTGGGCCGCTTCCTCGACCGTAAGCCACATTTGCTGATTCACCTCGCTCAGTTTCTTCTTCATGATAGCAAATGGTAGCAAATGACAAAAGAAAACGCAACAGGCAACCTTGATAGCGAAGGGGCTATGTGGGCTACTTACCGCATCTTGGCATGAGCACCGCGACGGCCGACGCTCGTTGGGCCTCTCGCTCGCTGGCTCTCACGGTAGGCTGTTCGTCCAGAATCTCGTTGAGCCATCGACACCGAACTTTTCGCCAGCCCGAATGCCTCCGGCACCGCTTCAGCTGCGGCCTCGTATTCCCGGCACGAGATCCCGCCGAGTACACGGCGGAACAGTCCCACGTCCGCTGACCGTGGCGTTTGTAACTGTTGATAGGTCAATAGCGGTATCTCGCGATGTGGAGTTGCCCCGACGTCACGCACCCTGGGCACCTTGATAGGAAGCTTCTGATCTGCCAGGAAGACCGAGCCCGGCTGCGAGCCCCAGCGGGCAATGCCGGTGGGCTCGTCGTCATGCTTGTCGGCGTGCGCATACCTCGCTCCGGTGAGTGATCGAACTTCCTGCTGCAACGCATCCTCAACGGCCTTGAGGCCCAAGGGAATCAGCGCCTGGATCATCGCCACACTCGTGGAGTCGATCATCGGCGTCGTTACGGTACCGTCGTCATATGGCGTGCTCAACTGATGGTCAGTGCCCGCCAATGAACGCTGCCGCTGCAGCCGACGTTGTGACTGGCGCTTCACGCCTCTCCGTCGTACTCTAGTCATGGGCGATGTCCTTTCTAGTTTGAGCAAAAATCCTTGCCTGGATCAATGCTCTAGTATGGAGGCACCACCTGTTTTTTCAACTAGATCTGGGACTCACCCGCGAGTCCGCACGGGATTCTATCGAGGCTCATAAAATGGCCGGCGAGGCGGACGACGAGTGGCTATGGTGGCCCAGAGAGGCGCCTTTTAAGCGAAAACGGGGACACTAGCACAGCGTTTCGAGTCCTATCGCAATGTCTGCAGCCTTCAGTAAGGCGCATCCTGCACTTTGACCGTTGACAATGCGTCAACGTATATGCAACTATATGCATGATGTCCACTGCCCCATCCGTGTATCCGTTAAGCACATCACAAGTGGCAAAGGCCGCGGGTGTGCATCGTGACACGCTCCTCCGTTGGTTGAGGGCAGGCTTAATCCCGGAGCCAGAGCGAGACCGAAATGGATGGCGCTATTTCGATGCGGTGGCGACGGCGGGGGTATTGGAGTTTGCACGGTCTGAGAGTCGAACCGAGGCGCTAGCTAATCGGAGTGACCCCCTTGGCTCCGGCATCAACCGACTCCAATCGATTGACTGGGACTTTAGCGATGCCAAGACCGACTATCTGACCCACGGCCTACATCCATATCCAGCGAAATACATTCCACAGATTCCGAACGCGCTGATTCAAGAGCTTTCTGTTACCGGCGAGACTGTCGCAGACATCTTTTGTGGCAGCGGTACGACTCAGGTCGAAGCGTTGATGCTCAAGAGGAATGCGATTGGAATTGATGCAAACCCCCTTGCTTGCCTGATAACTCGCGCGAAGACTACACCGCTCTCGGATGCGCAACTTGCGGAGCTAGCGTGTCTGGCTAGCCGGGCCGACATGCTAGCGGTATCAATTGGATTTACCGGGATCGACACGCTATTCGGCACGTCGGCGTTTCGATCGGTTGGCCCGCGACCGGAAGGAGAGGACCTAACGTTTTGGTTTGACCCTCATGTAATTGAGGAGCTTGCGGAGATTAAGCTGTGGATCTCAGCGCTCACCGATTCCAGTGTCGCCGACGTGGCGCGCGTCTGCATGTCTTCGATAATTGTCTCGTCCTCCAAGCAGGATTCCGATACTCGCTACGTTAGACGAGAAAAAGGAACTCGTCCAGGAGACACACTGCGCCGCTTCGCACGCGCTCTCCACACAGCCGTCCAAAAAATAAGTGAATTCACCGATCTTTATGAGCCTCGCTTCCAATCACTAGTCCTTTCCGCAAGCCTTCTTGACTGTCCGGCGATTCCTCCGATTGATCTAGTCGTCTGCTCTCCGCCCTATCCGAATGCATATAGCTATCATCTGTATCATCGAACGCGAATGCTTTGGTTAGATATGGATCAACCGAAGTTCAAGCGGGCTGAAATTGGCAGCCATCGCAAGTACAGCAGCAAAGGCCGGAACGCAGCAACAGTTGACACTTTCAAGCAAGAGATGCGAGCGATATTTGCATGGTTGCGTGGCCATCTGCGCCGCGACCGATACGCGTGCTTCGTTGTGGGGAGTTCCACGATCGGGGGAGCACTCGTGGATAACGCGCAGCTGCTCTCAGACGTCGCAGGTGAGGTCGGATTTAAACGAGCGGCGTGCATCGCCCGGACCATGCAGGTAACGAAGAAGGCCTTCAATCCTGCCATCGGAAAGATTAAGACCGAGAGCGTGTTGATTCTTCAAAATCGAGCCGGTGAACGTCAATGAAGGTCTGCTTACGAATTAAGCCATATATCCAACCATTTGAGCGAAAGCTCGCATTTCTGGAATTGCGTGCCCTGGCAAACGCGGAGCCTGCTGCGATCGACGGCGGAATTGACGATGCAACAGAATTTTTCGTGGAAACGCGTGTAACGCCATCGGCGCTTGCTGAGCGGCTGGCGTTCTGGGAAACGGTCACCGGGCGACGTGAATACGCCACAAAGCAAGTGCTGCTTGAGGCAACAACAAACATCGTCAGGAACGGCGTGCCCTTAGACGAGATATCGCGACGTCTTCCGTTCGATGTGATTCCGGCGTTGCCGAACCGCCGGTGTCTTCGCTACGGCACGCACGGAATTCACGAGTATCGCGGCAAATTCTTTCCGCAGCTCGTTCGCGGTCTTCTCAACATTTCTGAGATAAGACGGGGGGGTATAGTCGCAGATCCTATGTGCGGGAGTGGAACGACTATCGTCGAGGCTGTGACAGGCGGCTTCGTTGGACTTGGAGCGGACATCAATCCGCTTTCGGTACTGATGGCAAGAACCAAAGCAGCCTTACTTGCGACTTCAACACAGCGTCTGCGCAAGTCCTACGAACGTCTCCGACGCACCCTCCTCGAATCGCCGAGTCAAATAGACGGGGCCACTCGCCCCTACTTCGAGAAATTGCCCGATGCAGACCAGGCATACCTGACCAGTTGGTTCTCTGAGCAAGTGCTAACAGATCTGGATCGCATATCGTTGGCAATCGAAAAGGAGTCGGACGATGTAATTCGCGATTTTTTTCGTCTTTCGCTCAGCAATATCATTCGCTCGGTGTCATGGCAGAAACTAGACGACCTGCGCGTCAGGAAAGAGGTGCGACTTAGTGATGACATCGACCCCGTAAAGGAGTTCCTGGAAGGATTGGGTCGGGCGGTCCGATCAGTCCTGGCTGTCTTGCGAGAGAGGGCAGATGCGCCCACGGGCCGGAGTGAGATTGCCGAGCAATCTGCCACTTCGCTCGCTCGCGCGTGGCCGGATTACGTGGCGAAGGTTGATACAATAGTGACGTCCCCGCCTTACGCCACGGCGTTGCCATATTTAGACACCGATCGCTTGAGTCTGTCGTATCTCGGGTTACTGCCGCGAGCGATGCACCGACTGCGCGATGGGCAAATGATAGGGAATCGGGAGATTTCTGAGCGCGAACGCCGCACACACTGGGACCATTTCAGCTCCGTGAAGTCGGAGCTCCCTTCGTCGGTTGCTGCACTTGTGGAGAGAATTAATATGCTCAACACTCGCGCGGTTGTTGGCTTTCGGAGGCGCAATCTAGCTGCTTTACTCGGACGGTATTTTTTGGACATGCAGGCCGTCCTCGGAGACATGAAACAGCTCCTGAGAAAGAACGGTCGCGCCTACGTTGTGGTCGGCAACAACAGTACGATTGCCGGCGGAGAGCCAGTATCAATTGAGACTGCTGCGTTACTAGCGGATGTTGCAACTCGCGTTGGTTTCAAGGTCGAGCACTCTATACCGATGGAAATGCTAGTCTCGCGAGACATCTTCCGAAAAAACGCGATGGGCTCCGAAGTAATCCTATGCCTCCGGCGGCGTTGAGCCATAGTAGCCCCATCGTTTGATGGAGTTGCGTACTGGTTGCACGCATAACGCGTCGTATTGAGCGAACAGCGTCGTGCCCTGTGGGATCACTTCGGCGTAGTATTCAAATTGTGCGCCGCCGTCAATTGTTTCCAAGCGCAGGATATCTCCGACGTCTCCGCTACTCCGCAGCGCTTCGCTGCGCAGGCGGAAGTCGTGTTTAACGGGCCACGTCATCATGTTAACCGCGATTGTGTTGGTGCCGAGTCGGACCCGCACCGCCAACCTGTCGAACTTGCCGGCTCGCGAAGGATCCTCTGAGAACTTATTAGGCCAGCCCCAAAAATCAGGATCGTAGTCGCGCGCGGCCAACGGGACGAAAAGCTCGGGTGATCTTCGAGACGTACCGCTGGATGTTTGTCCCACTCCGACGTCCGTTTTTTGCAGCGTCATTAAGAATCCGCGTCCCTGCACAGGCTCCGCGATCTCTTGCTGACTACGTCGCGTAGGTAGCAGTCCACCGAACGCCGGCGACTGTGAGCGCGCCGGAGCAGGTGGAACTCGGACCGAAGCGAAGAGACGGGGGGGCCTTTCCGTCCGGGTTACGTTGTCCTGTCGCTCACGTTCGCGAATTTCGCGAATAGCCCGTTCGGATAGTACGTAACCTGAGCGAACAAGATCGTCGATGGCTTCAGCATCCAAGAGTCGTACGATCGACCCGTCGGGCGAGTTCCACTTCACTATTGTCTCCCGCGCAGCCCGGACGATCGCCTCATCATTTGGAATAGACTTATCCAAGGACAGGCCCATCGAAGCTTCATAGTTCGTATATAGACCCCCGCCAGTCAAATTGCCCGAACCGATGACGAGGTGAGCGGAGGTAACGTTCTCGAATAGCCAGAGTTTTGGGTGAAATGTTGAGTGGTTCTCGTTGTGAAGGACGCAGATTCGAGCGTCGCCCGCCACGCTGTCGATGAGCAATCGAAGTCCTTCCTCGGAGCTGCCCTCGAGATCCACTCCTACAGCAAGTCGACAGATTCCACCTGCTTCTCCGAATTGTCGCAAAGCATCGGCGAGATGTTGAACGCCGGAGGCGCGTACGAATGCGACGGCGCCGTGAAGCTCTAACCACCTACCCGATGTTAGGGCGGATCGTAAATGATCTCCAATCCTTTCGTCGCCATCCGGATTGTGAATAAAATCAGCCATTTATCGCAGCTCGGTTACCTGTTTGTTTTGGTGCCTGGGCGGGGAACCATCTGGGAAGATAAACCTCAGCCAAATATTAGCCCTCACGGGAGGCATTTGGGACTCGAGCGACGGCCAACTCTCGTCTAAGTACTAGCTCCTGAGTGTTCGTTTAATAGGTGGGGCTAGATTGCCAGAATGTCTCAGAGACGAGTCGAGTTCAAGGTCTTCGTTATCCGGACGGGCAGAACAATGCACGGCGCGGCCAAAGAACTCGGAGTGAGCTATAACCATCTGATCCTTGTACTTGATGCAGAGCGCAAAGGAAGTGAACGGCTAGAGGCCGGAATAGCGCGAATGATGAGCAAAGCGAAAGCGAAATGAGCGACGTTTCTAAGGCTACAACGCGTCCAGCGAGGTGCTGGCACTTCATCCGCATGCCCCCCTCGGGTGCCCGCTTGAGATGGGAACTGTCGTGTACCGCTAATGAGATCCTTCGTAAGACATCAGCCCTATTTGCCCGGCGGAGCCCATCCGCTGCGGGACGTGATGGTGCATCCACGCACATCGCCATCAAGAGAGTCGAACCGGTCTGCGCGATGTTGCGGATCGCTCCGTAGACGTATTACGAGGCAAAGTCTCCCGAGGCTGATTCGACGTGTCTGCGGGTCCGAACGCTTGATGCGTACCGAGGGGCGACAAGGCGAGCCGCGAGCGACTTACTTAGCCTCGCGGTCAACTTCAGCGAAAAGGTCCGCCAAATCGATCCCAAGTGTCCTCGCCAGGCGGCCTATTATCTCCAAGGAAACATTTGTCGTGCCACGCTCGATCTCGCTCATGTAAGTGCGGTCTATATGAGCCTGAGCGGCAAACCGCTCCTGAGAATATCCCGCCTGTTCGCGCAATCGGCGGACGGCGCGCCCAAACGACAAGGGGAGAGCAGCTTTCTTCATCCCCTTAGGCTGTAGCCTAACAGGGTGCAATACCACAGGCCATTGCCCAACGGGCTGTTGCCTACAAGCTTGCGGGATCGTCCTTGGCGATATGAGTCTCCTTCCGGACTCCAATTCAACCCCTCTACTGATCCGAAGCCGTCATTTTTCGGCACAATCGTACGGCGAACTAATCGCTTCGATGGCGTTCCGCGAATGCGACGCGCTGGATGCACTGTGGGTAGAGCACAATCCCGAGGGAAAGTCCTGGCAGTGTCGACGCGCCCATCGCCTGTTCTTGGGGGAGTTCTTTTCGTTCTACGTATGCATCACTGAGCGATGGATTCTGCAACATCAAATGGATCGCCGCGAGGACTTTTTTAACGCGATCCTTGACGAAGTGCGCGAGAAACGCCTTCAAGATTCTTGGCGTCCCACGATGACGCCGGAATGCCGTGCGAGATCGGATTCCTCGCTAGCCGCAAGGCACGACCGCAAAGTTTCTTTCATGCGAAACAACTACACGCACCTCCGAAATGGGCCGGGTGGGGTTGATATTATCGCGGAGATCGCTGCTCTCGTGCTTGTCAAATATTTCTTCGCTGCGTCGGGACAGACGAGCGAGCTCGAAGGAATTCTCTCTCTCCTTATCAAACAGCTGCGGAATACATCGCTTGAACTTGTAGCGACGGTACCTTATGCCG
Source organism: Acidobacteriaceae bacterium (assembly GCA_035648695.1). Classification (GTDB taxonomy): domain Bacteria; phylum Acidobacteriota; class Terriglobia; order Terriglobales; family Acidobacteriaceae; genus Granulicella. The sequence goes on along the minus strand of DASRLB010000025.1, from coordinate 4,400 downwards.
CGCTCCGCACCGGAGGTGGGAGAAGATCCGACTGATTTGCTAATGAGGTGTCACCGGAAGCGATCCAAAAACGGATACCTGCCATTGTAATTCTGGTGCTCGGGAGTACCTGCAGGAATCGGTGTCCGTCTTTACGTCGCTGAAACGATTGGAGAGTCTAATGCTATTCAAAAGAAAAATGGAACAGTCGCAAGCAATCAGCACGTTCCTTCGTGATACGGCGAGCCACGTCAATCAGCAATGGGAGTGGGCCGCAGCTGAAATTGGTGCTGGTATCCCCAAGTCACTTGCGTCGCGGCCAGATCTGCTTGGGCGAAACGCGACGCAGGTCGCTGTACTCATAGCGACGTATGGTGTGGGCCTCCAAGCCGTTCGCAATCTTCTGCCCTCGGATCAAGCGCAAAGCATTTGTGACGGAGCCTGCGCGGTCCTTGAAGCGGTATATGCTGATGAATACCCGGCGCTACTGCTGGCCGCAATTGACAGAGATTGGAACCAAGCGATCACGGAGCAACGCAATCCCATGCAATCGCTCGGCGTACTTTTGTTCCACGCCATGGACCTAGATGATAGGCTTGCGCATGACGGTCAACAGATTATCAATCCCGTTGCATTGCTCGCGTTGGGAAGCGTACCTGTGCGACTTGCGTGTGGATCACACGGAGATTGGTGGAAAAGGTGTCTTGGAACTTTCCGGCTGATCGCCTGAGGACGCAAGCACAGCGAGCGACGAAACAAAAACAACAAAAAAAAACAAAAACGGACGCGCCGGAGAACAGCAGGCTTTCTGCCTGTCGTTTGTCCTTAACGTCGCAATCCCCGATTGTATGCTCACGTCGGTCGGCACCCCCCTTGCACGTTTGGCGGGATCATGTTACCGTCAGAATGTTCGGCTGAGTCATCTGGCGGCTGTCGGGAGGTGATGGAGATCCTCTCCGCCTAAGAATGGTGATCTGCTGGAATCGCAGTTAGCGTGTCCACGAGACGCGGATGCCGATTCCTGGAGTCAAGGCCCAAGCTTTTGAGTTGACTGTACTACGTCAGCTCCATGGCTTGAGCCTTTTTTCATTCCACACCGCCTGAGCCACGTATGAAGATTCACAAGCAAAATGCGTATGTCTCCATCGAAATAACGCCGAAGACACCCTCACGAGCCTCCGTAATTGTTCGCGCTGTTGACTCCGGCGGCGTTGTGGCCTTCGATGAGTTCAACATCATTTCGGGAAACGCGCGCGCGAAATTCCTCACATCCCTGCCTGAGCCCATAGCTGCGCTTGTCGGCGTACTACTCCGCGATGCCGCTCTCGAAATTGTCGCGGGTGAACAATCCGTAGCGTCGCCACTTCCGGCACAAAATGCGTTCGCAATCCCAAATATCGAACCGTGGCCTGAACCCATTGAAGGTCAGGCATTGTTCGCTGCGCTGATGGCGATCATTCGACGCTATCTCGTTTTGGCCGACGACGCCATTATTGCGCTGATCCTCTGGATCGTGCATACCCACGCCTTTGCAGCTGCACAATCCTCTGCAATCTTGGCTCTCCTATCACCTGTTCCCAGATGTGGCAAGACGACGGTCCTGCAAGTTCTGGAAGCATTGTGTGCCCGCCCTCTATCGGTGACGAACCTAACGACCGCTGGCTTCTTCCGAGCGATCGCTGCGTTTGAGCCTACGCTACTGCTGGACGAAGTCGACACGTATCTCAAGAACGACGCCGAGTTGATTGGACTATTGAATCGCGGCCATACTCGCATGGGTGCAGTCACTGTCCGCAATGAGAAGCAGGGCGACACGTTCGTACCAACCCGTTACTCGCTTTGGGCGCCAAAGGCACTAGCAGCGATCGGTACAATTCCAATAACGCTCATGGATCGTTCAATTGCGCTCCCGATGCGCCGAAAGGCTCCCCACGAGCATGTTGAACGCATTCGAAGTGATCGCCTTGAAGAGTTCTCAGTACTGTCCCAGAAAATTGCTCGTTGGGTACGCGACAATATCGAACGATTAGAAATCGCTGATCCGCCTGTTCCATCAGAACTTCACAGTCGCGCGGCCGACAGTTGGCGTCCCCTGTTGGCGATTGCGGACCTCGTCGGCGGACCGTGGCCGGAACTCTCGCGACAAAGCGCCGTCACGCTGCTCGGCAACGAAGCTGATAGCGTCTCACCGGCGATCCAATTGCTATCGGACATTCGGGAAATTTTTCAGGGCGTGCCGAAGGTTGATGCGATGCCTACACACATCTTGCTCCATGCGTTGTGCATAAAGGAGGAAAGCGTATGGCTGGAGGCCAATCATGGCAAGCAGTTAAGCGCGGAGAGGCTGGCAGCGCTAATCAAACCGTTCGGAATTACTCCTGACAAGATTCGACTGCCCGGCGAGAAAAAAGCGTTTCGTGGCTACCGACGCGTAGACTTTGCCATCGCGTTTGCCCATTACCTCCCTCCAATCATGGAACACCCGGAGCAGGCGGAGCACGATGTTCCGGGCATTCCGGGTGCTCCGGGTTTTGACGACCCGATCGCACCCGACGATGAAACCGAGAAGGATCAATGACGCGCGGTGAATTGCAAGCTAAATGGGACTTGCAGCGAGACACGTTCGATCGAACGGGCGCGATGGTGAACGGCTCTAAAGTGGTCGCGCAATTCCTTGCTGACTTAGCGAGCGTCGAGGACGCGGAGGCTAACCGCGTATTGACATTACGGGAGGCAGCGGTCTTGTCCGGATATTCGGTCGATCATCTGGGCCGACTTGTACGCGACGGACGTCTGTCAAATGCAGGCCGATTGCATTCACCGCGTATTCGGGCAGGAGATCTCCCGCGTCGTCCCACACGATTTGACGGATCGACCAAACGCTCTTACGATGTAAGTACCGACGCTCGGACTCTCAGAAGCCGGTGATGGAGGCGCTATGGCGACTCGTAAATCACGGCGAACTGAGTGGCACCAGTTAGGAGGAATGTGGACGCGCACGTTTGGTGATCGTGGCACACGCGTCCGGCTGTTTCAAAGACGAAGGGACGGTGTGTTCTGGCGAGATGTATGGCTGCCCGGCGGTACGCGCTCGCGCAAGAGTTTGGGGACGGCGGATCGTCACGAAGCGGAGCGCCTCGGAAAGGCGCTCCTCAGCGCATTGCTGAAGGATGAAACGCCAATTACAACAGGTCCAATAACGCTCGTGCAGTTGTGGGAGAGGTATCAGACAGAGGCGTCGCTCTTCATTGACAACAAACCGTTGACGAAGCTGAACGCGGAATGTCGAGTTGCGGTCCTGTTGGGCTTCTTCGGTGCGGATCGCGACGTTCGATCGCTGACGGCGCTTGACCAGGAGGCGTATTCGGTGAAGCGCAGGGGCGGGGGAATCCCATACCGCTCAGGGAAGCGAGCAAAGGTGGTTAGGACGAATGCTGTGCGGCAACGATCCGTTGATGCAGATCTATCGTTGCTGCACTCGATGTTGAAGTGGGCAATGACGGTAAGGCTGCCGGGTAACCGTCGTTGGCTTGAATACAATCCGTTGGAAGGCGTGCGGCGGGTTCGTGAGAAGAACCCCAAACGCCCAGTTGCAACCTGGGAACGCTTTCATCGAACGTGCGTTGCAATGCGAAAGTTGCGGCGTGCCGAGACAACGGACGAAGGCAAACGGCGATGGCTTAAGATTGAACTTGCGTTGATCCTTGCCGAGGCGACGGGGCGTCGTCTGAACTCGATACGTAATCTTCGATGGGAGGACGTCGACTTCGAGCGCGGTTCGATCCGCTGGCGGGCGGAAGCTGACAAGAAAGGGCAGGAGTGGGTCGTTCCTATTACGCACGATGTGGTAAACGCCTTACGGGTCTTTCAGCGGCGTTTACGAACCATCAGCGGTTGGGTGTTCCAGGCGGAGGTTCGCACGGATGCTCCGATGGATCGGTACTTGTTCGACAAATGGCTTAGGGTCGCCGAGGATGCGGCGGGACTGCCCAAGCTCGACGGCGGGCTATGGCATCCTTACCGGCGGAAATGGGCCACAGAACGAAAACATCACTCGCTGAAGGACGTTGCGGCGGCGGGTGGCTGGAAGGACGTTGAAACGCTTCTGACGTGCTACCAGCAAGCGGACGCGGAAACGATGCTGGCTGTTGTAAGTGAACCGAAAAGGTTGCGGGAAGTCGTTTGAGGTCGGTCTTTCCGCCAAACAGACACAGAAACAGGCACACCGTAGGTGGATAGAAAAAGCCCCGCAACGTAAACCGTTACAGGGCTTGATCTTATCAGTCGGGGTGGCCGGATTTGAACCGGCGACCTCTTGCTCCCGAAGCAAGCGCGCTACCGGGCTACGCTACACCCCGATGCCTTCTTGGTACAGCCTCTCAACTTAATCGGAGGCGGCAGGACGGCGCCACCCCGAGGCA
>DASRLB010000024.1:0-2609 GCA_035648695.1 Acidobacteriaceae bacterium | reverse complement strand
TCGCCCACCGGGCTGCCAAACGTAATATTCCCGAACCCGCCAAACCCGCGGTCGGCAATCAAAATCACGTAAATAATCGCATTCGCCTTCTGCGCCGCCTCGGTCGCCGTCTTCACCGTTTCGGTCGACCCCTGGTCGCCCCCATCGGTCAGCAGGATCAGCACCTTGCGCCCCGCCTCTCGCCGCAGCTTCTCGTTTGAAGCCAGCGCCACCGCATCGAACAGCAGCGTCCCGCGCGGGTTGCTGATCGGCACCGGCCCGCCGCCGATCCCCGGAATCCCGGCGCTCGAGCTGCCCGCATTGATCGTCGCTTTATTGATCGCCCGCTTCAGCTCGCCCGCATTATTGGTATAGTCGGCCAGCAGGTCCACATTCACGTCGAACGAAATCAGGAACGCCTCATCCTTCGGCGTCAGCACTTCCTTCAGGAACCGCGCACCCGAATCCTGTTCCAGCGGAAGCACATTCTGCTGGCTGCCGCTGGTGTCCAGCAGGATGCCGATCGTCAGCGGCAGGTTCTTTTCCTGCGTAAAATTCTTGAGCGTCTGCGGCTCTTTGTCCTCGTAAATCGTGCATTCGTCCTTTTTCAGCCCGGTCAGAAAGCCCGACTTGTCGCGCACCGAAAAATACACGTTCACCAGGTTGACGTTCACCTTCAGCGTCTGCGTGTCGTGCATCTTCGGCGCCTCTTCGGGAGCGGTGCTTTGGGGCGGCGGCCCGCCGGGCTCAGGAGCGCACTGGGCGCGCAACGCGGCACAGCACGGCAGCAGCAGGGCCACGGCCAGGATCGGGACAACGTTCGGGCGCACGATTCGCATGTCCCATTAGACGACGAAATCGCACATTCGGACGACATACCCCCGCCCCTCATACAATGAGCGCAACGTTCAGGGGGTCGCGTGCGTCTGACCATAATGGCCCCCACGCTGATAGTCTCGTGAGGTGCGGTTTGCGCGCTCCGGCAGAGTCCGGGCCGCAACCAGGGAAGAGGGAGTGCGGATGGTGTACGGCAAGAACATGATTTGGACAGCAGCGCTGCTATTGGCGGCATCACCGGTCGCTATGACCGCACAGCCCGCCCAGTCGCAGACGACCTCGGCACCCACGCAGCAAAAGCAGGACATCCCCGACGCCCCGCGCCCGCAGACCCTCCCCAACCTCAAGACCATCACCCCGATCGGCGCGGCCATCACGGCCCCCGCTCCCTCTGAACAGGCTGCTCCCGCGCCCGCCCCCGCCGTCGCGCAGGAGCCGGACGAGGAACAGGGGCCGCCGCCCGACAAAAGCGCGCACGCCTTTACGTTGCAAACCAACGTCAATCTCGTCGAAGTCCCCTTCATCGTCAAAGACTCAAAGGGACAGCTCGTTCCCGGAATCCCCGCCCGCGAGGTCCGCGTCTATGAGAATAACGTCCGTCAGCACATGTCTGTCTTCACCACCGACCCGTTCCCGCTCTCAGTCGCTCTGGTAATCGACCAGAGCGTCACCTACGACACGATGCAGAAGATCAACGCCTCTCTCGCCGCCCTCCAGGGCGCCTTCGCCCCCTACGACGAGGTCGCCGTTTTTACCTACAACAATGGCGTCAAGGAACAGACAGCCTTCACCGCCGCGCAGGGCCCGCGCCTTGGCATCATGCTCGACCGCTCCAAGGGCCACGGCCGCGACCCGATCATGCCGCTCGGCGGTCCGATGTCCCAAAGCATCAACAAGAACGGCATGGCCGTCACCGACGATACCAGCGGGCACCGCGGTAACCAATCCAACTTCGAGACGGCTCCCAAGGAATTCCACACCCTCAACGACGCCATCCTCGATGCCGCCCGCGAAACCGCACGCGCGGGCAAGGGCCGCCGCCGCATCGTCTACGTCATCTCCGACGGCAAGGAAAACGGCAGCACAGCCAGCGAGAAAGAAGTCATCAAATATTGCCTCACCAACAACGTCTCCGTCTGGGGGACTCTGGTAGGCGATTCCTCGCTGTACGGCCTCGGCTTCCTCGACCGCATCCACATCCCCCTGATGATGCGCGACAACGCCCTGCCCCGCTACACCTCCGCCACCGCCGGCCAGCTCGACTCCGAGTTCCGCCAGAAGGGCATCGAAGCCAGCTTCGGCAAAATTACCGCCGAAGCCCGCAACCAGTACACCATCGGCTACTACAGCCACGAGCCCATGCTCGACGGCAAGTACCGCAAGCTCGATGTTCGAGTCTCGCGCCCGGGTCTCACTATCATCGCCAAGGACGGCTACTGGCCGCGCCCCAACACCCCCCAGCCGCCTCCGCCGGTTACGCCCACCGCTATACCGTAGACTCGTCTAGATGATTCACCTCAACGCGCTGCTGGCGCTGGCCGCCGCCCTGCTTTGGGGCGGCGCAGACTTCTCCGGCGGCATGGGCGTCGGCGCCGCGGGAGGGCCCTCCGGGAGCGAAGCCGGTAACCAGACCGGTTCCGCCCTCCGCGTCGTCATGCTGTCCCACATTTCGAGCTTCTCCGTCCTGCTGGCAATCGTCCTGCTGCGCCGCGAGCCCATGCCGCACGGTGCCCTGCTCGCCTGGGGACTGCTCGCCGGCTTCTGCGGTGGCGTCTCGCTCACCTGCTTCTACA
>DASRLB010000023.1:0-17455 GCA_035648695.1 Acidobacteriaceae bacterium | reverse complement strand
ATCACTGCCTACGCTGATCTCAGCATGAAAATCGAGATACTCGCGTATAGCGGACTGGATGTTGTCGAGTGCCTCGGCTTCAGTATCGCCTTCCGACCAGCAGCCCGGCAACACGGGACAATTGACGCTATAGCCTTCGTCGGTATGTGTAAGAACGACTTGGTAGGTCATCCGATCACCTCAAAACAAGTTTAGACGTTAATCGCCATGCCCTCGACGCTGGAGAAGCCGTCGAGCAGGCTTTCGGCGAGTGTCGGGTGGGCATGGATGGTGAACATCAGCTCTTCGATTGTGGCTTCGAGTTCGAGCGCGACGACGCACTCGGCGATGAGTTCGGTGGCCTGGGGGCCGATGATGTGGACGCCGAGGACTTCGCCGTATTTGGCGTCGGAGACGATCTTTACGAAGCCGTCATGCGAGTCGACGATGGTGGCCTTGGAGTTGCCGGCGAAGGGGAACTTGCCGACCTTGACCTGGTAGCCCTTTTCCTTCGCCTGCGTTTCGGTGAGGCCGACCGAGCCGATCTGCGGGTCGCAGTAGGTACACCCGGGGACGCGGTCTTTGCGGACGGGACGGGCGTACTTGCCGGCGAGTTTGGAGGCGACGACGACGCCTTCCATCGCGCCGACGTGGGCGAGTTGCGGCAGGCCGGCGACGATGTCTCCGATGGCGTAGACGCCGGGCTCGGAGGTTTCCATCCACTCGTTGACGGGGACGAAGCCGCGGTCGAGCTGGATGTTGGTCTTGTCGACGCCAGCGTCGTAGGTGCGCGGGCCGCGGCCGACGGCGACGAGGACCTTCTCGGCTTCCTTGCTTTGAGGCTTGCCAGATGCGTCGGTGAAGCTGACCCTTACGCCTGCCTTGGTCTTTTCGATTTTTTCAACCTTGCATGAGACGTTCACGTCGATGCCGCGCTTCTTGAAAAGGCGGGTGAGTTCTTTCGACACATCTTCGTCTTCGACGGGAACGATACGAGGCAGGGCTTCGAGGATGGTGACTTCGGCGCCGAAGCTCTTGAAGATGGAGGCAAACTCCACGCCGACAGCGCCCGAGCCGATCACGATCATCGACTTCGGCATTCCGGACATGGAGAGGATTTCGATGTTGGTGAGGACGGTCTCGTCGGCCTTGTAGCCGGGCAGCATGCGGGCGTCGGAGCCGGTGGCGATCACGACTTTCTTCGCCTGGACTTTGGTTGCCGTCTGCGCTTCGGATCCCTGGCCTTTGCCTTTGTCTTCGGTGGTGACGTCGATGGTGTGGACGCCGTCCTTCGCCGCGCCGGTGAGGCGGCCGTGGCCGCGCACGACGGTGATCTTGTTCTTCTTCATCAGGAAATCGAGACCCTTGGTGTGCTTCACGATGATGTCGTTCTTGCGCTTGAGCAGGTTGTCCCAGTTGAGCGTGGGCAAGGAGACGCCGTCGATGCCGTAGCTTTCGGCGTGCTTCAGGTGGTCCCATACTTCGGCGGAAAACAGTAGCGCCTTGGTGGGAATGCAGCCCCAGTGCAGGCAGGTGCCGCCGAGCTTGTCGGTCTTTTCGACGAGGGCGACCTTGAGGCCGAGCTGCGCGGCGCGGATGCCGCAGGTGTAGCCGGCGGGGCCGCCGCCGATGATCGCAAGGTCGTAAATCGTCTCTGCCAAGGTGTGCTCCGTTCGAGTGAATGGTGTCGGGATGCCGACAGGATAGTTTACGCCGTGGGAGTCGGCCCAAGAGAATTCGATGCGGCGGTAATCGTTTGGGATTCAATGAGGTTTGAAGGAGAACTATGCAGACATTTACATACAGCGATGCGGGATTGGCGCTGACGAAGAGCTTTGAAGGATTACGGCTGGAGGCGTATCAGGACGTGGGCGGGGTCTGGACGGTGGGCTACGGCCATACGGGGCCTGATTTGCTGGCTGGGATGAAGATTTCTCAGGCGGACGCGGATGCGCTATTGCGGGCTGACTTGTCGGTCGCAGTGAACTGTGTGAATCGCGGCGTGACGGAGGAAATTTCGCAGTCGCAGTTCGATGCGCTGGTGGATTTCTGCTTCAACGTCGGGCAGGGGAATTTGCTGAAGTCGAGTCTGTTGAGATACGTGAATCTCGTTGAGTTTGAGAACGCGGCAGCGCAGTTCTTGCTTTGGGTGAATGCAGGCGGGAAAAGGGTTGAAGGGTTGGTGCGAAGACGGCAGGCGGAACGGGCTATGTTTCTGGGAATCGCTGCTACAGAAGAGCCTACGGGTTAGCATGTTGCTACGAACGCCGACTGGAGCTGCCCGTTGCCACGCACTGTTTTGATCGACACCGATACTGCGTCGGACGATGCTGTTGCATTGATTATGGCGCTGCGATCACCGCTTGTGGAGGTTGCTGCCATCACAGCGGTCGCGGGCAATATCGGCGTCGATCAGGCGACGCGCAATGCGCTATATGCGGCGGAGCTGTGCGGGGCGGATGTTCCGGTTTTTATGGGCGCGGCGAAGCCTTTGCAGCGGGAACTGCACTCGGCGACGTGGTTCCATGGGATGGATGGCCTGGGAGACCACGGCTTTACTCCTGCGAAGCGCGTTGCGGAAAACGAGCCCGCGGTTGATGCCATCATTGCGACGGCGCATGCACATCCTGGCCTTGAGGTGATTACGCTGGGTCCGCTAACGAACCTTGCGATGGCGCTGGAACGCGAGCCGCGGTTGCCGGAACTGGTGAGCCGCTGCGTCGTGATGGGCGGAGCCGCTTGTTGCGAAGGCAACGTGACGCCCTCTGCTGAGTTCAATATCTGGGTCGATCCTGAGGCAGCGCGGCAGGTCTTCCTGTCCGGCCTGAAGATCGAGATGGTGGGATGGGAACTTTCGCGCTACGGCGCGGCTGTGAATGATGAGGAAATCGAGCAGATTCTCGCAATGAATACTGTACTTTCTGACTTCACCGTCAACTGCAACAGCAGAGCTCGCGAAGCCTATTTCGAGCAGACGGGTGAGCGCGGAATTTCTCTTCCAGACCCGATTGCTATGGCCATACTGTTGCAACCGGAGCTATGCACACGATCGACAGAGCACTATGTGGAGATCGAAACGACGAGCGAATTGACACGTGGGATGACGGTGGTGGACAAGCTCGACGTCACCGGCGACCTGCGCAATGCTGGGTTGTGGCGTGAGGCGCGTGAGCGGCAGAAGCCTGTAAAAGTTTGCTGGGAGTTGGACATTCCAGGATGGAAGAGAATGCTGATGCAATCTCTGTTGTGACTCGCGCCAGCGGCGTAAGATATCCACACGAGGTTGCACATGGCTACCGCAGCTTTGATTCCCGTAAGCGAATACCTGCGAACCACCTATCGTCCCGACCGCGACTATATCGACGGCGAGCTGAAAGAGAGAAATGTGGGTGAGCAGCCGCATGGCGACATTCAAATCATTCTTGGGACTATTTTTCGCAACAGTCGGCTTGAATGGGGTGTTCGTCCGCTCGGCGACACGCGGTTGCAGATCACATCTTCCCGCTACCGGATTCCCGATTTGATGGTCTTACGCAATACCGATCCGAAAGATGGCATTATTCGCTTCGTTCCACTGCTTTGCGTGGAGATTATGTCCAAGGGTGATCGTCTGAATGAAATCTGCGAGCGGGTTGCCGACTACGTCGGCATCGGCACCAAGGATATTTGGGTCATCGATCCCTGGAAGCGGGTCGCTTATGAGGAGACCTCCAACGGACTGAGACAACTGGAAGATGGAATTCTGCGTGTCCAGGGAACGTCGATTGAAGTTTCGCTGGCAGACATCTTCGCGCAGTTGGATGAGTTTTAAATCACATCATCGCATTGCCACTTCGGGTGTTCACATGACCTTCGCGGCGTCCTTCGCAAAGTAAGTAACAATAAAGTCCGCGCCGGCGCGGCGAATGCTGAGCAGGCTTTCCATCATGGCGCGTTCGGGATCCAGCCAGCCGCGCTGGAAGGCCGCTTGCAGCATCGAATATTCACCCGACACCTGATAGGCGCCCATGGGCAGGTCGAAGCGCTGGCGGGCTTCGCGGATGACGTCGAGGTAGGGCATGGCGGGCTTCATTAGCAGCATGTCACAGCCTTCGGCGATGTCCTGGGCTATTTCCCTCATCGCCTCGCGGAGGTTCGCGCCATCCATTTGATAGGTGCGGCGGTCGCCGAACTGGGGCGTGGAGCCGGCGGCTTCGCGGAAGGGGCCGTAGAAGGCTGAGGCGAACTTTGAGGCGTAGGAGAGTACGGGAGTGTTTTCCTTACCGGCCGCATCGAGAGCGGAGCGGATGGCGGCGACGCGGCCGTCCATCATGTCGCTGGGGGCGATGATGTCGGCTCCGGCTTCGGCGAGTGAGGCGGCGGTTTTGGCGAGCAGCTCGACGCTGGAGTCGTTTTCGATCTGGTAGTGATCGCCGTCGCGGACGACGATTCCGCAGTGGCCGTGCGAGGTGTATTCGCAGAGGCAAACGTCAGCCATGACAACGAGCGACTGCGCGGCGCTGCTGGCCTTGATGGCTCGCAGAGCGCGTTGCGTGATGCCGTCCGTGGCCCAGGCGCCGCTGCCCTGCTCGTCCTTCATGTCGGGGATGCCGAAGAGGAGGAGGCCGCCGAGGCCCAGGGCGGCGCAGGCTTCGGCTTCGTTTACCGCTTCGTCGATGGAGAGGTTAAATACTCCCGGCATCGAGCTGACTTCGCGGCGCACACCCTCGCCTTCGCAGATAAACAACGGATAGATCAGTGCGCCGGGATGCAGGTGAGTCTCGCGGACGAGGGAGCGCATCGCTGCCGAGCTGCGCAGCCGGCGCAGGCGTGTGGCGGGGAATTCCATGCCGCCATTTTACGTCCGCGCCGCGCTCACACGCTTAGGGCATCTAGATAGTCCGGCGAACCATCGTTTCGCGCTCGTACTCGATGCCGCTGTCGTGCGGGGCCAGCACCCACAGCGTGTAGATCCCGACCGCGGTGCCAATGAGCGGATGCAGCAAGGCGAAGATGCCGAAGATGATGGCGATGACTCGTCCCCAGGGCTGGCGCGTCAGCAGGGCGTAGCCGGTGAATAGTGCGCCGATAACGCCTATGCCGAGCGTGACGCCGGCAAAGGGCCAGATGGGGAAGAAGCCGAAAGTGTGTCCGCCGAGAAAGCGGTGCAGGAATGCCAGGCCCACAACGCCCGTCGTCGCGCGGATGCAGGCGTAGACGAGCCATAGCACGCCGAGCGCCTGCAGGTGGCGGCCGACGCGGTCGCGATAGAGAGGCGGTGTAAAGCTGGGCGGTGCGAAGACGCGCGCCGTTCCGCAGTGCGTGCAAAAGTGAGCATCAGGAGCGAGTACGTTGCCACAGGATGTGCAGTTCATGGGTCATCCTTCCTTCAATTACATCTATTGCTACGCAGGAGCGCGGGCGGCGGTTCCATGGCCCGCGCCCAAGTCCCTACAATGGGTGAGATGCTCTTATTGCCTCAAATTCCGCAGGTACTTACCGAGCGCGGTGGCTCTGCGTTGCAGTGGGAAGCGCTGCGCGAGCGTCTGGCCGCGGGTGCGCTCTCTCCGCTGGGACGGGCTTGGGTGCTGGCGCTGGAGCCGAGCGCCGAGGTTGCGTGGATCGACCGGCAGCAACAGCGGACAGCGGAAATGCGGCGGCTGGTGGTTGGTGGAAGCGGCTTCGAGTTTCGCGGGTTGGTTGACCCGACCGAGTCGCTTGACAAGGCGCGGATCGATGGCGCTGCCCTTGAGCCTTTGGAGCTGCTGGCAATGCTGGCGATGGCGGAGCGCGTCGCCGCCTGGCGGCAGATGCTGCTCTCGCCGCCGGATGCTGTGCGCGATAAGTGGCCGGCGATGGAGGCGTTGTCGGAGCCGCTGCGGGAGCATGACCTGGGCAACCTGCTGCGCTTTCTGCGCGGAAAGATTGAGGCCGATGGCAGCCTGAGCGACGACGCCTCGCCTGACCTGCGGCGAATTCGCAAAGCGCTGGAGCGGCAGCATCGCGCAATCGAAGACAGCCTGCGGCGCGCGCTGGGGAAGCTGTCCGAAGGCGGCAATACGCAGGAAGACCTGATCACGGTGCGCGGCGAGCGGTTTGTGATTCCGGTCAAAGCGGAGTTTAAGCGCAAGGTCGGAGGCGTGATTCACGGGTCGAGTTCGAGTGGGCAGACTGTGTTTATCGAGCCGATGGAAACCATCGAGCACAACAACGAGCTTGTGCGGCTGCTCGACGAAGAACAGGCCGAGGTGCATCGGATTCTGGTGGCGATGACGCGCGCGATTGCGGCACAGTCTGAGGCGTTGTTCCTGGGCGCGGCGATTCTTGCCGAAGCCGACGCGCACCAGGCGCTCGCGAAGTTTGCCCAGGATTTGGACTGCGTGCGGCCGTTGTTCGGCGACGAACGAGTCGCTGTTGAAGAGTGGTCGGCCATGGGCAAGAGCGTTGGCCGCGATGATGGCGAGTTGGCGGCTCTGCTGGAACTGGCCGACGCGCGGCATCCGCTGCTCGAACTTCGGCTGCGTGAGCAGTCCGGGCGCATCGTGCCACTTACCATTACGCTGCCGGCGGGCAAGAGGCAGATGATCGTCAGCGGACCGAATACCGGCGGCAAAACAGTCGCGCTGAAGACCGCGGGACTGCTTGCGTTGATGGCGCAGGCCGGCGTTCCGGTACCCGCGACGCAGGCGCGGCTGCCGCTGTTTACGGCTATCTATGCGGACATCGGTGACGCGCAGTCGATCGAGCAGAACCTTTCGACGTTCTCGGCGCATGTGGTGAACGTCGATAGGATTGCGCATGTTGCTGATGCGCAGTCGCTGGTGCTACTGGACGAGTTGGGTTCGGCGACCGATCCGGAGGAGGGTGCGGCGCTGGCTGTCGCTGTCGCCGAGTATTTCCTGCAGCGCGGGGCGTGGACTCTGATCACGACGCACCTCACGTCGCTGAAGGTGTATGCGACGCGGCATGAGGGCGTGCTAAACGCCGCAGTCGGTTTTGACGAGGCGACGCTTACGCCTACGTACGATTTGCGGCTGGGTGTGCCGGGGGCTTCGGCGGGATTGAACATCGCGGCGAGGCTGGGGCTGGATGCGGCTATCGTCGCCAATGCGCGGACACAGATGAGTACGCAGACGGCGGACATTGGCCGCTTCCTCGATGATCTGCACGCCCAATTGACCGCGGCGCAGGCGGAGCGAACGCTGCTTGCGGGGCGGGAACAGGAACTTGCTAAACAGCGTCTGCGTCTCGAAACCGAGGGCCGCAACGAGCAGAAGGCTCGCACGCGCGAGCTGGGTGAGAAGCTCGAATTGCTGATCAAGGACTTCGAAGCGCAGTTGCGCGATACGGTGAAGGCGATCGACGACAAAACTGTGGCGCAGAAGATTGCGCGCAACTCGGCGCTGCGTATCGCTACCTTGCGGCGCGAGTTTTCGGAGCAGTTTCAATCGACGGTGGTCGCGCACAACACAGGCGCGGACAAGGATGACGCTCGCCCGGCGGACCGCGTGCGTGAACCGAAGGTGGGCGACCTGGTGCGGCTGAAGTCACTGGGACGTGAGGGTCGCGTCACACGGGTTATCGACGCAAAAGCGCTTGAAGTCGCTGTCGGTTCGATGAAGATGCGAGTTCCGAAGACCGATGTCGCGGAGGTTGTTGCGGTGGCCGAAACCCCCGTACAGGCTGCACGTAAGCGAGGTGGGGTTACGGTTTCGACCGCGACAGGCTCGGACGACGCCGAATATATGAAGTCGGAGATCAACGTGATTGGCCGGACCGCCGATGAAGCGGTAAGTGAAGTGGAGCGGTTCGTCGAGCGCGCTTTTCTCGCCGGACTGCCACGCATTCGCGTCGTGCATGGAGTCGGGATGGGAATCCTGCGCAGAACGTTGCGCGAATTTCTGCGCAATCATCCGCACGTCGCGGAGGTGTCCGAGCCGCCGTATAACGAAGGCGGCCAGGGAGCGACGATGGTGGAGTTGCGGCAGTGACTAGCGATGAATCGCTGTGCGGGTTGGGCCGGCTGCTCGGGTCGCCTCGAAGAACACGCCGCATGCGCTGACCACAATCCTGTTCGGCGCGACAATCAGGACAGCATCGCCCGGGACCTCGGTGGTGGCGCCAGTGATGTCTGCGTCTTCGTGTTGCAGGTCTACTTCGGTCACGCGCGATGCATGAATTCCGAGTTCGGCGAAGTCGGGTGGATCGCCGAGTGTGGAGTTTTCTTTGCGAAACTCTTCCGCGCTGACGGAGCGGGTCACGATGCCTTGTAGCGGCACATCGCCGCCGCGCCAGCTCATTGCATCGTCGCGGTAGACCAATGTCGAGCCGACCAGTGGAGCGGCCTGAGAGGCGTTCCAGCAGGCGCCGCTTTTGGTGGGTAGAATCCGCGTAATCTTCCATGTTCCGGCCAGTCGCGATGGCAGCGGCTCCGCCATCGTTGGCAAACAAGCCACACACAATACAGCAGCCAGTAACGAGTGCATCCTCATGGCCCAAACTCCGTCCGGGAATCTTAGGTCCCTATAGTCAATGGGATATGAGATGCCGTTGGCGCTTGAGAATGTTGGCTGGGCGATGAACGGGTACGTCGAGACAAAGCAAAGCCCGCTGCGGGAGCGGGCTTTGTCGTGTTGCTGAAGATGGCTTCAGATTCTCATCGGCATCAGGATGTAACGGTACTTCACATCCTCATTGCCGTCTTCAGGCCGCATCTGGCCGGCCGATTGCGCGTCCTTGAATTCCAGTCGCACTTCGCCGGTTTCGCCCGTCGCCTTCAGGAAGTCGATGAGGTAGGCGGAGTTGAAGCCGACGACCAGCGGGTCGTAATTGTACGGCGTTTCGATGATGTCTTCGGATTCGCCGGAGTCGGTGGACTGGGCGCTGAGCTTGAGCTCGTTCTGCTCCAGGCGAATTTTGATGGCGCCGGAACGCTCGTCGGCAAACTGCGCGACGCGCTGCAGCGAACTCATCAGGTCTTCGCTGCGGACGATGACAAACTTGTTGTTGTCGCGCGGCAGCACCGCTTCGTAGTTGGGGAATTGTCCGGTCAGCTTGCGGCTGGTGAGCACGCGGCCGTCGACGCGGAAGAACAGGGTCTGCTCATCGTCGGCAAACTCGATCGTCTCGGCATCGGACCCGGACAGCAGCGAAGCAAGCTCGCCGAGCGCCTTGCGCGGAATGAGGGTTTTTTTCTCGCCGGAGATTCCTTCCAGCGATTCGCCGGTCTTTTCGATGTGCGCCAGTCTATGCCCGTCGGTCGCAACCATTGCCATCGACTCCGCCTTCAGCACCAGCAGCGCGCCGTTGAGCGTGTAGCGCGACTCTTCGTTGGAGATGGCAAAGATAGTTTTCGCGATCATGTTGCGCAGTGAAGCGGCGTTGATCTTGTATCCGCCGGTTGATGGAAACTCAGGGACCTGCGGGAAGTTAGCGCGCGCCATGCCGACCATCTTGGTGTTGGAGCGGCCGGCGCGGATCTGCACCCAATGGTTGTCCATCAGCTTCAGCGAGATGTCGCCTTCAGGCAGCAGCTTGATGTAGTCGTACAGCTTGCGCGCGGGAATGGTGCAGGCCCCGGGCTTCTTGACCTTGGCCGGGCAACTCGTCTTGAGGCTCTGGTCGAGGTCGGTGGCCGTGATGGTCAGTGTGTTCTCATGGGCCTCGAAAAGGAAGTTCGAGAGGATGGGAATGGTCGTCTTGCGTTCGACGACCGACTGCGCGGCGGTGAGTTCGCGCAGGAGTTCGGCGCGCGAAACTGTGATTTCGAGATTTCCGGTTGGCGCTGCGTCGGGCGTGATCGGTGCGGTGGACAAGGTCTGGTCTCCCTCCGGCGAGGCTTCAATTCGGTTGAGGCGAAGTTGTGCTCACGCAGATGATTCGATTCTAGGGCGTAGAAGGCACTTTGGGTCAACTGGCAGGGTGTGAATATCGCGGTGTTTTATGTGGGTTGAACGAATGCCCGGTTCGGCTGCCGATTTTGGGTGCGAGAGGCTTCTAAGAAACTACATGAAAGAGAAAGAAATACTCGTAGTAACAGTCGTTGGGGGTGGAAAGGTGGATATCGGGGACGAGATCGCTGCTGACGCGTCCTTGAGGATGGTACCGGCTTTAGAAAACCTGTCCTGAGGAAACGTGCAGCTCGGAACGCCGGTGCATGGCGTGGGCAAAGGTCACTGCTTATCCAACTTCTGCACAAGCGATGACGAGATCGGTCCGAAAAGAAGAGTCCGCTATGTGAGCAAACAGCCCACAACCGCGTGGACAGGGGTGATCGAGTGGTGCTGCTTATCAACAGCGATAAATGTGACGAAGGAAAACTGGGACACTGCGCATCTCTGCTAGCATTCTGCCGAACCCAATTCTGTTGTATTCCCGGAGTCCCCATGCCGATATCGCGAACGATTTTCGCCCTGATTGCATGTGCCGTTTTTCCCTGCATGACGCTTACCGCACAAACTGCGCCCGCTGTCCCTGCCCCGAAGCCGGTACCTGGCTCGATTGCTTCGCATCCTGGCTGGCCTGTGGCAAAGCCCGAGGATGTCAAGAGCATCGAGGCGATTACGGCTGCGGTCTACGACTGCATCTCCGGCCCGGCGGGGAAGGCGCGCGACTGGGACCGCTTCCGGTCGTTGTTTATACCGGATGCACGGCTGATGCCGGTGCGGGTGCCGCGGCCCGACGCTACAGGGCCGCAGCATAACGACGTTTCGCCTTATACGGTAGAGGACTACATTGAGCGCAGCTCCCCGATCATGCTGACCCAGGGCTTTGCCGAGCGTGGTGTGGCGAACCGTATCGAGGCGTTCGGGAACATCGCGCATGTGTGGAGCACGTATGAGAGCCGCCACAGCTTTACCGATCCGCAGCCGTTCGCGCGGGGGATCAACAGCATCTCGCTGATCAAGGATGGGGATCGCTACTGGGTAGTGCAGATTCTGTGGGACTCGGAACGTCCGGGGTCGTCGATTCCGGAGAAATACCTGCCGAAGTAGCCGTTTGTTCTCAATGTGCATCCGACTTCTGTGGACTGCGGTCGACTTATCGAGCGGCTAACATAGAAGGCGACATGAAACTCTCTGACTACGTCCTGAAGTTTGTGGCCGATCTCGGTGTGACGAACGTGTTCCTGGTGACCGGCGGCGGTGCGATGCACCTGAACCAATCGCTGGGCGCCGAGACGCGGCTGACGGCCATCTGCAACTCCCACGAACAGGCTTCCGCCATTTGCGCCGAAGGCTATGCGAAGGCCACGAATGGGCTTGGCGTGTGCATGGTGACGACCGGACCGGGTGGGACGAATGCCGTCACAGGGGTCGCCGGCGCGTGGCTGGATTCGACGCCTACGCTGTTTATTTCCGGGCAGGTGAAGCGTCCGGACAGGATGTTCGACGCCGTAACCGGCAAGCCGCTGGGCATGCGGCAACTGGGCGTGCAGGAGGTCGATATCTGCTCGATCGTGCGACCGATTACCAAGTATGCGGAGACCGTGCTCGAGCCGAGCGATATTCGGTACCACCTCGAGAAGGCTGTTTACCTGGCCATGAACGGCCGGCCTGGACCTGTGTGGATCGACATTCCGCTGGACGTGCAGGCTTCGCCTATCGACGAGACGGCGCTGCGCGCGTTCGACCCGAACGAGTTTGCCCTTGCGGACAACATTCATGGGACCGCGAACGTTCCCGCCGAAGTGCAGCAGGTGATCGACGCGTTCAACCAGTGCGAGCGGCCGCTGCTGTTCGCCGGCAATGGCATTCGGCTGGCGCGCGCGGAGAAGGAGTTCGAGGAGCTGCGGAAATACCTTGGTGTTCCGACCGTTGCGACTTGGTGCGCCGCGGACCTGGTGCCTTCGGACGATGCGACCTACGTTGGCCGTCCGGGTTCGGTTGCGGCTCGCGGGGCGAACTTCGCGTTGCAGAACTCTGACTTCCTGCTGGCGATTGGCGTCCGGCTGGACTTCGCGATCACCGGTTATGCTCCGCAGAACCTGGCTCGCGAGGCGTACAAGGTTGCTGTCGACATCGACGCCGCGGAGCTGGGCAAGCTGCATCCTTACCTGCAGCAGCCGGTGTGTGCCGATGCCAAAGACTTCCTGACCGAGTTGCTGAAGCATAAGGACAAGCTGAAGCCGCGCGACTTCAAGCCGTGGCTGGAGCGCTGCGCCGGATGGAAGACTCGCTACCCGGTAGTCACTGACGAGCACCGCAAGCCTGAAGGGCTGGTTTCGATCTTCAACCTTGCCGAAGTGCTGGGCGAGGAGGCGAAGCCTGAGGACCGGCTGGTTGTGGGCAATTCGGGTTCGGGCATTGAGATCTACCTTCTCGCTTGTCCTACGCTGCACTCGCAGCGGCTGTATCACACGGCTGGTCTGGGATCGATGGGCTATGCGATCCCTATGGCGATCGCGGTGGCGGTTGCCAATCCGGGGCGCGAGGTTATCGCCGTGGACGGCGATGGAGGGTTCCAGTTCAACATCCAGGAGCTGGAGACGATCCACCGGTTGCAGCTTCCGATCAAGTTCTTCGTGCTGAACAATGATGGTTATTCGTCGATCAGGGCATCGCAGAAAGCGTACTTCGGCGAAGCCAGCATTGGCGCGGACCGTAATACCGGGCTGACGATTCCCAACTTGTCGAAGGTTGGTGCGAGCTATGGGTTAGGGACTTATGTCATCCACGACCAGACCGATTTGCGGGCTGAGGTGCGTAAGGTGCTGGCGATGCAGGGACCGGTGCTGTGCGACGTGAATGTACTGCCCGATGAGGTGCGTGCACCGAGGCTGTCGAGCTATCAGAAGGAAGATGGGAGCTTTGTGTCGAAGCCTCTGGAGGACTTGTTTCCGTTCCTTTCGCGGGAGGAATTTCTGTCGAACATGATCGTCAAGCCGCTGCCGGAGTAGGGGTCCCCCTCCCCCTCCCCCCTGCGGGGTACCTTGCAGGGAAGTGCTTTAGAATGTTGGGCTCCAGGCCGGGAGGTCGTCGTAAGCGATTCATTCTAAATGGCTTCAGTGCAAAGTATTCCTCCATAAGGGGTTAGTGGCTGGTTTGGCGGTCGTGGGCTGATTTTCAGCTGCGAGCTACCAGCTACGAGCTGCCAGTTTGGGTTTTGGTTGAGCTTCGAGCGACGAGGTGTTGAGCGTCGAGGAAGGCGTTTCTGTTCAGGTGCGAGAGTTGAGGAGCGAGGGTTCTGGTCAGCTCAGAGCTTCGAGGTTTTGAGCGTAGAGGGGTTGACTGCCGGATGCTTTGGCAGGGTTTCTGTTCAGTCTTGAGTTTTGAGTACTGATTTAATTGTACAGAGTTGAGAGGCATAAACACGCAAACTATTTTTGAGATATTTCGCCTGTGTTTATGCAGGGTTTATGGGTTTTGCACAGGCTGGGGGGCTTGACAACTTTTCGGGTTTGGCCCGGTTGCGCTGTATTCTTGGTTGCCATGCAGGACGCTTCAAACGTTTCTTCCGCACATACGTTCGGCATTATGCAGGGACGGCTTTCGCCGCCTGAGAATGGTCGTTTTCAGGCTTTTCCGCGCGGCAGTTGGCGGGATGAGTTTGGGCGCGCGCGGGCAGCGGGTCTGGATTACATCGAGTGGATCCATGATGCTTACGGAGAAGCGAAGGACGATACCGGACGCGTTGCCAATCCAATCTTTTCCGAAGAGGGTCTGACGGAGTTCGATGCGTTGAAGCAGGAGCATCGGATTGCTACACCGGCTTTGTGCGGCGACTGGTTTATGGATGTTCCGCTGATCCGCTGCAGCCCGGCGGAGAGGATTCGGCGGGAGAAACATCTGCACGAGTTGATACCTATCGCGGCGCGGATCGGCGCGGGACGCATCGTGCTGCCATTCGTGGACAACTCCAGGATGAATGGCGAATACGAGAAGCAGGTGGTCGTCGATATCCTGAAGCGCGCGCTGACTGTGGCGGAGCGGCATGGCGTCGAGCTGCATCTTGAGGCGGATTTTGGGCCGGAGGAGTTTGCGGCGTTTCTGGAGCGGATTCAGCACCCGATGCTGAAGGTCAACTGGGACTCCGGCAACTCCTCCGGGCTGGGTTATGTGGCGACTGAGGAGTTCGCGGCGTACGGCGACCGCATCGGTTCGGTACACATCAAGGACCGTCACCGGAAACCCGAGGGCGGGGTCGAGACCCGGCCGCTGGGTATGGGCTCGGCTGACTTCGACGATGTGTTTCGCGCGATCGAGTCGATTGGCTATGCGGGTGGGCTGACGCTTCAGGTTGCTCGCGGCGCGGACAACGACGAGATGAACTTTATCCGCGACCAACTGGCCTTCGTCAAGCGATACTGGTAGGCGTATGCCGATCACTTCTGCGGACCTCCAACGCGACGCGCTCTTCTCACTGGAGGGCAAGACCGCTGTGCTTACCGGTGCATCGGGCTTCCTGGGCCGCACGTTTGCGTTGGCGCTGCTGGCGAACGGTGCGCGGGTTGTCGCGCTGGGTCGCAGCGAGCGCCTGGTGACGGAAGCCGCTGCGTGGGCCAACCAGTTTGGCGAGGACAAGATCTCCGTGCGGCAGATCGATATGTATGAGGCTGCCGCGCTCGACGATCTTTGCGATGCCATTGCGGCGGAAGAGAAATCTATCGATGTGCTGGTCAATAACGCGCACGAGCTGGGCGCGGCGACTGGGTTCAACGTTCCCGAGGGGTCGCTTGAAAACTCCACTTTCGATCAGTGGCAGCGCAATCTACAGGGGGGCGTGTACTGGGCTGTACAGACGACGCAGCGGCTTGGCATCAGGATGAAGGAGCAGCGCGCCGGTTCCATCATCAATATTGCGACCATGTATGCGACGGTCGCGCCGCGGCCTCAACTTTACGAGGGAACGGAGTCGCTGAACCCGCCGGGCTACTCTGCGTCGAAGGCTGCGCTGGCGGCGTTTACGCGGTATACGGCGAGCTTCTGGGGCCGTCATGGCGTTCGCGCGAATTGCATTTCGCCGGGGCCGTTCTCGAATACCGAGGATGTCGCGGGACGGAATTCTGTTGCGGAAGATTCTCCGTTTGTGCAGCGGCTGAAGGGTTATACCGTGCTGAATCGTATTGGCAGACCGATCGAGTTGTGCGGCGCGCTGCTGTTTCTGGCGTCCGATGCCAGTACGTATGTCACGGGGCAGAACCTTATCGTCGATGGCGGATGGACGGCGGTTTAACTATGGATCTGAAGCTTACCAATCACGTCGCGTTCGTTGCTGGAAGCTCACGCGGGATTGGGCGCGCGATTGCCGCTGCGCTGCTGGCTGAGGGCGCGCGTGTTGTGCTGACGGGTCGTGATGAGGATTCGCTGGAGCGCACGACTGCCGATCTTGCCACGCCGGGAACGTATGAGCGTATTTTGCCTATTGCCGGCGATTTCTCGGATGCTGCAACGATCGCAGCAGCGTTCGAGCGGACGGTGGCGCATTTCGGGCGGATCGATCACCTGGTTGCGAATCTTGGTACCGGTGCGGGAACTCCCGGGCCGTTTCCTCCGGCGGAAGACTGGGCGCGGTTATTTGAGTTGAACTTCTTTGCTTCGGTGCGGCTAACGGAAGCGGTGCTTCCGCACATGACGGCGCAGAAGGCTGGATCGATACTGTACATCTCGTCGATTGTTGCGGTGGAGGCCACGCCGGCGCCGCTTCCCTACTCGGCGGCGAAGGCTGCGCTGACCAATTATGCGAAGAACCTGTCGCGGCAGGTTGCTGGCGCGGGGATTCGCGTCAATACGATTTGTCCGGGCAATATTTTCTTTGCCGGCGGGTCGTGGGAGAGACATCTGGCAAACCGTAAAGAGGCTGTCGAAGCGATGCTGAAGTCCGAAGTTCCGCAAGGCCGATTTGGGAAACCGGAAGAGATTGCGTCGCTGGCTGCCTGGCTGTGCTCGCCCGCGGCTGCGTTTGCTACGGGTGGAACGTACATCGTTGACGGCGGACAGACTCGGAGCATCTGAAAGGCTATATGCATACTGTCGAACCGAACCGCGCTCACACACTCTTCGATCTCGCGGGCCGCGTCGCGATTGTGACCGGCGGCGCTGGGCTGCTTGGCTATCATCATGGGGCGATTCTGGCTGCGGCGGGGGCGCATGTTGTGGTGCTGGACCTGGCGGCGGCGAACCCTGCGCTGCGTGCGGAGCAGTTGCAGCTTGCACATGGGCCTGAGTGTCTTGGCGTTGCTGCCGACATCACGAATGAAGAGTCGCTGGAGCGGGTGCGCGACCAGGTGATGGAGAAGTTTGGGCGCATCGACATCCTGATCAACAATGCTGCGAACAATCCCAAGGTCGAGGACCAGAAGCCGGGGCAGCCGTGGTCGCGGCTGGAGAATTTTCCGCTGGCGACCTGGAATGCGGATATCGCTGTCGGATTGACAGGCGCGTTTCTGTGCTCGCGGGTGTTTGGGCAGGAGATGGTGAAGCGGGGCGGCGGCGTGATTCTGAATGTTGCTTCAGACCTCGCGGTGATTGCGCCGGACCAGCGGATCTATCGCAAGGATGGTGTTGCGGAGAACGAGCAGCTGGTTAAGCCGGTGACGTACTCCGTGGTGAAAACCGCGCTGATTGGGCTTACGCGCTATCTGTCTACGTATTGGGTGGCTCAGGGTGTGCGGGTGAATGCGATCTCGCCAGGCGGCGTCTTCAATGGTCAGCCAGACGAGTTCACGGCCAAGCTGCACGCGCTGATTCCGATGGCGCGCATGGCGCATAAGGACGAGTATCAGGGTGCGATTTTGTTCTTGTGCTCGGATGCGAGCTCGTACATGACGGGGCAAAATTTGATCGTCGATGGCGGGCGGAGCGTTCTGTAGGGCGGAACGATCGTTGCGAATCCAGTAGAACGAGCACGGACAACAGAGCGAATTTCCCGATGGTGTATAGCAGCGAAGCGGGAAAGCGTGTCCCTGGGGCTAAAGCCCGAATCTTTGGGCAAGGTTGAATGTCGGGGATAAATCCCCGACCTATCTCAGAAACAACAGCAAGAACAAGAGCAGAAGCAAGAGCCGAAGCAAGAGCAGAAGCAAGAGCAGAAGCAACAGCAAGAAAAGAGGCCGCGGTGGCGGCCTCTTTGCCTGTAAGCGTGAGCTTATTTGCTTTAGCCGAGGATCTCCATCAGCTTGTTGACGGTGCGGTTGAGGTCCTTGTCGGTGCGACGGTGCTCGTCGATCTTGGAGATGGAGTGCATGACCGTGGTGTGGTGCTTGCCGCCGAACTGGCGTCCGATTTCGGGCAGCGAGGCCTCGGTCATCTGCTTGGCGAGATACATCGCTATCTGGCGCGGGACGACGATCTGACGCGAGTTGTTCTTTTGTTTGAGTTCGGAGACACGCATTCCGAACTGCTCGGCTACTGCACGCTGGATGGCTTCGATTGTAATTTTTCTCACTTGAGTATCGATGAATTGCTTGAGGCACTGCTGGGCTGTGGGGAGTGTGATTTCGATGCCATGCATCGAGCACCATGCTATCAGGCGCACCAGAGCGCCTTCCAGCTCGCGG
>DASRLB010000022.1:0-2544 GCA_035648695.1 Acidobacteriaceae bacterium | reverse complement strand
AGTCGTGCGGCCCTCCCATAGGAGGTCGGTTTCTTCGGACCCGCCTTCGACCAGGAGATCGACTTCGCGGCCAATCCACTCGGCCTTTTTGCGGGTGCTGATTTTTTGCTGGATGCGCATCAGCTTGCGGCGGCGCGCCTCGATCGTGCGCTTCGGAACCTTGCCCTCGGACGGCATGTTGAACGCCGCCGCGCCCTCTTCGTCGGAATAGCTGAAGACCCCGAGCCAGTCGATTTCGGCAGTCTGCACAAAGTCGCAGAGCACGTCGAAGTCGGCTTGCGTTTCGCCGGGGAAGCCGACGATGAAGGTCGAACGGATGACGATGCCGGGGACTACCGTCCTTGCCTTCTCGATCAGCTTGAGGAAAATTTCCGCATTGCCGCCGCGCTTCATGCTCTTGAGCAGCGGCGCGCTGGCATGTTGCAGCGGCACGTCGAGATACTTGGCGATGTTGTCGTGCTTCGCCATGGTTTCGAGCAGGCGCGTCGTCACCTTATTGGGATACGTGTAGAGGAAGCGGAGCCAGCGCATTCCTTCCAACCCAGCCAGCCCTTCGAGCAGTTGCGCGAGGCCGTCGGTCAAGCCGAGGTCTTCGCCGTAGCAGGTGGTGTCCTGCCCGATGAGTGTGATTTCGCGGACGCCCTGCGCGATGAGGTTTTGCGCCTCCGCCATGATCGAGCCGATGCGGCGCGAACGGAACTTGCCGCGTAGCTGCGGGATAATGCAGAACGTGCAGGGATGGTCGCAGCCTTCGGCGATCTTGATGTAAGCCGACGCGCGCGACGTAGACAGGATGCGCGGGGTGTATTCGTCGGCGAGGTAGGTGGGGAGAGCGGCGGCGGCTCCGTGCCACTCGGCGCGGGAGAAGCGGCCGGCGGATTCGCGGGCATCGCCTTCGGGTCTTGATGTCACCGGCTCGGCGGTTTCGATGGCGAGTTGCGGCGCATCGCTCTCCGGGCGCGAGTGTTGATTGACGGCCGACGAGGCGCGGGAGATTTGCGCGGCGGTGAGAATCGTAAACGGCGAATCAGCAGCATGCCCAGACGACGTAAGCCCCGCAGCGGCGAGGATCGCATCGAGTTCGCCGGTGCCGACTACGGCGTCGACTTCGGGAATATTGGCGATGATGTCGTCGCGGTAGCGCTCGACCAGGCACCCGGCGACGATGAGCTTGCGCGCGCGCCCGCCGGCGGCGATCTTGTGTTTCGCCATTTCGAGGATGGTGTTGACGGACTCCTGCTTGGCCGAATCGATGAAGCTACAGGTGTTGACGACGATGATGTCGGCGTCGGTGGCGTCGGGAGTGAGGGCGGCGCCGCCGTGGTGCAGCATGCCCATCATGACCTCGGAGTCGACGAGGTTCTTGGGGCAGCCGAGAGACACGAATCCGACTTTGAACTTCGGTGTGTCTACGATGTTTTCGGCTGGGGTTTCGAGGATGGTCGAGCTGCTCACAACTGCTTATTTTAGCAGGTTTGGTGCGGGTTTTGTGTGTCTGGGCCGTTGGCGTAGGTTCGTGAGCGGGCGAAGAGCGGAGTGATAGATGCGAGCGACACGCACTGTTCGACCTGTCACCGAGAAGATAATTCGGTGAGACTCGTAAAGCAGATGTTGCAAAGGTATTTTGAAATGTTGCTGCTCCGGAATGCGAGGGCAGCGGGAAGGCAGTGTCTGGAGAGAGTCGAGGGCGGTCATCAGGCCGTCCCACCACGCGAGCGCCGGGATTCCGTCGTGGCTGCGCGCACGAATAAAGGCTCTGTATTCTTCTGCCTCGCGAGATGCAGCCGCCGCTACTTCAACCTTGTAGCGCAAGTTTTCGACCTATTTCCTTCATTTCTTCGAGAGTGTGAACGCGGCCCAGCCTGATGTCTTCAAGGCCCTCGTTGACCGCCGCGACAAACTGGCGTTCGTATTCAAGGTTTTCTACACGGTTTAAGAGTTCCTGATAGCTCGCCGCGTCTTGCACAACGAGCGCCGCACTTCCATTGACTGTGAGAACCATGGGTGCCTTGGTTTTCCTAAGGCGCTTTACATGGGTCTTCACATTGCGCTGAAAGTCTGTAACAGAACGGATGTCGTTGATGTCGAGGGCTGGAGACTTTACCATGATCAGATTATAAACATGGAATTGTCTGCTGCCTAGTTGATGAGTTTCGTCAAAGGTACCAGGGCTTCTACCGCAGGTTCAGGCTTGGGTTTGGCGTGGGGAGTGACGACTACGCCGTTGGTTTCGAAATGGGTGACGCGGTGGTCGGTGCTGTGGCCCGCGAAAATAGCTTTCCGCAGCATGGTGAGGTGGCGGCGGGAGTCTTCGTCGAAGTGGCGGCCGATGGCTTGGTCGTAGTCGACGACCAGGGTGTAGGTGGCTTCACACTTGGGGCAGTAGATCGGGTCTTCGAGCCAGCGGTGGAACGTGGCCGGAGGAAGAGGCACGATGGGGTCGGTCCCGGAGCGGATTGCGGCAATGATCATAAAAGCAGTGGGTAGAGTGTAGAGCGTAGAGGATAGTGAAGAACGTGAAGGATTACCAGATGTGGACGCGGT
>DASRLB010000021.1:0-8616 GCA_035648695.1 Acidobacteriaceae bacterium | reverse complement strand
GCATTGGATCTGGCAGGATGGGCAGCGGCTGACGCGCGAGCCGCTAAGGATCGAGGGTGGGATGTTGACGGTGCCGTCTGCTCCGGGGCTCGGAGTTGAGCTGGATATGGAGCAGGTGGAGGCGGCGCACCGGCTTTATTTGCAGGTTGGGCTGGGGGCGAGGGATGATGCGGCGGCGATGCAATATTTGAGGCCGGGTTGGAAGTTCGATGCGAAGAGGCCTTGTCTTTGCTAGATGGGCCGGAGCGGTCGCGCTGTGCGGGGTACCCGCCTTAGCGCAAATCCCCTGTTACTGAGATCAGGAGGAGAGCTTTTTCAGGAAGTTGACGATCTCGGGGCTGGTCCAGTCCTGGGGGCCGATGAACTTGCGGCGGATGATGCCGTCCTTGTCGATGACGTAGGTTTCGGGAGGGCGGAAGGTGTTGAATTTCGCGTTCGCGCCGTCGGGGCCATCGAGGACGCTGAATAGCTCGACGTGGTAGCGGACGAGGAAGCGGCGGTAGGCGTCGGGGTCCTGGTCCATGCTGACGGTGACGATCCGGACCTGCGGCAGGTCGCGCTGAAGGGCGGTGAGCGAGGGCAACTCCTCGACGCAGGGCTCGCACCATGAGGCCCAGAAGTTCAGGACGACGACGCGGCCGCGGAGCTTGGCGAAGTCGACCGACTGCGAGCCGTCGCTGATGGCAAATTCAGGCGCGGGCTGGCCGAGCTGCTCGGGATGGCTGCCGCGGTCGCAGCCTGCCAGCATGAGTGCTGTTAGACCGAAGGCCGTCCACTTGATCGCTCGTTGCACAACATGGTTCTGCATACATTCCTATAATACGAACCTGTGCCGCTTCGCCGCTCATCGCCGCTTGGACTTGACCTGGGAGAGGAGGCGGATGTGCGTGTCGCGGGGGCCGACGCGGAGGGGCGCGGGGCTGCGATTTTTGAGCTTTCCGTGGTCGTTCCGGCGCGCAATGAGGAGGCGGTGCTGGGGGGGTGTCTGCGGTCGCTGCTGGCGCAGGACGATGCGGTTGCGTTTTCCGTGGGGCGCGATTGGGAGTTGCTGATTGTAGATGATGAGTCGTCCGACGGAACGCGGGCGATTGCCGACAAAGCGGCAGCGGAACATGCGGGAGTGGTCGTGCTGAGTGCGCCGCGGCTCGATACGAAGGTGTTCACCGGAAAATCTAGCGCGTGCTGGTTTGCTGCGCAGAAGGCACGCGGGCGGTGGCTGCTGTTTACGGACGCGGACACACTGCATGAGCCGTCGAGCATGGTCCATGCTCTGCATGAGGCGAAGAAGCATGGTGCGTCGCTGCTGTCGTATTCGCCGCGGCAGATTGTGCGGGGCATTGCGCAGCACACGCTGATGCCGCTGGTGTTTTCGGAGTTGGCGATGGTGTATCCGATGGCGCAGGTGAACGATCCCGAGCGAAGGTTGGCGGCGGCGAATGGGCAATTTCTGATGGTCGAGCGCGATGCCTATTTTGCGGTGGGCGGGCATCGCGCGGTGGGGAAGTCGGTGCTCGAAGACGTCGATCTGGCGTTCAATATCAAGCGATCGAAGCGGGCGATTCGCTTTCGCTATGCGCCGGATGCGCTGTCTACGCGCATGTATCGCGGCTTTCGGGACATGGTCGAGGGGTGGACGAAGAACCTTGCACTGCTGTTTCCTCATGCGCTTACGCTGGCGGCGTGGCGGATGCTCGATGTTGCTCTGTTGCTGCTTCCACTGCTAATTTTTGCTCTGCCGTATCTGGTGTTGTGGCAGCAGGCGGCGATCCTGCTGCTGTGGGTGCGGACGCTGTTCCGGTTTTACAGCCGGGTGGCGCGGTCGCACTTTCCGTTCCTCGATTGCGCGTTGTCGGTCTTCGGGCTGCCGCTGTTTATTGCGCTGCTGATTCGCAGTTGGATGAGGCACAGACTATTCCACCAGGTCGCGTGGAAGGGAAGAGATTACCGCACGTAGGTTTTGACGGCGCACAAGAATCGTAAGCGTCTGTGTAACCAATTGGGCCGTTGCGAATCTTATGGTGTGGAGCGGAAGTTCGAGCCAACGGAGTAGCCTGTAGACAGTGCCTATGATTCTCCTTACCCGCAAAGCCGATTTTTCCTCCGCGCACTTCTACTGGAACGATGCCTGGACCGAGGCCGAAAATGTTCGCGTCTTCGGCAAGTGCGCAAACCGCCAGGGCCACGGGCACAACTACACGCTGGCGGTCACGGTCGCGGGCAGCGTCGATCCTACGTCGGGTTTTGTGGTCGATCTGAAGCAGCTTAAGGACATCCTCGAACGCGAGGTTGTTTCGGTCTACGATCATCGCCACCTGAACTACGAAGTGCCGGAGTTCGCGACGACGATTCCGACGACCGAGAACATCGCGATTGCGATCTGGCGGCGTCTGGACGGGAAGATTCCCCATGCCAAACTGCACCGCGTGCGCGTGTTCGAAATGCCCGACCTCTTCGCCGACTATTACGGAGAGGGTGCATGAGGCCGGTTGCGCACCTCAATCGCCGTTACCACTTTTCCGCGTCGCACCGGCTGCATGTCGATGCGCTTTCGCCGGAGCGCAACCGTGAGGTTTTCGGCAAGTGCAACAACCCCTTCGGGCACGGCCACAATTATGTGGCGCAGGTTACGTTTTCGGGGCCGGTCGATGAGACGACCGGTATGGTGACTAACCTGAGCGACCTCGACGGGTTCGCACAGCGTGAGTTGCTCGATGTTTTTGACCACACGAATCTCAATACGCTTGAATGTTTTCGCGATGTTGTTCCGAGCACCGAAAATTTATGCGTCGAACTGTGGCGCATCTTCGAGCCGTATCCGCACGCCAACCTCAAGCGCATCCGGGTGGAAGAAACCGGAAATAACTCGTTCGACTATTTTGGCGAGGGCGCTCCGCTCAGCCACGAAGAGTAGACCGACCCATCGAAAGGCCGCAACAGAATGTCCCAGCAGGACCTCAATTCAAATGTCGCGCTGAACGCCGCGAGCACGCAACAAATCTACGTTGAACTCCTGAAGCGCATGGGCGAAGACCCCGCGCGCGACGGCTTGGCGCGCACGCCCGAGCGCATGGAGAAGTCCACTGCCTTTCTGACGCAGGGCTACAACCAGAAGGTCGAGGACGTGCTGCATGGCGCGCTTTTCGATGTCGATTACGACGAAATGGTGATCGTCAAGGACATCGAGTTTTATTCGCAGTGCGAGCACCACCTGATCCCGTTTTTCGGCAAGGCGCACGTTGCGTATGTACCGCAGGGCAAGGTGATCGGCATCAGCAAGATTCCGCGCATCGTGGACGTTTTCGCGCGGCGGCTACAGGTGCAGGAGCGCCTGACGCAACAGATTGCCGAAGCCATCGATGACGCTATCAAGCCGCAGGGAGTGGGTGTTGTGATTGAAGCCAGCCACCTGTGCATGATGATGCGAGGCGTGCAGAAGCAGCACTCCTCTACCGTGACCAGCGCGATGCTGGGCGCGTTCAAGACGCAGTTGCAGACGCGCAATGAGTTCCTGACGCTGATCCGCCGCAATGGCGGTACGACCTAGATGAACGGTCTGCTGATTGTCGATAAACCTGCTGGAATTACGTCGCATGATGTGGTGTCGATCGTGCGCCGGGCGACGGGGGAAAAATCCGTCGGGCACCTGGGCACGCTGGACCCGATGGCCACCGGCGTTCTGCCTCTGCTGCTGGGAAAATACACGCGGCTGGCGCAGTTCTTCGGCCAGGCGGAAAAGCACTACACGGGGACGATCCGGTTTGGCTTCGCCACCGACACCTTCGATGCTGAAGGTGAGCCTGCCGGTGAGCCGCGGCCACTCATGCTTTCGCTCGAAGAACTGCGAGAACTCGCGAAAGTTTTTCAAGGAGAAATGGAGCAGATGCCGCCCGTGTTTTCCGCGAAGAAAATCAATGGAGTTCCTGCGCACAAGCTGGCGCGTGCGGGCAAGGAAGTTCCTGTAAAGCCTGCGCGCATCGTTATCCATGATTTCTCGCTCCTAGGGCTCGAAGGCAATACGGCGAGCTTCAAAATGAGCGTGTCGGCGGGAGGATATGTGCGTTCGGTGGCGCATGAACTCGGGCAGCTTGCGGGCTGCGGCGCGCACCTGGCGTCGCTGCGGCGGACGCAGGCGGGAGTGTTTACGCTGGCGCAGTCGCTGACCGTTGAAGAACTGAAGACACTTTCTCGGGAAGAGATTGAGGCGCGCCTGCCGCATCCGCAGACGCTGTTGCCGGAGATGCCTTCCGTCATCGTCGACGAGCAAACCGCCGGGAGGATTCACAACGGCATACAGGTGAATCTGCCGGAATTTTCGAGCGCGCCGCTGGTGAAGGCGTTCGCCGCGCCGCGCGAGTTACTGGCGATTACGCGGCGTATTGCGGGGACGTTGATGCAGCCGATTGTCGTGCTGGGGTAGTTTTACTTGTGCAGCAGGGGCGTAATCAGCGCCTCGATATTTTTCGCGACCTGCACATTTCCTTTCGCCGTTGCGTGTGTGCGGTCCTCTTGTATGTAGCCGGACACGCCGTAGACATCCTTATAAATAAACGGCAGCAGCTTCACGTTATTCTTCTTCGCAATTGCCGGATACATGCCGTTGAACCGTCCCACGTAGTCCGGCCCGTAGTCGGACGGCAGAGTGATTCCGGCCATGACGACGCGCGTCCCACCCTTCTTCAGCGTGCTCACAATTGTGTCGAGATTTTGCTCCGTATCGCCGATCGGCAGGCCTCGCAGGCCATCGTTTCCGCCAAACTCCACCACGACAAGGTATGGCTTCAACGCCAATACGCGCGCCACTCGCGCTAGCCCATCTTTGGTCGTGTCGCCGCTCACTCCCATATTCACGACCCGATATTTGTAATGCTTGGCATCGAGACTTCGCTGCAAGTCCGCCGGATAACTCAAGTCGCGATCGACGCCATAACCCGCGGTCAGACTGTCGCCGAAGCAGACAATGACGGGGCGCTTGTCTGCTGCCGCCTCCTGCGTGGCGGCCGATCCTGCAGCGAACACCCGGGGAACATTCGCCCCGCCGGCTGCGTAACCGAAGATGACCGTTAGAATGAGAAGCACACCGAGTCGTCGCACATCTTCGATTCTACCCAGAGGCCGCCTTTGCACGAAGTCACGTCCGCACCTTCTTCCATGATCTCCGTTGAAGCATTGCGCAAATCGCTGCGCACCGGCAGCACCACCGTCGACATTTTGAAGGGCATCGACTTCAGCGTCGCGGCGGGCGAGTTCGTCGCGATCATGGGTGCGTCGGGATCGGGCAAGTCGACGCTGCTGGGTTTGCTGGCGGGGCTCGACAATCCGACGTCGGGCGATGTGCGGCTGAACGGCGTGGCGATCAGCTATCTTCCCGAAGACAAGCTGGCACAGTTGCGCGGACGGACGATTGGGTTTGTGTTTCAGAGTTATCAGCTGATCCCGACGCTGACTGCGCTCGAAAACGTGCTGCTGCCTTATGAACTGAACGATGAGTCCGGCGACAGGAAGGCGGGACTGGGGCGCGCACGCGAGCTGCTTAACTCTGTTGGTCTTGCCGATCGGGTGGACCACTATCCCGTGCAACTTTCGGGCGGGGAACAGCAGAGAGTTGCGCTGGCGCGGGCATTTATTCTGCGGCCGCCGATCGTGCTCGCGGACGAGCCTACGGGGAACCTCGATACCGCGAACGGCGAGCATATTTTGCAACTTCTGCTTTCGCTCAACAGCAAAGAGGGGACGACGTTAGTGCTGGTCACGCATGACCCGGCGCTGGCGGCCCATGCCACGCGCCGCATTACGCTGCGCGACGGGCTGGTGGTCAGCGACGAACTCACGCCGCGGATTTCGGCGTCACAGCAGGTCGTCTAAGATGGCCGCTCTCAGCTACGGCACCGCTGCCCGCATTGCCACTCGCGAACTGCATTCCTCGCGCGGAAAATTTACGTTTGTGATTCTGTCGGTGGCGATCGGAGTCGCCGCACTCACCGGCGTGCGGGGATTTTCCGCGTCGTTCCGGTCGATGCTTACGTTGCGCGCGCGGAGCATTATGGCCGGCGATGTTTCGGCGCGGGCTTCGCAGCAGCCTTCACCATCGGAGCAGGCCGGCCTCGACAAAATTGCTGCTGAGGGTATTGACTCGACGCAGGTCACCGAACTGAACTCGATGGCGTCGTCGCCCACCACGCTCGATCCGCTGCTGGTCTCTGTCAAGGCTGTTGATCCCAGCAAATACCCGTTCTACGGGACGGTCGACCTGACGCCGACGCTTTTGCTGGCCCAGGTGTTGACGCCTTCTACCGTTGCGGTCGCCGACGATCTGCTGGTGCGCCTGCACCTTAGGGTTGGTGACTCGATCAAACTCGGCAACGGTCTCTATCGAATCGCCGCAGTGGTCAACAACGAGCCCGACCGCCTGAGCGGGAACTTCGCGGCGGGACCGCGGGTGCTCATCTCGAACGACGGGCTGAAAGCTGCCGGACTGATCGGCTTCGGCTCGCGCGCGATGCGGCGGTATCTTTTCAAGATGCCGCAGGCCCGGCCCGGCCAGCCAAGTTCCGACGCCGCCGTTGCCGCACTAAAAACGCGCCTTGAGACGCTGCTGCCCGAGGCGCAAGTCACGGATTACCGCGAAGCCAGCCCTGCGATTACGGGCGGCCTGGACGCGGCCACCGGCCTGCTCTCGCTGATGTCCCTGGTCGCGCTTGTGCTGGGCGCGGTGGGTGTTGCGATGGCCATGCGCGCGCACTTGCAGCAGCGGCTCGACAGCATTGCGATCATGAAATCGCTCGGCGCGCGCTCGGGGCAGGTGATGAAAATTTACGTGCTGCAAACGCTGCTGCTGGGACTGGGCGGAGGTGTGCTCGGAGTCCTGCTCGGCATCGGCGTGCAGCTTTCGTTCCCGCTGTTTTTGGCGAAGCTGCTGCACATTACGCCGGACTTCCGCATCGATCCGCGCTCCATCGCCGTCGGCATCGGCGCCGGCTTGATAACGACGCTGCTGTTCACGCTGCCGCCGCTGCTCGACATCCGCGGCGTTCGGCCGATCTTGATCCTGCGACGCGCGGTCGAGGCAAACGACGATCCATTCTTTGCGCGCATGGTGCGGAAATTTCAAAACAACATCGCGCAGATTGGCGCGACGATACTGATCCTTGTCGGCCTCATCTTCCTCGCCGCCGGGGTTGCGGGCTCGGCGAAAGGCGGCATATTTTTCTCGCTCGTGCTGGCGCTGATCCTGTTGATCCTGCTTGGCATGTCGGCGCTGACGCTGTTCCTGCTCAAGGTTTTTCTGCGCGGGACGCGCCTCCATCTGCCGTCATCAGTGCGTCACGGACTGGCGAATCTTTATCGTCCCGGCAACCCGTCGTCGGCGCTGCTGGCCGCGCTGGGACTGGGCGTGATGCTCATCATGACCGTCTACTTTGTGCAGCAGACGGTCGTGCGTCAACTGCATTTTTCGATTGCGCAGAACGTTCCAAATATGTTCCTGGTGGACATCGCGAGCACGGAAGTCGACGGTGTTCGCGCGCTGCTCGCGCAACAGCCGAGCGTGCATGGACAGCCGGAAATCATTCCCGTCATCAGCGCGCGCCTGACGGCGATAAACGGCAAGCCGCCCGCGGAATTGAAGGGCATTCGGTCACCTCGCGGCATGATGCGCGGCGTGAACCTGACGTGGGCGCCGGCGCCGGACCAGCCGCCGCCGGGCGACAAAGTTGTCGAAGGCAAATGGTGGAGCGCCAAGGAATCCGCTGCCTCGGCGAGCCATCCGCTGGTTGCTATCGGGCAGTTCCAGGCGCTGCGTCTCGGCGTGCATCCCGGCCAGCAAATTACGCTCACGATTCAGGATCAGCAAGTCGTGGCGACCATCGCCGCGGTGTTCTCGACGGACAGCCAGCACGCATTTTCGCGCGCCGAATTTGTGTTGACCGAGCCTGTGCTGAAGGACTTTCCGGCGATCTGGTACGGCGGCGTTCATTGCGACCCCGCGGCGACCAATGCCCTCCAGCGCGTGCTCTACGCGCATTATCCGACGATTACCGTCATCAACGTCGCGGCTACGGTTGAAGTGGTGCGGCAGGCGATTTTGCAGATCACGTACGTCATTCAATTTCTCGCCGCGTTCAGCGTTTTCGCGGGCATCGTGATCCTGGCAAGCGCGATTGCGGGTACGCGCTTTCGGCGCATCCGCGAGGTCGTCGTACTCAAGACATTGGGGGCCACGAGGCCGCGCATTGCGACAATTTTTTCCATTGAGTTTGCGGTGCTCGGTTTGATCGCCGCGACCGTCGGGCTGGTGTTCGCGAACGTGAGCGCGCGGTTGTTCCTGCACTACGTGCTGAAGATCGACTATCGCTTTCAGGCTGGGCTTACGCTATTCGCACTGGCGGTTACGGCGCTGTTGACGGTGGCCGCGGGATGGCTGGCGAGCCATCGCATCCTGGGGCAGAAGCCGCTCGAAGTGTTGCGCGAAGAGTAGCCCGGCTGTACACTCGTTGAGGCGGCTGATTGTGGCTCCCGCCGAGCCTGCAGCTGCCTTTTCACTCTGTGTTGCCCTCTCGTTCAATGGTAGGACTGACGACTCTGACTCGTCCAATCGGGGTTCGAATCCCTGGGGGGCAA
>DASRLB010000020.1:0-10554 GCA_035648695.1 Acidobacteriaceae bacterium | reverse complement strand
CTTCAAGCGCCTCTTCGGAGGCAAGCCGGAAGCCCCCGAACCCACCCGCTAAGCTACAATCGAAGGGTTGGGCCGGAGACAATCGCCCGCCAATCCACCACAGTTTCAGGAGCCCCACTTGTCGATTCCCGCCACCCAGATGCGCCCCGGCATGATCATCAAACACAAGGACGATCTTCACCTCGTCTTCTCCGTCGAACACCGCACCCCGGGCAATCTCCGCGCCTTCATCCAGGCCAAGTTGAAGAATGTTCGCACCGGCGCCATGTTCACCGAGCGCTTCCGCTCCCCCGACCCCATCGAGCGCGTCCACGTCGACTCCATCAAAATGGAGTACCTCTACAACGACGGCGACGACTACTACTTCATGGACCAGAACACCTACGAGCAGACCGCCCTCAAGCGCGACACCCTCGGTGACGCCGTCGAGTACCTTACCTCGAACCTGCTGATCGAGGTCAGCTTCCACGACGGCAAGCCCGTCGGCATCGAGCTTCCCACAGCCGTAGAAATGACCGTCGTCTCGACCGAACCGGGCATTAAGTCCGCGACCGCCAGCTCCGTCACCAAGCCCGCCACAACGGAAACGGGCCTGGTCGTCCAGGTCCCCCCGTTCATCAACGAGGGCGAAAAAATACGCGTAGACACCGCCGAAGGCGCCTACATGTCCCGCGCATAAATCCATGCCACCCGCTGAGATTGTCGTAGATACATCCGACGGCTTCGTCGATTTCAGAATCCCCGTGATCCATTCGAGGGTTTCTGAAGGCGGCGAAGCCCTTGTTACTGGGGCCGGAATTCTGTTCGGTGAAGTCGCAGAAATTTCCTTTTCTCTTCGAGCCGGAATGCTGCCGAACGATTTCGATGCGGAAAACGTCACGCTCAACGCTCTCCATGACGGCATAAGAATGTCTCTGGCCGGAACAGGCGGAAAGAGCTTCGCTTCAGCCTTGACTCGTCTTTACGGATCGCCCCGAACTTCGTTTCTCTTACCGCTCTGGGTATGCTTCACGGCCGTAACGTTGGCAGGCGACCCGGCGAGAATCGACACCGAAATCGTAAAGTTCAAGCTCTTCCACGAAAAGGGCAGCACCGACGAAGAAGAAGGCCCTCAATATTTCGAAATGTTTCTGAACATCGATCTTCCACTCTGCTTCGTCGAGTTGAACGAGAAGGACACGGAATTCCGAGCTGGTGTGCTGAACGCTCTTCCTGCGCAGAATTGAAGGTGACCGTCGTTGCAGGCTCGAAATTTCCCGCCGTATCGGCGACAATAGAGGGATGGGCCTTCTTCTCTACTCCGCTAACTGGTGCCGCGACTGCCGCGAGGCGAAACGCTTTCTCGATAAACACCAGATCGCTTACACCGAAATCAATATCGAAACCACGCCGGGGGCGGTCGACCAGGTGTTGCAGAACGTCGGCAAACGGGCCATTCCGCAGTTCGTCATCGACGGCAAATGGGTGCAGCCATACAGACCTGGGCGGGGCTTCCTGCACGATGAGATGGAAAAACTCTTCGGCGTCGCCAGTTAGCTTTCGCCGTCGAGAGCGGCAATGCTCTCGGCCGAATCTTCCAGCTCCACTTCTCCGATTTTTACCGGTTCCGGAATGTCGGTTGCGCTGAAGGGCCAGCGCATGCGCAACACCCGGGAGCGGTCGCTTTCGCGCAGGCTCTCGCGGCTGCGGCCGGTCAGCAAGTCTTCGATCGTGATGATTCCGGCAAACTTGCCGTCATGGTCGATGACCGGAAAGCGTGTCAGTTTGGTCGAAGCCATGAGGTTGGCGACGGAGCGAAGCGTTTCTCCGGGCGCGACCACTCTCGGCGAAGGATTACCGTCGGCAGCGAGCGGCTGGTCGAGGTCTGCCTGGCGCGCCGAGGCCATCATCTGGGTCCGGGTGATGAGCGATACCAGCCGGTGGTTGCTATCCAGCAGAGGGAACAGGCGTTGCCAGTGCCCCCACGCCTCCGCACCGCGTTCTTCCATCTTGCGCAGCCACTTGGCGGCCTCGCGGCGGGTTGCATTCGCGGGCAGCGCGAAGACGCTGGTGTGCATGGCCTGGGCCACCAGCACCGTTTCCAGCGGGTCGACGCCATACTCGCGGCTCAGGTGGAAGCCGCGCTTGGCGATGCGGCCGGTCAGGATCGATCGCTTCTGTAGCAGCACCGTCATGCCATACGATGTGACGCAGGCCAGCAGCAGGGGAAGCATCAGACCACTGTTGTGGGTCAGCTCGACGGCCAGAACGGCGGCCGTCAGTGGAGCGCCGATCGAACCCGACAGCACCGCAGCCATGCAGACCAGCGCCCATCCGCCCGGCTGCATCACGGGCAGGAAATGGGCCAGCGCGACACCTGCGCCGCCGCCAATCATCAGCTCTGGCGCAAGGATGCCGCCGGAGGTGCCGGAACCCAGGGACTCCATCCAGATAAAGCTTTTGACGCAGACCGCGCCCAGCACCAGCGCCCACCCGGTCTCGCCGCTCAACATGCGTTGAATCACGGGATAGCCGACGCCCAGAGCGGAAGGATAGAGCATGCCGCCGAGGCCGATGCCGAGGCCGCCGATGGCCGGCCACCACATCCAGTGGAGGGGCAGCTTTTCGAACATCCGTTCGAAGAAGTGAACGCCCCAGGTCAATCCCAGTGCAATCAGACCGGCGACGAGTCCTGCAAGCACCGCCGCCGGCATTGCGGAATGGCTTACCGGCTGTAACATCGGCGGCATGTTGAAGATCGGGTTTCCACCCAGCAGTACACGGCGCAGCGCCGCCGCCGTTACGCTGGCCACAGCCACGGGGACAAGGCTGCGCGGACGCCACTCGAACAACAGCAGCTCGACGGCCAGCAGGATTGCCGACAAGGGCGCAAGAAATGTCGCAGACATGCCCGCAGCCGCGCCGGCGACGAGCATGACGGAGCGCTCGGCGTCGGTCATCTTCAGCAGTTGCGCCAGCAGCGAGCCGAAGGCGCCGCCGGTCATGATGATCGGGCCTTCCGCGCCGAACGGGCCGCCGGAACCGATGGCGATCGCGGTCGCGGTGGGCTTGAAAAACGTGATCTTCGGAGAAATTTTCGCGCCGCTCATCAGCACGGCTTCGATCGCCTCCGGCATGCCGTGCCCCCGGATGCGGTCGGACCCGTAGCGCGCCATGAGGCCTACCAGAAGACCGCCGATGACCGGCAAAAAGATCGCGGTCCAACCCAGCTTGTTCAGGCCAGGGTCTACCAAGTGGGCGCTATAGCGATGGAAGTAACACAAGTTGGTGACGAGGTAGATGAGGCGCAACAGGGCCCAGCTTAGGACCGCGCCGGCTGCACCGACGATTACTGCCAATGCACTCATCAACAACATGCGGCTGTCGGCGGAGTAGTCCCGCAGTTCGCTTTCTCCAACCACGCTCATGCAGTGTCTCCCACAACGTTTGCGACGGCGTCGTTCTCGCCCGATTCGAGCAGCACTTTCAGCGCGGCGATAATTTCGCCTCCCCGCACGTCCAGCTCGTGAAGATGAGACGGGATCAATTGTTCGAGCGCTTTCTCCCCTTCGGGCATGAGCCGCACGATCGAACGACGCAGGTCTTCGTCGTCGCTTTCGCGCCTGACCATGCCCGCACGCACGGCGCGATCGACCAGTTCGACGGCGCTGTTGTGGCGCAAAATCATGCGATCGGCGAGATAGCTGATCGATGCGCCCTGGCCTTCCGGCACCGCGGCGATGACCTGAAGCATCTGATACTGTTGCACCGAAATTCCCGCGGCTTCAGCAGCGATCTCACTGAAACGAAGAAACTTCCGTAGTTGAAATCGAAACTCCGCGAGCTCAAGCAAGCGGGGTATTGCGACGAAACCGCGTTCGTTCATCTAATCGCACCTTTACATTGATTTTATATC
Organism: Acidobacteriaceae bacterium; assembly: GCA_035648695.1. Classification (GTDB taxonomy): domain Bacteria; phylum Acidobacteriota; class Terriglobia; order Terriglobales; family Acidobacteriaceae; genus Granulicella. Next base: position 6,659 of record DASRLB010000020.1, on the reverse strand, counting down.
GTTTGCCGATACAAGAAAAGACACGGCTACACTAACTATAGGGATTTAGATAACTTGGACGCAGAAAGAGCGGGTGCGGGTTACCCGCCCTGAGGAGCCTTGTTGTGATCGCACGCTACACCCGTCCCGTCATGGGCCAGATCTGGTCCGAAGAGTCGAAGTACCGCAACTGGCTGCGTGTCGAGCTCGCCGCCACGGATGTGCTGTCGCGTGCCGGGATTGTTCCCGCCGAAGCCGCTATCGCTCTGCGCCAGAAAGCGCAGTTTACGGTAGAACGGATTCACGCGATCGAGGCCGAGACCCGCCACGACGTGCTGGCATTTACCCAGGCGGTCGCGGAATCGGTTGGGCCGGAGGCGCGCTGGCTGCACTTCGGCCTGACGTCAACGGACGTGGTGGACACCGCCCAGGCGCTGGCTTTTGTGGAAGCGTCGGCGCTGATCCGCGCGGGCATCGAGCGGCTGATGGAGGTGCTGAAGAAGCGGGCGGTGGAATTCAAAGACACACCCTGCATTGGCCGCACGCACGGGGTCCACGCGGAGCCGACATCGTTTGGGCTGAAACTGCTTTTGTGGTTCTCGGAGATGCAGCGCAACCTGCGGCGCTTCGATGCCGCCGCCGAAGACCTTCGCGTCGGAAAAATTTCCGGCGCCGTCGGCAGCTTTGGGCATCTTTCGCCGGAGCATGAAGAGGCGATCTGCGCGGAGCTGGGGCTGCGGAATGCTGAGGTGTCGACGCAGGTGTTGCAGCGCGACCGGCACGCAGCGTACGTGGGGACGCTGGCTGTGCTGTGCTCGACGCTGGACAAAATTGCGACTGAAATCCGGCACCTGCAACGCACGGAAGTCCGCGAGGCGGAGGAGTTTTTCTCGCCGAAGCAGAAGGGCTCGAGCGCGATGCCGCACAAGCGCAATCCGATTACGTGCGAACAAATTTCGGGACTGGCCAGGGTGGTGCGCGGCAACTCGCAGACCGCGCTGGAGAACGTTGCGCTGTGGCACGAGCGCGATATTTCGCACTCCTCCGCCGAGCGCGTGATTCTGCCGGACAGCACGATCCTCGCCGATTACCTGCTGGACAAGACGGCGACGCTCATCGAGAAGCTGCTGGTGTATCCGAAGCGAATGTTGAAGAACATGGAACTGACCGGCGGGCTGATCTACAGCGGCCAGCTACTGCTGGAGCTTGCGAGCGCCGGCATGGGCCGTGAGCAGGCGTATCGCGTAGTGCAGTCGCATGCGATGCGCGCTTGGCAGGATGACCTGAACTTCCGCGAGGAAATTTCCCAGGACCCGGAGATTGCGAGGCTGCTTTCGCCGGAGAAGCTGGCGCAGGCTTTCGACTATCGCCGGCAGCTCAGGAATGTCGACGCGATCTTTGCGCGGGTGCTGGACCCGGACGTGAAGTAAGACTGCCATGCGCACCGACGCGGAACTCATCCAGATTACCGACGCTGCACTGGCTGATTCTTACGCTCGCGCGGGCGACTGGATGGCGTGCAAGCCCGGTTGCCACCAGTGCTGCATCGGTGTATTTGCGATTACAACGCTCGACGCGGATCGGCTGCGAGAGGGGCTTCGAGCCGCCGGCCACGACGTTCGCGAGCGCGTTTTGCAGCGTGCTGCGGCGGCGCGGGAGCGGCTGAGTGCGGGCTTTCCCGGCGATGTCGCCAGCGGAGAACTGTTCACCGAAGCGCATCACGAAATGGACTTCGAAGACTTCGCGAACGATGAGCCCTGCCCTGTCCTCGACCCGGCGACCGGGACGTGCGACCTGTATGCCGCACGGCCGATTCCGTGCCGCACGTTTGGGCCTCCGATGCCGAATAATGAGGGCGGATTGGCGGTGTGCGAGTTGTGTTTTGTGGGAGCGCCGGAGGGCGAGGTCGCCCGGTGTGCGGTCGATGCGGATTTTCTCGATGCGGAAATTGAGGTCGTGGCAGAACACGAAACCCGGACCGGTCAGCGTGGGCTTACAGTGATTGCGTTTGCGCTTTCGAGCGAGGACGACGCGGCAATTTAGAGCGGCTCTACGGTTGGGAATCCGGTTGATCGGGGCTGTCCGACGTATTCGTATTGTTGATAGCTGGCTCCGGCGAGGACAGATCGTCGCCTGCTTCGGGGGTGGTCGCAATGCTGGATGATGCGACCATCTGCGGCGTAGCGCGCAGTGAAAGTACGGGAGCGTCCTTCGGCATCTCGAACCGGCCGTTGCCCATGTAGGCGACGAAGAGAATGCCGGTCATTACGGGCTGGATGACGGTGAGCGGAATAACGTAGCGCTTGCGGGTAAGGAGGCTTTCGGTGACGCCCTTGATGGTGTGGCTGCGGGGCAGGCTGCCCGCGATCTGCGGCACGACGAACTCGGTGAGCCCGGCTTCGGGGTGGTGCTTGCCGTAGTTGGAGAGCGCGCGGCCGACCTGCTTGGGCGTCGTGATGCCGAGGTCGGCAATGAAGTTTCGCTTCACCGCATACGGATAGAAGCGGTTGATGGTGACGCGGGCGAAGTCGGCGCAGTTGCGAAACGCTCCGTTGTAGCGTTGCTTGTTGCGGCGGTCGTTGAAGAGCGCGATAAGCTGCGCGTCCTGCTCGGCGGTGGTCTTTACCTGGAAGCCATAGAGTGTGCGGTCGTAGGCCGAGCCGGCAAGCTCGTACCAATCGCCCTCCGGCGAGCTGCCGTCTTCCCGATTTGGGGCGATGCTCAAGAAGTGCTCGCGGCGATAAGCGTCCCGAAGCCGGTCTTCCGCGGCCTTGTCGACAGTCATAGGAATTTCGTCGACGGAATCGACGGCGTAGAGATAGCCCAGCAGGGGCGTGGCAAGCCAGTCGTATCCGCCGATGTCTTTGTAGCGGCTGATGACGACGCCGAGTTCGCCTGGAGCGCAGGACCGCAGTTTTATTGGCGAATCGGCGCACACATGATCGAGATAGACGGCGGAGTGGCCGGTGGGGTTCATGCGCGCCATCTGGCCGTAAGGTTCTTCGACCAGCACCGCGACCGACGCTCGCACAGGCGCGGCGAAGACGACCGCGGCAGCAAAAACGATTGCGGCCAAGGCGAATGTCCCGAATTTTGCGCGTAGACATTTCATGGATTTCGAGGCATCCCCAGGCGCAGAAAGTGCCCTACGGAATTAGACAAAGTCCGCCGCGAAAAGTTGCACGGTCACGGTGGCTTCACATAGGCGATAATCGGTAGTCGATGGCAACCCACAACCGAACTCCGCGCGTATTGACGCTGGCCGTGACGGGCGCCAGCGGCTCGATCTATGCGATCGAGATGCTTCGCGCGCTGGAGGCCGACACCCGTGTGCAGCGCGTCGACTTCGTCGTTTCGCCGAGCGCGATGCGGGTGCTGGCGGAAGAGAACTCCATCCAGGGGCGCGCGGCGCTGGTGGAAAAAGTGTTGGGGCATGCGTCGGAAAAAATTCGCCTGTTCGCGCACAAAGACATTGGCGCGCCGATGGCCAGCGGATCGTACCCTTCGGATGCGATGGTAGTGCTGCCCTGCTCGATGGGAACGCTCGCGGGCGTCGCGCACGGCCTTGCCTCTAACCTGATCCAGCGCGCCGCCGATGTTTGCCTGAAGGAGCGGCGGCCACTGCTGCTGTGCGTGCGCGAGACGCCGCTGAACCTCATCCACATACGCAATATGGCGGCGGCGACGGAGGCCGGGGCGGTCGTCTATCCGTGCATTCCGACGCTCTATGACAAGCCCCAGGATACCGATGCGATGGCGCGCAATTTCGTCCATCGCGTGTTGCAGCATTTGGGACTGCCGCAGGCCGGGGCGTATCAGTGGGGCGTTGGTCAAACGCCTGCAGCGGAGTAATTCCGGCGGCCGCTACTGGTGTTTGCCAAGACGCGAGTCGAAAAAGTTTGCCATCACTTCGTTGGCTTCGCGCGTCTCCGGCAATGAGGGATCGTTCCAGAAGGCGTGCGGCAGTGCTTCGAAAACAACCAGTGGAGCGTCGTCTCCGGCACGGAGAAACGCGCGTTGCAGGATGGTCGTCCCGCTGAGCAGCATGTCGCGCCCGCTGGTGATGAACAGCGTCGACGGCAGGCCGTGCAGGTTGGCGTAGAGGATCGAAAGCGAGGGGTCTTTCAGCGAGAGTTTGGCTGCGTACTCGTCGGTTCCCGCGTCTTTTGCCTGCGGCGGATCGAGATGGCCTGAGAACCCATTCAGGGCGTAGAGAGCGGTGGAATCGCCGCTGGTGCTGAAGTCTCCGAAGCCGGAAAAGATGCCGAGCGCTTTCGGGAGTGGCACTCCGAGATCACGGATGCGGACGGCCACTTCACCCGTGAGGATCGCGCCGGCCGAGGTTCCGAATATGCCGATGTTTTCCGGCTTGTGGGTCTTCAGAAGCTCGCGGTAGACCGCGATCGAATCGTCGAGCGCCGCGGGAAACGGGTGCTCGGGAGCGAGGCGGTACAGCACGGCGACAACCTTCGTCTGGGTGAGGAAAGCGACGGGAATCGACTCGGTGAGCGAGCCGGAGTCCGAGTTGAACCCGCCTCCGTGCAGGTTGATCAGCACGCGGTCGCGCTTGGCGGCGGGCACTGTGAGCGGAGTGACGATGCGGACCGGAACGCCGGCAATTTCTCCGGTCTCCACGGTCACTGGATATTTTTGCTGGAAGACCTTGCCGGTACGGTTTTGCCACTCGTCGGTGTGGGTGCGGCGCTCGGCGAGAGTTTGAGGAACCGCAGCATCGGAGACTTGCCTCGCGAGCATCCGCTGCGCTTCCGGGCTGATTGTTTTCGGAACAGGGACGATGCGGGTGACGATGGCCGTTCCGTCGGGCTGGATAGTGCTGGAATCGGTTTGTGCGGTGGCGAGAGATGCTGTCGCGAGGCAGAAGGTCAGTACCCCGACGACGCGCAACGGTGTGCAAATTCGATTCATCTTGCGAATCCTTTCTCTACTGCTGTCTACTGCGAATCGGCTAGCGCGCGAGCTTCAATTCTCCGCCGACCATCGGAGGCTCTGCTTTGAAAAAGTTTACCGTTGCCTTGGCCAGCGGCACGGAACACTCCACTGGCGCGAAGTGTCCGCAGCCTTCGACTGTGGCGTAGGTCGAGCGCGGATCGAGTTTGTGCATGGTCTCGCCGACGCTGGGCGGAGTCAGCACGTCGGCCGTGCCGAACACGATGAGCAGCGGAGGTTTCATCGAAGGCAGCTTGAAGTCGACGATGTCGCGTCCGCTGCGCATGGCCGTCAGGCTGCGGGCGATGACCCAGCGGCTGCGCGCCAGCTTGCGGATAATGGCGCGCTGCACGAAAGGTGCCGGGATCGGAAACGTTGGGCTAAGGGTGCGGATGAGACGGGCCACGCCGGGGCCATCCGTAGGCGCGAAGAGCGAGATGTCGGCGGTGGTGTCGAAGACGATTCCCGCGCTGTCGTAAACGGCGATGCGGTCGACGCGTTGTGGATCATCGAGTGCGAGGCGCAGGGCGATCCATCCGCCCATGGACCAGCCGATCACATCGGCGCGCGGAAGGTGTACAGCGTCCATAAACTCCGTAACGACGCGCTCCTCGGTGGCGATGGAAAAGTCGGAAGAGGCGGGCTTGTCGGAGTCGCCGTAGCCGAGGAGGTCGGGCGCATAGACGTGGAACCCCTGCGCGGCAAACTGCGGCATCAGCCCGGCGAAGTCTTCGCTGCGTCCGCCGAGGCCGTGGATCACTACCAGTGGAACGCCACCGCCAGAAGCCGCAGGCTGCTCGAAGTAGCTGATGCGGCCTTCGGCGATATTGACGGAATGGCGGCGCGCGCCGTGGCGCCACATGGACAGGTGCAGCCCCTGGTCCGCGACCCACAGCGGGTTCCAGTAGAAGATCGCGGAGGCGACGATTACCAAGACGACGACCAGCAGAAGAAGGCGCTTGAGAATCTTCATTTACTTGAGGGGCTTTCCGTACTCTTCGCCAAACACGGTGTGCGATATGTCGAAGCGGCCGCCATCGAATTTGTCTTCACCCTTCAGGTGGCCGACGGCCAGCAGCGCGACAACCCAGTAGCTCATCGGCAGCTTCAGCGTCTCGCATACGCGCTGCTGCTCGAAGCCTTCCATCGGCGCGGTGTCGTAGCCCATCACCTCTGCCATCAGCATCATCGACGTGAAGGCGAGCATCACCATCTTGTTGAGCCAGCCGGTCATCTGGTCTTCGGTGAAGCTGGAAAGATAGTTGGGCACGCTGGTTTCCGCCTGTGCCGCGTAGCCTTCAGTCATGCCGGCGGCGCGGCCCAGTCGCAGCATCTCGTCGAGGTCCTTGCGCCAGCCGTCGCGGTCGCCGCAGGCGACGATCACCGCCGATGCCTCCTCCACCTTGGCCTGGTTGTAGCTGGCGGCGCGCAGCCGGCGTTTCTGCTCTTCCTGCTGCACGACGATGAAACGCCACGGCTGCATGTTGTAGCCGCTGGGCGCGTGCAGGCCGGCGTCGAGAATCTGTCGCAAATCGCTGGGCGGGATGGGATTGCCGTCAAAGCTGGGTGTGGCGCGGCGCTCGCGAATCGCTTGTGCCAAAGATTTCTGTGTCGTCGCCATGCAACTCCTCTTCGTACTTCGCAGATTACCGCTTAGGGAATCTGGCTCATATCGCGTTCCGTCATGGCGATAGGCTGCTGCCCGTCGGATTCCGCGAACACCCAAACGCCCT
>DASRLB010000019.1:0-2625 GCA_035648695.1 Acidobacteriaceae bacterium | reverse complement strand
CCATCCCGCCGCCACCCCTCGGCTACACCATCGGCTCGCCCATCCCCGCCGTCCCCGTCGACGCGCTCGACCCCAACGCCCAGTGGTCGGGATACATCCCCTACACCGCGCTTCCCGCCGTCACCAACCCCTCGGCCGGCTTCCTCGCCACCGCCAACGCCCGCATCTCGCCCGACGACTACCCCTACGCCATCGCCCTCAACTGGGCCGCGCCGTACCGCGTCGAGCGCATCACCCACATACTCGCCGACAGCACCGGCCTCACCCCCGCCGACATGCTGCGCATCGAGATGGACGTCCACTCCGAGCTGGACCTCGACCTCGCGCAGCGCTTCGCCTACGCCCTCGACCACACCACGGACAAGTCGCACAACACCGCCCGCCTTCATGAGGCCGCCGACATCCTCAGGGCCTGGAATGGCGATGTAAGCGTCGACGCCGCTGCCCCCGCAATCGTCGCCGCAACCCGCGCCGAGCTGTGGCCGATGCTGCTGGTTCCGCAGATCACCGCACACGACCGCGCCGGAGCCGCCCAAAAGAACACCACTCCCGAAGGCATCGCTCACCTTTACAACTGGGCCGAGCAGGGCTTCGTGCTCGAACAACTCGTCCTGCACCAACCCGCCCGCTGGCTCCCATCCGGCACCGCCAACTGGAACGACCTGCTCGCCACCGCCGTCGATCGCGGCCTGACGACCGCGCATGCTCCGGCCAACCTCCGCACCTGGAGCTACAGCAAAACGCACCCCATAGAACTCGACCACCCACTCCTCTCGAACCCGTTCCTCGCGCGCCTGCTCGGGATCACCCCCGGCTCCGGCCCCCGCGTCGTCCCCGGCGACGGCTCGACCATCAAAGCCACGGGCCGCTCTTTCGGCCCCTCCGAGCGCTTTACCGCCGACCTCGCCAACCCCGCCGCCACCACCTCCAACATCACTACCGGCGAGTCCGGCAACGCCGTCAGCCCCTGGTACCTCGACCAGCTTCCCCACTGGCTCGCGGGCACAACGCTTCCGCTGCCATTGCACAACGTCGCCGTCGCCCACACCCTGACCCTCCAACCCTGACGCCCCACGCCGCGACGCGATACGCTAACACCATGCGGCGCCACCACATCCTGATCCTCTGCGCCGCGCTCATCGCGATCCTGCCGCTGCTCGCGTTCGGCTGCTCCTGCGGCCACGACATCGACTTCCACCTCCAATCATGGTTCGACGCCGCGCAGCAATTTCGCCACGGCGCCCTGCTGCCGCACTGGACGTTCTCCGCCGCCTTCGACGCCGGTGAGCCGCGCTTCATCTTCTACCCACCGCTTTCGTGGATGTTCGGCGCGCTGCTGACCTTCTTCGTCCCTACGAGCCTTCTGCCCGCGACGTACACTTTCGCCTGCCTCGCCGCCGCCGGATTCGCGATGCGCCGCCTGGCGAGCCACTTCGTCCCGGCGAACGCGGCGCTGATCGCGACGGCGCTCTACATCGCCAACCCGTACATGCTGTTCAACGCCTTCGAGCGCACCGCCTACGCCGAACTGCTCGCCGCCGCGTGGCTCCCGCTTCTTTTTCTCGCGGCCCTACGCACCCGACCGACCGTCCGCGGGATCGCGCTGCCGGTCGCTCTGCTGTGGCTGACCAACGCCCCCGCTGCGGTGATGGGCTGCTACACCCTCGCGGTCATCATCGCCATCCGCCTCGTCATCTCTCTTCGGAACCCAGAACAAACCCGTCTTGACCCAAGCCGGCACCCTCCACAAATTCGTCATCCTGAGCGGAGCGCAGCGCAGCCGAAGGACCTGCGATACCCTCCACCCCCGCAAGCCCGTCGAACCCTTTTAACCACCAATCCCGCCTTAAAGCTCGCGGCGACCTCGATTGCCGGCACAACCCTTGGGCTCGCCCTCGCGGCCGTCTACCTCATCCCCGCCGCCTACGAGCGCCGCTTCGTCCAGATCGCCATGGCGATCATCCCCAGTATGCGGTTTCAGGACAACTTCCTCTTCGGTCACACCGGCGACATCGAACACGACGCGGTCCTCCACACCGCCTCCGTCCTCGCCCTCATCCTGCTCATCGCAGCGACCGCCGCCGTACTCACGCTGCTTCTTCGCAAGCCGCCAAATTCAGCCTCGCGACCGGAGCGCGAAGCCCGCACCAGGGCAACCTGCTTCCTCTGCGTGGAGAGGTCGATCCCATCGACCGCCGTCATCCTGACGATCCTCACTCTCTGCATCTCCTTCCTCCTTATTCCCGCATCCACGCCCCTGTGGAAGCACCTGCCCGAACTCGTCTTCCTGCAATTCCCCTGGCGCCTCCTGTCGGTCCTCGCCGTCGTGCTTGCGCTGACCATTGCACTGCTGCTGCGCAACGTCGCGCTGCGCAACACCGTTGCGATTCCCGTGGCACTCGCCCTGGTTGCCGCGCTCACCTTCGCCGGCATCCACGCATACCGCCAGCACTGCTACCCCGAAGACCTGCCCACCACGCGCGCGCAGCAATTCGCGACGCACCACGGCGTCGACCCCACCGACGAATACACGCCCAACAACGCCGACAACGATGTTCTCCGCGCCGACGACCCGCCCTATTGGCTTTCCACCGACCCGGCAGCATTCGCCCCGGGCACCACACC
>DASRLB010000018.1:0-5927 GCA_035648695.1 Acidobacteriaceae bacterium | reverse complement strand
GCACGGGCGCGATTATGAGCGTCCCCGGCCACGACGAGCGCGACTTTGAATTTGCGCAGAAGTATGGCCTGCCCATCAAGCGCGTCGTCGCGCCAAACCTCGACACCGATGACCTGCCCCTGCCATACACCGGCGAAGACGAAGCCGTGCTCATCGACTCCGGCGAGTGGACGGGCGAAGCCGCGCTCGAAGCGCAGGACAAGATGACGCGCCACGCCGCGCAGAACGGCTTCGGCAAAAAGACGACAACGTATCGCCTAAAAGATTGGGGAGTAAGTAGACAGCGCTACTGGGGCACGCCGATCCCGATGGTCTACTGCAAAACCTGCGGCATCGTTCCCGTGCCTGAAGACCAGCTTCCCGTGCTGCTGCCGGAGAAAGTCGAGATCACGCAGGAGGGCGGCTCGCCGCTGGGAAAGGTGCCCGACTTTGTCAACGTCGCGTGTCCGAAATGCGGCGAGCCCGCGCGCCGCGAGACCGACACGATGGACACCTTCGTCGACTCCAACTGGTACTTCTACCGCTACACCGACGCGCGAAATTCCACCGCGCCGTTCGACTCCGCGAAGGCCAACTACTGGTTCCCCATCGACCAATACATCGGCGGCGTCGAGCACGCGATCTTGCACCTCATTTACTCGCGCTTCTGGACGAAGGTGATGCGCGACCTCGGCATGATCGCGAATTCCGAGCCCGCAACGCGACTCTTCACGCAGGGCATGGTCATCAAAGACGGCGCGAAGATGTCGAAGAACAAAGGCAACGTCATCGCGCCCGACGAGATGATCGGCAAATTCGGCGTCGACGCCACGCGCATCTACGCGCTCTTCGCCGCGCCGCCCGACCGCGACCTCGATTGGCAGGAAGACGGTGTCGCCGGCATCAGCCGTTTCCTCGCGCGCGCCTATCGACTGACGACGAAATTCGCACCGGCAATCCGCGCCCTCAAGCAGCAAACCCACGGCGATGAAATCGCCCCGATCGCATTCGCAGGCCAGACACCCGCGGGCGAAACGCTGCTCCGCCTGCTTCACCAGGCCATCGCCAAAATTACCGAAGACTTCGGCGGCCGCTGGCACTTCAACACCTCCATCGCCGCCATCATGATCCTCGTCAACGAAATCAGCGCGCACGAAGCCGCCATGGACTCTGGCGAAATTTCTATTGTGACCACCGCCGAAGTTTTCCGCACGCTGACGCTTCTGCTCGCGCCCTTCGCGCCCTTCATGGCGGCGGAGTTGTGGGAGCAGATGGGCAACGAAGGCAACCTCCTCCGCCACCCCTGGCCCGCGGCCAACGCCGAGCTCGCGCGCGAAAGCGAAATCGAAATCCCGGTGCAGCTCAACGGCAAGCTGGTCACGGTCGTAAAGGTCGCGGCAGAAGCCGATGAGGAAGCCCTCAAGGCCGCGGCGCTTGGCGACGAAAAAGTCGTAGCGCGTATCGCCGGCAAGACCGTCGTCAAGACCATCGTCGTGAAAGGCAAGCTCGTGAATCTGGTGGTGAAGTAATGCCGCAGCCGCACCCCGCCGAAATCGTGCGCGCGGGCGCGGAGGTGCGGGGAACGCAGTCGTTCGTGCATGTGATGGCGTCGGTGTGGACGCGGCCCTCGCTTACGGCGCTCGAAGTCCTGTGGCGCTGGGCGGTGGGCGTACCCGCGCTGTGGCTGATCGCAACCTGCGGATGGCTCATCTGGGTCGGCGTGACCGACGATACAGCCGATCCTGCCCGCCTCCACCTCGCCCACATCACCGTTACCAATCCCTTCGACGCAGCCCAACGCATCGCCTTCGCCGGCTCGCAACTGCTGCCATCGGTGTTGCATAGCGCCCTCTGGCTGGTGCCGCTAGTCCTCATCGCCTGGGTTGCCGTCTCGGCTGTCGGCCGCACCGCCGTCCTCCGGCGCATCGACCCCACCCTCCCGCCGCGCCGCGCCGCGCTGTTCGTGCTCGGCGCAATGCGTATCGCATTTCTAACCGTGACGGTCGTGCTCTGGCTGGGCACCATTTACTGGGCCAGCGCCACAACCATCACAGGCCCCACCGCTCGCGGAGAAGAACCCAACCTCGTTCTCTACTTCACCCTGATCATCGCTGCGACCCTCTTCATCTTCATCGCCTGGGCGCTGACGAACTGGGTCCTGAGCATCGCTCCCATGCTCGCGACACTGCACAATCTAAGCCCCTGGCAAGCCCTGCGAGCGGCCACGCGGCTCGGCCCCATGCGCGGCAAGCTGGTCGAAATCAACCTCGTCATGGGCATCGTGAAGGTCTCGCTGATCGTGCTGGCGCTGGTCTTTTCCTCCACGCCGCTGCCGTTCGAGACCTACACTAGCGCAGGATTCCTGAAAATCTGGTGGGCCGGAGTAGTTCTGCTCTACCTGCTCTTCTCGGACTACTTCCACGTTGTCCGGACAGCCGTCAGCCTGGCCCTATGCCGGGAATACGACGCACGCTAATCTTTTTCGTTTCCGCTTGCCGCGAAAATGCATCGTACCCTTTTGTAACGGCTTGCATTGCTGCCTGGAGGACGTACGATGTCATTCGCTATCTACACCGTTGGAACTCTCATTCTGATCGCTGGGCTCATCTATGTTGCCCATCTCGTACACATGCCCACGAAGTGGATCGTGGCCTGCGTGCTGCTGATCCTTGGCGCCGGCATCATGGGCGGCGTGTCGTCCACTCGCCAGAAAGACCCCAGCTAAACCGGCAACAGCGTCCGCTTCCCCAGCCTGAGCGGCGTAGTGGAGTCGTGCGCATTAGACTGGAAGCGTGGACATTCCCTCCAGTTCAACCATCGTCATCCTCGATTTCGGATCGCAATACACCCAGTTGATCGCGCGCCGCATTCGCGAGTTCAAGGTGTTCTCCGTCGTGCTTCCATGCACCGCGCCGATGGACAGAATCCTCGCGCTCGAACCCCGGGGCATCATCCTTTCGGGAGGCCCGTCGAGCGTCTATGACGCCGCCGCGCCCAAGGCGGACCCTGGGATCCTTGCCGTCGGCGTGCCCATCCTCGGCATCTGCTACGGCCTGCAGTTCATGACGCACCATCTCGGCGGCAAGGTCGTCCCCGGCACGGCGCATGAGTACGGCCACGCCGAGGTCGAAATCGTCGAGACCAGCGCGCTCTTCCACGGCCTGCCCGACACGCTCGAAGTGTGGATGTCCCACGGCGACCACGCCGAAACCCTTGCCCCCGGCTTCCGCATCACCGCCAAAACCGCCAACGCCGTCGCCGGCATCGCGGACGAATCGCGCCGCATGTGGGCCGTGCAGTTCCACCCCGAAGTCGCGCACACCAAGCACGGCATGGAGCTGCTGAAGAACTTCGTCGTGGGCATCTGCGGAGCCGAGCAGAACTGGACGCCCGCGCACTTCATCAACTCGACCGTCGCAAAAATCCGCGCCCAGGTCGGCGAAACCGGCCACGCAATTTGTGGCCTTTCGGGAGGCGTCGACTCAAGCGTCGCCGCAGTCCTCGTGGCTAGAGCGATAGGTGACCGCCTCACCTGCATCTTCGTCAACAACGGCGTCCTGCGCAAGGACGAGTTCGCCAAAGTCCAGACCGCCATGCGCGAAGGCCTCGGCCTCAACGTCGTCGCGGTCGATTCGAGCGCGCGCTTCCTCGCGAAACTCGCCGGCGTCACCGATCCCGAGCAGAAACGCAAGGCCATCGGCAACGAATTCATCGCGGTCTTCGACGACGAAGCCAAGCGAATCTTCGAAGCTGAAAAATCTGCTGCCGCAGGCTCCGGGAAAATTGGCGAAGAAGTAGCGTGGCTGGTGCAGGGCACGCTCTATCCCGACGTCATTGAATCGGCCAGTGTCCACGGGCCTTCGCACGTCATCAAGAGCCACCACAACGTCGGCGGCCTGCCCGCGGACATGAAGCTCAAACTCATCGAGCCGCTCCGCGACCTCTTCAAGGACGAAGTCCGCCGCATCGGCCGCGACTTGCAGATGCCCGAAGAAATCCTCGAGCGCCAACCCTTCCCCGGCCCCGGCCTCGCGGTCCGCATCCTCGGCGAAGTCACACCGGAGCGCGTCGCGATTTTGCAGGAAGCCGACGCCATCTGCGTCGACGAAATCAAGCGTGCCGGGTTCTACCGCAAGGTCTGGCAAAGCTTTGCCGTGCTGCTTCCCATCAAGACGGTTGGCGTTATGGGCGACCAGCGCACCTACGCTTACACCTGCGCCATCCGCGCCGTCGAAAGCGAAGACGGCATGACAGCCGACTGGGCGGCGCTGCCGTATGAAGTCCTCCGCACCATCTCCAGCCGAATCGTCAGCGAGGTCCGCGGCATCAACCGCGTCGTCTACGACATCACATCGAAGCCGCCCGGGACGATCGAATGGGAGTAAAGCGGACGAATCGGCAGCGGCCATCGTCTAACATGTACCAGGTGAAACACTGAGGCACGAGGCGACATGAACATCCCCAACCGTCTCACCACCGCGCAACTCAGAGCGACGCTCCTCCACTCCCGCAGCACGTTGCTGTCGACGCTCGCTCACGCCGTCGTGCTCTTCCTCGCGTTCGGCGTTCTGCACACGTCGCACATCGCTCCATTCAAGCTGCCCGGCACGGCCCACGGCCTCACGATGCTCACGTATTACGCCGCCGGCAGTCCACCGCACGCGGTCAGCGACATCCCTGAAAAGGCGCCCGTCAAGCAGAAAGCCGACACCTCGCACGCCGCCCTCACGCTGCCCATGCCCAAACCCAAACCGCTCGCCGCCCCAGCCACGCAGGACGGGACTGGCAACTCTTCCGACGACGGCCTCGGCGAGGGCGACATCAAGATCGCGGAACAAACCTACTTCCCTTACCCCAGGCCCAGCCTCTCCAGCCTGCCGCACGGCACCAGCAGCGACGTCATCCTGGACGCGGTCATCGACGAGCACGGCAAAATCTCCGACTTGAAACTGATGAAGGGCCTCGGCCAGCCGATCGACGACGTGGTGATCGCCACCGTGAAGCAATGGTCGTTCGCGCCGGCCACCCGCAACGGCGTCCCCATCCCCAGCGAGCAGGAGCTGCACTTCCACTACGAGCGCAGCTGAGGGGCTCGCAAATCACAGCAAAACGCCGCAACATCTTATACAATCCTCGGTCATGGGCTTGTCAGGGCGGCGCCGGAGCTGCGGGCATCACATCAATCCCGAGCCGGTAGACTGCCCTCGGTGTTCGCGAGACCGGCCTTTTGTTCGAAGCTCTCCAGACACTGAGAAAACTCGCCAGGGGATTGTGAGCCGTTTAAAACGGCCGTTTGGCGCCGACCCGGAAGTCGAAGCTGCAGGCAATACAACGGGGCTTCGTCAAGAATTTCCGGCATGTGCCGGCAAAGCGTGGATGAGGCGCAGGCTGCTGGAATGGCTGGGGTTTGTGTGTCTTTTTATGCCGGCGGCGACGTGGGCGCAGGCGACGTTGGTGGCGGACGCGCATGTTTCGAGCGCTCAGCCCACGGTGAATGCGGGAACACTGACAAATTTGAATGTGGGCGGCGGGTATACGACGCTGGTGCGGTTCGACCTGTCGATGCTGCCGGCCGGGACGACGGCGTCGCAGGTAACGCGCGCGGTGCTGCGGGTGTACTGCAACCGGGCCGATACACCGGGGCTGGTCGCCGTACAGCCGGTGGGTGCGGCGTGGGGTGAGTACAGCGTGACGTATGCCACGATGCCCATTTTGGGACTGGCGGTGCAGACCGCGCAGGTGAGCGCGGCGGACACGTTCGCGACCTTCGACGTGACGGCTACGGTGCAGGGGTGGGTGGCGGCCCCGGCGAGCAATTTCGGTCTGGCGCTGTCGGCGGGAACGGCGGTGGTGCAGTTCGACAGCAAGGAGAATGATGAGACCGGACATGCCCCGGAGTTGCAGATTGTGCTGGCCGCGGGCGGGGTGGGAACGCAGGGACCGGTGGG
>DASRLB010000017.1:0-9723 GCA_035648695.1 Acidobacteriaceae bacterium | reverse complement strand
AACGGCACGGTAGCCAACATCATGGCCGACGAAAGAACGCCGGAGATCACCCCAAAAATAAGTACGGTCTTCTTCATAAGTCTCCTCTGCAGGTGAATGCTGACCCAACCTTCGCTGCACGGCGCGATTTTGTCGTCATCCTTTCGAGTGATTTCGTCCAGAAAGACGAAAATCATCCCTTCGCAGGACAAATCAGGGCAGCAACCCTAATTCCTTGCCGAGCTGCACCGCCTGCGTCCGCCTCTTCGCGCCCAGCTTGTCGAACGCCCGGCTGCAATGGGTCTTCACGGTGTTCTCGCTGACATAGAGCTTCCCGGCGATCTCGCGGTTGCTCATACCCTGGGCCACCAGTTCGAGGATCTCCATCTCGCGGCGCGTGATGCCAAGGCTGTCCCGCTTGCTCTCATCCGGCACGAAGGGTCCAGCCGCGGGAACCATCACTTCCTTCACCACCACGGTTTCCCGCGGCGGCCCAGTCAGCTTCAGGCCAAGCCATATCCCCAGAACGGCAAACGTCACCGCAGTCAGTCCACCGTAAATCCCCACCGCATGGTCGATCACCATGAAGCGGTACTCCGTCCACTTCAGCAGAGTAATCAGTACCCCGCCAACCAGCCCGAAGATAAGCACTTGCCGCTTCATAAGGTGTTGTCGCCATGGTAATGCACCGGCAACATCGCGTAAGAAGCAGTTGAAAGTCGCACAGACGGTAGGCGATGGCTTCAGCCACCGCACAAACGGGCCAGAAACCGCGACGCCTTTAGGCGCTGAGGCGCAACCTCCACGCCTCGGCGACTTCTCCCGTCCCTCCCCCAGCGGCATCGCCCTTCTACAATGAAGGGCGATGTCGCTTTCATTTGAAATTGCAGCAGTTACGCCGCAGGGCGGGCGCAGAGGGCGGCTGACTCTGCCGCACGGTACGGTGCAAACGCCGGTATTCATGCCGGTCGGGACGGCGGCGACGGTCAAGGCCGTCCCGCAGGATGTGCTGGAAACCCTGAACGCCGAAATCATCCTGGCGAATACGTATCACCTCTACCTGCGCCCCGGGCATGAGCTGATCGGGCGGGCGGGCGGCGTGCATCGATTCATGAGCTGGCAGCGCCCCATGCTCACCGACTCCGGCGGCTTCCAGGTATTCTCGCTCTCCAAGCTGCGCAAAATTTCGCCCGAGGGCGTCGAGTTCCGCTCGCACATCGACGGCTCGAAGCACTTCTTCTCCCCCGAGCATTCGATGGCTGTCCAGATCGCCCTCGGCGCGGACATCATGATGGTCTTCGACGAGTGCGTCGAGACGCCCGCAAGCTGGGAGCGCACCCGCGACTCCATGGGCCTGACCCACGACTGGGCAGCCCGCTCGAAGGCCTACTGGGAGCAGCACCGCCACGAAGTTCCGTGGGCGGCCTCATTTGAGGACAAGCACCAGGCCCTCTTCGGCATCGTCCAGGGCGGCATGTACCCCGACCTGCGCAAGGAGTCCGCCGAGCGCCTCATCGAGATGGACTTCTCCGGCTACGCCATCGGCGGCCTCGCGGTGGGCGAACCCCGCGAAGTGACCCGCGAGATGATCGCCCGCACCCTCGAACACCTGCCGTCGGACAAGCCGCGCTACGTCATGGGCGTCGGCTACCCCGACGAGATCGAGGAGTACGCCCGCATGGGCGTCGACATGATGGACTGCGTGCTCCCCACCCGCGCCGGCCGCCACGGCCTCCTGTTCATCCGCGAAAACCCCGCCGACCGCACCAGCCCCGTCGTCCGCCTCAACATCAAGAAGCTCGACAACGCGGAAGACCAGGGCCCCATCGACGCAGGCTGCGGATGCAGCGTCTGCCGGCGCTATTCGCGCGCCTATTTGCGCCACTTGTTCGCAAGCGGAGAGCCGCTGGGCGCGACGCTGAACTCGATCCACAACCTGAGTTTCTACCTCGAAACGATGGAGCGTGTTCGCGGAGACCTGGCACGCACTTGAATCCGAGCTGAATCCGGAATGCCAACCGTACTCGTCCAAGCAGGCATGGAATTCTGGTCGCTGCATGAAGGAATCGCAATGAAACCGAAGCACCTACGGCTGACTCTTCTCTTCACCCTGCCGATATTCGCGTTTGGCGCGGCTATCGCGCAAACCGCAACGCCGCCTCCCACGCCGAGAATCCAGGTAGCGCCGCAGCCCACCACGCCGCAAATCGGCGGCACCGTCACCGGCCACGTTTATTGCGGAGACACGCAACGCCCGGCGCGCTTCGCGGACGTGGAACTGCTGCAACAAGGCAGCAATACCAGCCGCGGCGTGAGCTACCAGACCGCCGGCCGTGGCCGCACCGCGCTTGACGGCAGTTTCACCATCACCGGCGTCACGGCCGGCGATTACTACGTCTCCGCGACGATGAGCGGATACATCTCTCAGCAGGCGGTTGCGCGCATGACGCAGCAGCCCATCGCGCGCGTCCCGATGACGCACATCGACGCCGGCCGAACCGCGGATGTGGTGGTCACGATGGACCGCGGGGCTGTTGTCTCCGGGCGTGTGACCTACGACGACGGCTCGGCGGTGCCGGGAGTTTCGGTGCGCCTGCGTCCGCTCACCACCAGCACGACCGGCAGTATGGGCAACGGCGGCGGCCAGTTTGGCGGCGGGTTCGGCGGATTCATCGCCTACGGCGGCGACATGGGCTTCGGCGAGACCGACGACCGCGGCATCTATCGCCTCACCGGCATCGCGCCGGGCAAGTACAGCCTGGTCGTCACAGTGCAGACTGAAACGACGGGGCAGGGCCGGGCGTCCGGGCGCGGCGGATTCCGCGGGCCGCCGCCGATGCTCAACGTCTATGCTCCCGGGACGATGCGCAAGGCGGACGCGCAGATCGTGGAAATCCACGGCGGCGAAACAGCCGACGGCGTCGACATCCGGGTCGCGCTCAACGGCCTGCATACCGTGCAGGGCAGCGTCGAGTCGAAAGCGGACGGCCACATGCTGAACTCCGGCTCCGTTTCCCTGACAGACGCGACCGACAGCAGCACCACGCGCAGCACCGTCATCGACGCCGACGGCACGTTCCGCATGGAGTACCTGCCTCCCGGCACGTACAACGTCACCGTCAGCGGCATGGACCGCCCGCCGAACACCGGCCGCGGCGGCAACCGCGGCCCCACCATCCGCTACACAGCGGCTTCGCAGACCGTCACCCTGGGCGACAGCGACCTGACCATGGACCCGGTGCAGGCGACCGTCGCCGCGAGCTCGACCTCAACCAGCCAGTAGTCGCGCCTCCAGTTGCATGCGGCGAGCACTGCCCGCATACTTGCGGACATGCCCTCTCTCGTTCGTCCAACGTTCTTCGCGGCAACAATTTTGTTCCTCGGCACGGCAATCCTGCCAGCGCAACAGCCTGCGGACGCCCCGTCTGGTACCGTTTCCGGCGTCGTCACCTGTTCCGACACGCAACGACCGGCGCGGTTTGCCTCGGTCACGTTGACGCCTGTGCCGGACGACAAGCCCGCGGTCAAGCCGATGTCGGACAAAGAAGCGGAAGCCGACCCCGCCGCGGCAATGAAGCTGGTCACCGAGCGGATGGGTACGATGACGATGCTGCAAGGGCAGACTGGTCTCGACGGCGCCTACACCATCGCGAACGTCCCGCCTGGCGATTATTACGTGTCATCGACCGAGCCGGGGTATGTGTCGTCGATGGCTGCCGCACGGGCCGCCGCGCCGCCGGGTGCCAAGGGGAAAGCCATGTATCCCGGCGTTACGGTGGTGCATGTCGAAGCCAACCACACCGCCCACGGCGACCTGACACTCGATCGCGGCGCCGCCGTGATGGGCACGGTGGCGTTCGACGACGGCGCCCCCGCGGGCAAGGTAATGGTGATGATTGAAAAGGTCGAGCCGTCGAAGGCCAGCGACGACTCCGGATTCTCTTCCGCAGACGTGGTGATGGCGATGGCGGGTGGCGCAGGTTCTGCAACCATTACTGACGACCGGGGCCACTTCCGTATCGCCGGCATCGCGCCGGGCGATTACACGCTCCGAACGACGTTGCAGGTCAACTCCTCCTTCTCCATGCGCGGCGGCGTGATGGATATGTCGGCGCTGCTGAAAGCATCGCCGCTGGTGTTCTATTCCCCCGGCACCGTGCATAAAAAGGACGCAAAAAAAATTACCCTCGCCGGGTCCGAGGAGCACGGCGACCTGAACATCACAGTCGACCTCAACGGCATGCATTCGGTCAGCGGGAGGATCGCATCGGCGGTCGACCACCATGGGCTGAACGAAGCGACGGTAGAACTGACCGACGTCAACGACAAGAAATTCACGCGCAAGGCCGGGGTTGACCCGACGGGTGCGTTCACCATCACCTATGTTCCTCCGGGGACCTATACGCTGGAAGTCTCGGGCGGCGCGGACACCGAGCCCGCGAAAAAGAAGCCCGGGGGCCTGGTCAACTTCTCTGCGACGCATACGCTGAAGTCCTACGAAACCGCCACCCAGCAGGTGATTGTCGACGCCACCGACGTGACCGGCGTCAATATCGAGTTGAAGGAGTCCAAGACGACGAAGAAGGACTTCGACATGAACGACTTTCTGAAGCAATAGGAGAGAATTCCGAATGAGCAACGACCAGGAGCAGCGGCGTCTACAGGGTTTGTACGCAGCAATGAGCGATGGCGAGCTGTTGCGCCTCGCCGAGGGCAAGGCGGGCCTCACCGTGGTTGCGCAACAGGCGATCGACGCCGAGATGAGCGCGCGCGGACTGGAAATGCCGCTGGAAGAGACAGCGCCGGTAGCGGCTGAAGCGGAAGAAGCGGACAATTCCGAGGCCGATCCATCGCTGATCGAGCTGATTACGTTCCAAATCCCCGTGGATGCGGAGACCGCCATGCGCCTGCTCGCCGAGCACGACGTCCCGGCGCACATGGAGCACGCCGTCCGCCAGGTCAACGAGGACGGGCCGAAGGTCAAGATGAACTGGCTGTCCCTGTTCGTCGAGCGCGCGCGGAAAGAAGACGCAATCGTCGTGCTGCGCAAGGGCATGGGCCTGTTCCCGGTGATGGCGGCGGACGAGATCGCCGCTTCCGAAGACGGCGCCGATGACGACGAGAACGCCTTGTTGATGGTCGGCAACTTCCAGGACGCAGCCGACGCCGAGCTGGCACAAAAAGCCCTGACCGACGCGGGAATATGGTTCAACGCCGTCAAAGATACCGACGAAACCGCGGAGTGGGAAGGCACCACCATCGAGGTAAAGATGGAAGACCTGGAGCGAGCGCTGGAGGTCGTGGAGGAGGCGTTCGGCGCGGAGGAGTGAGATAGAAGGCGTGCTTGACCTCCTACCGTATTGGCGCTACAATTTGATGGCATGGAAGTCACGTACAGTGCCTCCAAAAATGCCGAGAACATTCGCAAACACGGCATCTCTCTGGCGCGGGCGAAGGACTTCGATATGGGTCCATCCGCGAATATCTACTATGACGATTCGCAGGACTACGGCGAGCTTCGCTATCACGCAGTCGGGTGGTTGGACGCAAAGATGTACAGCTTTATTTTCACTTTCACGGACGGCGTTTACCGCGCCATCAGCCTTCGCGACGCCAGCCCACAGGAGCGCAAATCTTATGCCGAAGAAAACTAGCAAGTACGGGGTTCCCGATGCGGAGAACCCCGAGTGGACGCCCGAGATGTTCGCACGGTCCAAACGCATCCACGAGATGCCGGAGGATTTCCAGCGCGCGGCACGAGCTGCGTTCCGTGGCCCGCAGAAGGCGCCGACCAAGGTGCAGGTCACGATGCGCATTTCGCCCGACGTGATGGCTGCGGTCCGTGAGACCGGGCCGGGCTGGCAGGTGCGCGTGGACGAGGCATTGCGCAAAGAGTTCGTGCGCTAGCCTCGCGCCGGGCTGCCGGCGGCCGGCATCGGGCGACGCATATACATCCGCTGCTGTGTCCGGAGTGCAACAACACGCGTCCTGTATCGGCGTTAACCCCACTCCATAAAGGTCTTGCCCAGTAAATTTATATGCGCCGTCCCTGCCCAGCCTCGCGATTTTCTTGACAGGCAGGGTGCGGTACGCGATGCTTAAGGCTCAGGTGTGATTTACCTGGGGTAGCGGGCGTGTGTCCGGCGCGGGTTTGCGACGTGCGGACGAGGTTTTGGCCGGTCCTCCGGGTGAGAAAATCTCCCGAAAAGTTTGTTGCAGGAAAGGCCGGACACGGCGGCAGGCTTGTGGCTGCCTGTCGAGTCTCGGCGATGGGATGGATAGCGTGAGTGTTTTTGCAATGTTTGCGGGCAGCCCGGGCGGCCTATTCGGTTCGCTGGGGGGATTGCCCTTCATCCTGCTTTTTTTTGTGGCCATGTATTTTTTGTTGTTCGCGCCGCAGCAACGCAAGCAGAAGCAGTGGCAGGCGATGCTGGCGAAGATCAAGTCGGGCGACAAGGTGACCACCACCGGCGGCCTGCGCGGCACCGTCGTGACCGTCAAGGACGACACCATGATCGTCCGCGTGCAGCCCGACGGCACCAAGCTCGAAATCGTCAAGAGCGCAATTTCGGCGGTCACGACGGACGAGGTTATGAAGGCTTAGAAGCAACAGCCTTGACGCAAAGTGCGCGAAGAAAAGCGCAAAGTTTCGCAAAGGAATACACCGCGCAGCGGATGCGCGCGGGATGGAAGGTTTAGGACAACAACCAGATGGGCAAGATTCTGTTACAAAAGACCGGCTTTATCGTCGCCGTCCTGTTGATCGCCATTTACGGGATATTCGGGATTCCTCACGGCACGGGCCATGGCTTTGGCGACTCGCTGAAGCAGTCGCTTCTGAACCGCATCAACCTCGGTCTCGACCTCAAGGGTGGCAGCCATCTGGTGTTGAAGGTGAACACGGCCGAGGCGGTGGGCAGCACCAGCGACCGTGACGTTGCGCGCCTCAACGGCGTGCTGGCGACCTGGAACGCGAAGGCGGTCAAGCTCGATCCGGTCAACCATCCGGAAGTCATCACCGTGACCGGCGGGACGCCTGAGCAGCAGAACGACATCAACTCGGCGCTGAGCGCGCAGGACTATGCGGCCTATGACGTGGCGACCAAGCCCGGCAACGCCGGCTTCACCCTGACCATGAAGCAGTCGGCCATCCGCGACCTCAAGGCGCATACGGTCGATATTTCCATCGAGGCCATCCGTGAGCGCATCGATCAACTCGGTGTCGCGGAGCCGAACGTCGAACGTTACGGCCTGGGTGAAGACCAGATACTGGTCGAGATCCCCGGCGTTACCGATCTCGACCGCATCAAGAAGATCATCCAGTCGACAGCCAAGCTGGAAATTCACGAAGTGGTTGGCGAAGCGTATCCGAACGAAGCCGCCGCGCTGGCGGCGCTCGGCACGGTTCCACCGGACGAAGAACTGGTGCATGGCTCGGCGACAGGCAGCGGTGCGGACCAGGTCTGGCTGCTGAAGCGCGCCTCCATCGTCGAAGGCCCCGACTTCCGCGACGCGCAGCCTTCGCGCGACGAAAATGGCCGGCCTGACATGAACTTCACCCTCACCACCGAGGCCGGACAGCGCTTCTACAAGTTTACCGACGCGGCCAAGGACACCCACACCCAGATGGCCATCGTGCTGGAGAACCGGGTGCGGGAAGTCGCCGCCATCCAGAGCGCGATCCAGGAAAACGGGCGCATCACCGGCGGCTTCACCGAGGACGAGGCCAAGAACCTCAGCATGATGCTGCGCACCGGCTCCCTGCCCGCCTCGCTGGACTATACCGAAACGCGCACGGTCGGCTCCTCGCTGGGTGCGCAGAGCATTCATCAGGGCGTGTTCGCGGCCATCGCCGGCATGGGGATTGTTATGATCTTCATGCTGATCTACTACCGCGGCGCGGGCATCAACGCCGACCTCGCGCTGATCTTGAACCTCGTTATCCTGCTGGGCTTCATGGGCTTCTCGGGCGCGACGCTGACCTTGCCGGGCATTGCCGGAGTCATCCTGACCATCGGTATGGGCGTCGACTCCAACGTGCTGATCTTCGAGCGCATTCGAGAAGAGCTGCGGCTGGGCAAGACCTCCGCGGTGGCCATCAAGGAAGGCTTCGACCACGCGCTCACGACGATCATCGATACTCACGTTACGACCATCGTTTCGGCGGCGATCCTGTTCCTGTTCGGCACCGGTCCCATCAAGGGCTTCGCCGTCACGCTGACCATCGGTCTGCTCGCCAACCTGTTTACGGCGGTGTTCGTCTCGCGCACCATCTTCGACTACCTGCTGAGCAAGCACGACCGCTCGGCGCCAGTTTCGATTTAGAAACAGCTACTAGCTCTTAGCTTCTAGCTGTTAGCTAAAGACTTAAAGACCAGGATTGTTTGACCGCTCGGCGTTGCAATGCCGAGCTAAAAGCTAAGAGCTAGCAGCTAAAAGCTAGCTTCCGAAGGAAGCAAACGTGGAACTGTTCCGCACTACAAATATCGACTGGTTGGGGAAGAAGTGGTACTTCCTCGGCTTCTCTCTCATCTTCTCCGTGGCCGGCATTCTGAGCATGGTTTTCTGGCACGGCATTCCCAAGGGCGTGGACTTCAAGGGCGGCACGCAGATCCGCGTGTCCTTTACGCAAACGCCCAACGTCGACCACATCCGCAAGGCGATGGACCAGGCCGGCGTGCATGATGTCCCTATCCAGACCATTTCCGACACCGCCGGCAGACCCTCGAACGATGTGATTATCGTGCTGCCGGAATCAACCGCGTCGGATACGGCGCACGACCAGGGCCGCACCCAGGTCGAGAGCTCCCTGAACGAGAACTATCACGACTCCACGTTCACCATCCAGCAGGTCGACATTGTCGGCCCGACCGCCGGCAAGCAGCTCACCCACCAGGCCTGGCTGGCGACGATTTACTCCCTCATCGGGATGCTCGTCTATCTATGGTTCCGGTTCGAGCTGATCTACGGCGTGGCCGCGGTTGTGGCCGTCTTCCACGACACCCTGATCACGGTCGGCGCGTTCAGCTTGACGAACCGTGAGATCACCCTTACCGTTATCGCAGCGATTCTTACCCTCATCGGCTACTCGATGAACGACACGATCGTGGTATTCGACCGCATTCGCGAGAACCTGGCGACCAATCGCCGGGAGGCGCTTTCGGATGTGGTCAACCGCAGCATCAATCAGACCCTTAGCCGGACTGTCATCAGTTCGGGCCTGACGTTCCTGACGGTGTTGAGCTTGTATCTGTTTGGCGGAGAAGTGCTGCACGGCTTCTCCTTTGCGCTGGTCATCGGCATCCTGATCGGCACCTACTCGTCGATCGCGGTGGCGGCGCCGATGTTGGTGGCCTACCAGGACTGGCGGGCGAAGCGCGGCAAGACGACCAATCTGCCGGCGGCACGGAAGGCGACACTTCCGGCGGCAAAGCGGTAGAGAAAAAGGTTTGTGACGGGGCTGTTTGCGGCGGTCGGTTGCGGCATCATAAGTAGTTGCAGATTGTAGGAGTAAGGCCAGAAGCGAAACGGGAACAATTTATTGCTGTACGGTGTCTAATGCAGGAAGCTCTCCCGAAGCGCGGGACCGAGGTTGCTCATGTTTGAAGACTCATTGATGGAATCCGGTGGCCGGATCAAGACGAAGTCGAAGTATTGGATGATCGCGACGTTCTCGCTGAACGGCCTGATCGTGCTGACGATGATTCTGATACCTCTTATTTACCCGGAAGCCTTGCCGAGGAA
>DASRLB010000016.1:0-5377 GCA_035648695.1 Acidobacteriaceae bacterium | reverse complement strand
TCTCGCCCGGGTATCGCACCGAGGTATTGAAAAAATACGCGGAAATGGACGAGACCATGGCAACAGGAAGGCTCTGGGGTGTTTGACTCTAACCTAACCACTCTTGCATCGTCTGTTACTCTGACCTCCGACTATGTATCTACACGCCCTCGCCACCGCCCTCCCACCCGCAGCTTTCACACAAGCCGAATGTTGGAACATCGTGCAACGATCGTGAAACAAAAAAAACGGGGGGTCGCGTGTTCCTTTTCGCTTTCCCGCACCCACTGACTCGCGATCAGGCAACGCGGCGAAGCGGATCTTCGGAACTCGCTTTCATGCCCGGATACCATCTTCTGAAAGTGTCCCGCAGATCGCCGTTCATCACTTGGGCGCCTCGCTCGGTCCAGTGCATTTGCTGCTGCTTGACCATTCGCCGGCTGACAAGTTGGTTCACAGCCGACTCAGCAAAAGCGGAGCTGATTCGTTCGCCATTGCGATGGCGGTCGCCGTAGTCGGGGATGTAGACTTGATTGGAGGCGATGTAGTTGCCGAATTCGCGAATCGTGCGCAGCAGCTTTTGCCGCTCAGGGCTGATCTGTTCGCCATCGAGCATGGTCTTCAGCCCATCTACGAGCCTCAACGCCTGATCGACGTTGCCGTTCCACAAGTGCCACTTTAAGCTTTCCAAATCCTTCTCGACTTCGCTCAGCCAAGCTGTCGGTTCCCAAACAATTCTTTACAGAAAGCCCTTTCTGTAATAAGTTGCGCTCTCGCCGGGCAGGAAATCCGGCACTTCGCAGAGACAAATAACGGGTCGTCAACTTCCGTAAGGTAAAGAGTGGTTTCAGAACGGCGGATAAAAGGAAAAAGCACGGCTGTCGATCACGGCGGGAAAAACTTCCTCACCGAGGCGGAAATGAAGCGCTTCCTCGACGCCGCCCGTCACAGCCGTCACGGGATGCGCGACGATGCCATGATGCTCATGGCTTTCCGGCATGGGCTGCGAGTTTCTGAACTCGTTGACATGCGTCTCAAAGATATGGATCTGGAAACATCTCGCCTTTATGTGCGCCGGAAGAAAGGCAGCCTCTCGACGCATCAACCGATTGAAGGGGACGAACTGCGGGCAATGCGCGCCTGGCTGCGCCTGCGCGAGATGCGCGCCGACACCCGGTCACCGTACCTCTTCCTGAGCGAACGCGGGCCGATGACCCGCCAGGCCTTCAACTACCTGGTCGCCCAGACCGGCAAGCGCGCAAAGCTACGCTTCCACGTCCATCCGCACATGCTCCGGCAGTCAACCGGCTACTACCTGGCCAATCGCAACCACGATACGAGGCTGATTCAGGACTATCTCGGCCACAAAAACATTGCACATACCGTCAGATACACGCGGACCGCCGCGTCCCGTTTTGAGGGATTATGGCGATAGCACGGATTTCCTGATATTTGTCCTGATAATTCAAACAATTGCTCTCCAGATGGCACCTGGTAACAAAACTGTTGGGTTTACCCCAAAAAGGAGATTCCGGATTACTCCCTACTATGACCAGCATCACATACAGCAATGGCCTCTTGAGGTATAAAGAATCGGACCTGATCATCTCCGGCATCACCATCGCCAGTGGGAACACGCAAACTTTGCGCAGACGAACAATTGTCCGATTGGTGGCGCGGGTCATGCGGTAAACGCAAGCTGCATAGCGAGCGTGATCTTCACGCCGATGTCCGCATGAAGCTGCAACATCGGCGCTGAGGATTGGAAACGACGCCCCGAACAGTCCGCAGAGCGTCGCCCCGTAACAATCCGGGCTACTCCGTAATGTCTGTTTTCGACTAAGGAGGAATTTGTATGCGCAGAAGAACCATCATAGCGCCGGCGCTCGCAGCGGCGGCCCTCTTGCTGGTGGTCATCACCGGAGCGTCCAGACAGCCAAGAGCCAAATCTGCATAAAGATCATCAACGTCAACGCGCACACAAATTCGCAAAGGAGAACCTCAATGCCATGCATTACTGTCGGGAAGGAAAACTCCGGCAATATTGATCTCTACTATGAAGATCACGGCTCGGGTAAGCCGGTTGTCCTTATCCACGGATATCCGCTGAGCGGTGCTTCCTGGGAGAAGCAGCTCGCGGTACTTCTGGCTGCGGGTCACCGTGTCATCACCTATGATCGCAGAGGATTCGGCAAATCCAGCCAGCCAACAACCGGCTACAACTACGACACCTTCGCCGAGGACCTACACAAACTCGTGACGCAGCTCGAACTACGTGATTTCGCGCTGGTCGGTTTCTCCATGGGAGGCGGCGAAGTGGCGCGCTACTTAGGGAAATATGGACCGAAGGGAGTGAGCAAGGCGGTATTCATCTCGGGGGTCCCGCCCTTCCTACTGAAGACGCCGGACAACCTGGAGGGTGTGGACGGCAGTGTCTTCGAGGGTATCCAGAAGGCCATCGTCGCAGATCGTTACGCGTTCTTCGCCGAGTTTTTCAAGAATTTCTACAACACGGATCTCCTGCTGGGGAAGCGTGTCAGCGAACATACCGTTCAGTCTAGCTGGAACGTCGCAGCCGGCGCCTCTGCTACGGCCTGTCTCGCTTGCGTGCGCACATGGTATGAGGACTTCCGCAAGGACCTGAGCCGGGTCGACGTGCCCACGTTGGTCATTCAAGGGGATGCGGACCGAATTCTGCCTATCAGTGCCTCGGGACTCCGGACCGCCAAGCTGATCAAGGGAGCCCGCTTATTGGTAGTGAGGGACGGGCCGCACTGCATCACCTGGACCCACGCGGACGAAGTGAACCGCGAGCTCGTGAACTTCCTTGGGGAGGGGATCGCGTAACACCGTCGCTCGTCGCTTCCGACGACTGTCTGACGATGGGCAGATTTATCGTCAGGCATTGGAAGCGGCCCTGAAGAAACTGAAAAATGAGAAGTGACCCAAAGGAGATTCACCTATGAAAGACAAACCCCTTGCGAACGTGCGCGTTGCCATCTTGGCCACAAACGATTTCGAGCAATCCGAAATGACCGAGCCACGTCAAGCACTGATGGAGGCCGGTGCCCAAACGACTTTGATCGCCCCGAAATCAGGAAAACTTCAGGCGATGAAGCACGATATGAAAGCGGATTACTTCGACGTCGACCTTGTGCTTGAAAGAGCGAACCCTGCTGATTTTGACGCAGTCATGCTTCCCGGGGGCGCATTGAATGCTGATGCTCTGCGGGTGGACCAAAAGGCACAAGAGTTCATTCGCCGAATCGACGAAGCAGGGAAACCCATCGCGGTGATCTGTCACGGATCGTGGCTTCTGGTCTCGACGGGACTGACGAAGGGGCGGACATTAACCAGCTATCACACCATCCAGGATGACATTCGCAATTCCGGCGGCCAATGGGTAGACCGTGAAGTGGTCCGAGACCGCAACTGGATCAGCAGTCGGCAGCCTTCTGATCTGCCCGCCTTCAACCGGGAGATGATTGCGCTTTTCAGCGCGAAAAAAGCAAGTGCGCATAACTCCTGAGCCCAGATAGCTCCTGCTTGGGATGCCAAGTTATTGGAAACTCGACATGCGTGACTGCCTGCAGTGGTGGTGATCGATGCTGAGCTATTGTCCAGGAGTTTGAGACTTCCTCGGACGAATGACTTCGACCAAACAGTACGCGTAAATCGCGATTAAAGCTGACCAATCAGATCGTTGGCTGTTTTCGTCTCCAGTGATTCATTCGAACGGTTACTGCAAAGTGAGTTTGGATCTGGATTGCCCTCGTCCGAGGGTTGTCGTGCGTGGCAGCGATAGCGTGTACGCAGCAGCTTCTCAGTTCTGTGGGCTCAACGGCAACGAGAGCGGAAGAATCCGGGTGTTTGGCGGTGTGGTTTTCGGGGAATATCCGGTAAGCTGCTCAAATGGCAGAACTTTATCAACTCAGCGTGGTGCTTCGGGATGTGAGCCCGCTGGTTGGCGAGGCGCCATCGGCGGCATTGTCATTGCGGCGATGGGATGGTCCGTACTAACGAGATGGACGCAAGCGCCAATTCAAGGAAAGCTCAGTCTTTCACTGACTACGCCGATTCGGGGGGTCGAAAGAGGATATGCCCACGGCGACGGACTGGAACTCGTACCTTAGACTACGACTGGAATTGTTGCAGCATCCAATCACGACACAGTCGGAAACGGAGCAGCCGTAGCAGCCGCTGCTCGGGGCTGTCGCCGGCGGGCGAAGATGAGCGTGGTCGCAGATTCCGTTCTTTTCGGCATCCAACAGGGAAGCCTGAGAGCTTCATGCACGGGATCAGAAGCGCGTCAGAATTCGATTGGAAAATGCCCATGTCTCTCGCCGAATCGCCAACTGAATCAAACAAGCCCCGCCAGCCTGGACGCGGTGATGCCAGGCTCGGCAAACCTGCCCGCAGGAGTGGAATGGTCGAGGTGCGCGGGGCACGCGAACACAATCTTCGCAACATCAATGTGGATATTCCGCGGGACGCACTGGTTGTGTTTACCGGCGTGTCGGGCTCGGGCAAATCGTCTCTCGCGTTTGGCACACTCTACGCCGAGGCGCAGCGGCGCTACCTCGAATCGGTTTCGCCATATGCACGGCGGCTGTTTCACCAACTAACAGTGCCAGAGGTGGACTCGATCAATGGCCTGCCGCCCGCCATTGCCCTGCAACAGCAGCGCGGCTCGCCTACTACGCGCTCTTCGGTGGGCAGCGTCACGACGCTTTCCAATTTGGTGCGCATGCTCTACTCACGTGCCGGTGTTTATCCTTCAGGACGGCCCATGCTGTACGCGGAGAATTTCTCGCCCAATCGCGTGGAGGGCGCTTGTCCGGTCTGCCACGGACTGGGCCGAATCTACGACGTGACGGAAGAGTCGATGGTGCCCGACGATTCGCTCAGCATCCGCGAAAAGGCGGTGGCGGCGTGGCCAACTGCGTGGCAAGGGCAGAATCTGCGCGACATTCTCGTCACGCTGAGATACGACGTCGACCGGCCCTGGCGCGAGCTTTCAAAGAAAGATCGCAACTGGATCCTCTTCACCGACGATCAGCCCACGGTGCCGGTGTACGCGGGGTTCACGCCTGCCGAGACGCGGCAGGCACTCAAGCGCAAGATGGAACCGAGCTACCAAGGCACGTTCACAAGCGCCAAGCGCTATGTGATGGAGACCTTCGGAAAATCGGAGAGCGCGATGATGAAGAGGCGCGTTGCCCAGTTCATGCTGAGCGTGGAGTGTTCGGCGTGCCATGGGAGGCGGCTGCGAGCCGATGCGCTCGACGTGAAGTTTGCGGGCCTTGATATTGCCGAGATGTCCGGCTTGTCGCTGAAGCGCCTGGACGCGCTGCTTGAGCCGCTCGCCGCGGGGGGAGGCAAGCGACGGGCGACCAAC
>DASRLB010000015.1:0-2387 GCA_035648695.1 Acidobacteriaceae bacterium | reverse complement strand
CCTCTACGACCGCCGCCTTGACGCGGCCTTTGCGCTCCAGCATTCCAACCACTATGGTCTTACCCTTGAACGTACCCTCTACCTTCAGAGCCTTCGCACGCTTCGCCTTATGCATGTTCTTGGCTTTGCCGCCGACAAAGGGTAAGCGTGTGGTCTTGGCCGTAGGTATGAGAGGGTGCCAGAGTTATGTATCCACATAGCGTTATGTGGATACATAGTCATGAGGGATCGTCTGGCTTGGGGAGCGCTACGTTCCATGGCAGCATGTCGTTGATCTTGCAGATGGGATGGTCTGCGATGCGCTCCAGGACGTGGTGGAGGTAGAGTTCCGGGTCGAGGCCGTTGAGTTTGGCGGAGCCGAGCAGGGAGTAGATGGCGGCGGCGCGTTCTCCGCCGGCGTCGGAGCCTGCGAAGAGGAAGTTCTTGCGTCCCAAGGCGACGACGCGCAGCGCGCGTTCGGCGGCGTTGTTGTCGATCTCGAGTTGGCCATCGTCGGCGTAGCGCGTCAGCGCCCGCCAGCG
This sequence comes from Acidobacteriaceae bacterium, assembly GCA_035648695.1. Lineage (GTDB taxonomy): Bacteria > Acidobacteriota > Terriglobia > Terriglobales > Acidobacteriaceae > Granulicella. Next base: position 1,866 of record DASRLB010000015.1, on the reverse strand, counting down.
GGAGAGGGCGTAGCGGATCGCCGCCGCCGTGTCGGACTTGCGTGAGAGCTTCGCGAGTGTGGCTTCGAGCCAGGCGTGCAGACTGTCGAGCAGCGGTCTGGCTCGGGCCTGGCGGATCGATTTGCGGACCTCCGCTGTGCTGCCCCTGATCTCGGCTTCGATGGCGTAGAGAGCGGCGATGCGCTGGATGGCTTCGGTTGTCGTGGCGGAAGGGTGGGCCATATGGATCTCGTGGAACTTGCGGCGCGCGTGCGCCCAACAGGCTACCTCGTAGATCGTTCCGCCTTCATAAAGATGGTTGAAGCCGGCGTAGGCGTCGGCCTGCAACGCGCCGCGATAGTCCTTCAGGTGGAGCTTCGGACGCTCGCCCTTGCGGTCGGGCGAGTAGGCGAACCACACGGCCGGCGCGGCCGTATCTGCCGAGGGTCTGTCATCGCGAACATAGGTCCAGAGCCTTCCCGTCTTCGTCTTGCCGTTGCCGGGCGCCAGCACCGGAACGGGTGTATCGTCGGCGTGAAGCTTGCCGGCCGACATCACATGATCGCGGACCGCACCGACCAACGGAGCCAGCAGATCGCTGGTCGCACCGACCCATCCAGCCAGCGTGGAGCGGTCGAGGTCGACGCCTTCGCGGGCATAGATCTCCGACTGCCGGTAGAGCGGAAGATGGTCGGCGTACTTCGACACCAGCACATGCGCCAGCAGCCCGGGGCCTGCCAGTCCACGGTCGATAGGACGCGACGGCGCGGGAGCCTGCACGATCCGGTCGCAACGATCGCAGCTCAGCTTGGGACGCACGTGGCGGATGACCTTGAAGCAGACCCGCACGTACTCCAGCATCTCGGCGGCGTCTTCTCCGAGTTCGCGAAGCTTGCCGCCGCAGTCGGGACAGGCTGCGTGATCCGGCATGTGGGTGTGGACCTCGCGCGGAAGATGCTCCGGCAGCGGGCGGCGAAACGGCTTCGCGGCAGCGGGGCGTTCTTGAACTACCGCTTGCAGCTCTTCGACGGCGCTGGCGGCGTGCAGCTCTTCCAGTTGCAACTCCAACTGCTCGATCTGGCGGAGGACCTTCTCGCTCTTCGTTCCGAAGAGCATGCGCTGGAGCTTCTCGACCAGCAGCAGGAGGCGTTCGATCTCGCCGGTGCGCGAGCTAAGCGTCGCTGCGTACTTCTCCTGCTCAGCGCGATAGATATCTTGCTGCTCCAGGTACTGGTCCTGCTGCTCCAGGTACTGGTCCTGCTGCTCCAGATACTGGTCTTGCTGCTCCATGATCATCGCCTTCAGCGCGGCATGATCCAGAGCGTCAAGATCGGGCAGACTGAGGGCGGCGGGCATGAGCGAAGTATGGCATAAACCGCGGCCATTTAAAAGAGAAAAAACCGCATGGATGCGGAGCGGAAACCTACACACCCATCACACGTTCCGCTGTCCGAGCGGGTGCTCTCCAGTCGATGCCTTCGAGCAACATCGACAACTGCGCACGACTGAGCGACACCGTTCCACTCGTCGCCCGAGGCCATACAAAACGTCCCCGTTCCAGCCGCTTGGCCAACAGGCACAGGCCGTCGCCGTCGAACCACAGCACCTTCACGATGTCGCCGCGCCGGCCACGGAAAACGAACACATGGCCCGACAACGGCTGCCGCTCCAGCACCGTCTGCACCTGGGCGCAGAGTCCGTGGAACCCACGACGCATGTCCGTCACACCGGCCGCGATCCATATCCGCGTGCCTGCCGGAAGCTCCGTCATACACGCAGACTCGCGAGCACGACACGCACCATCGCGGCATCCACTGGATCCTCGAAACTGACCCTGATGTCGCCGGGCAGTTCGATGTGGATAGCCCCTGAACTCACTGGACTGTG
>DASRLB010000014.1:0-5240 GCA_035648695.1 Acidobacteriaceae bacterium | reverse complement strand
CCTGCATCATTCACGAAGGCACAGACACGAAAGGCCTGATCTGCTACAAACATGTTGATAAGACAGTGTTTGCTTAGCGAGAAAAGGCCTTTACTTGACAGAGAATAGCACAGCGGAGTGTTTTCTTTTTCCAGAGGTTTTCGTCAAGCCGGTGGTGCTGGAATTCGACCAGCGGCAAGGCAGTTCCGATGGCGGTGCAGTGCTGTTGAAGGCTGCCGAACGGCGCTACGGACTGATCGCCCGCATGTCTGGCTGTCTGCGCGATATTCGGCAAGCGGGCAAAGTCGATCATTCGTTGCAAGATCTTGTCGCGCAGCGCGTCTTCTCCATCGCCTGTGGTTATGCGGATGCCAACGACTCTGCCCGCCTAGGCGGCGATCCGATTCACAAGATGCTGCTGGACCGCGATCCTGTTGTGGGCCTCGATCTGGCTTCACAGCCGACGCTGTCGCGCTTCGAGAACGCCGCTGGTCCTGGGCAACTCTATCGCATGGCAGAGACGTTGGCCGCGAGCGTGATTGAGCGTCACGCCAAGCGGTTGCACAACCGCGCCAAGCTGGTCACTATCGATCTGGACCCGACCGACGATCCGACGCATGGAGCGCAGCAGTTATCGTTCTTCAACAATCACTACGACAACTGGTGCTATCTGCCGATGATGGGCTTCGTCACCTTCAACGACGAGGCTGAGCAGTATCTGTGCGCGGCCGTCTTGCGTCCCGGCAATGTGACGGCGAGCGCGGGCGCGGTGGGCATCCTGCGTCGGCTGATGGGCATGATTCGCGGCTCGTTTCCCAAGGTTCGCATCCGCGTTCGTCTGGATGGCGGCTTTGCGCATCCCGCTCTGCTTGAATTCCTGGATGCCGAGCCGAACGTCGAATATGTGGTGGCGATGGCCAGCAATGCGGTGTTACAACGCAAGGCCGAAGAGGGCATGCAGTACGCCCGCATCCTTGTCGGAGTTACGGGCCAGACCGAGCATGTCTACGGCGAAGCCGACTATGCGGCGGGAAGTTGGAAGCGGGAACGTCGCATGATCATCAAGGCTGAGGTGGTGCAAGCGGAGGGGAAGGAGCCGAAAGACAATCCACGCTTCGTGATCACCAATATGCGGCAGAGTCCGCAATGGATCTATGAAAAGGTCTATTGCCAGCGTGGCGAAATTGAGAACCGGATCAAGGAGTTGCACGCTCTTCAGATCGATCGCACCAGTTGCAGTCGGTTTTGGGCCAACCAGTTCCGCGTGCTGCTGACCGCCGCGGCCTACGTGCTGATGCAGGAGTTGCGCCTGTCTGCGGCGGGCACCAACTGCGCTCGGGCGCAGGCATGGACACTGCGGGAACGCTTCTTGAAACTGGGAGCGCAGGTAGTGGCATCAGTGCGGCGTATAGTCCTGCACCTGCCGCAATCGTTCCCGTTTCTGGCGGCCTTCCGGCACATGGCAATGGAACTGGGGGCTTCGCCTGGGTAGGTCGGCTCCGCACCACCAAAAGACGCCCATCTCTGACCGATCAAACCGATGACCGGGGAAAGCCGCGCCCGAAAACCGCCGTTGCACAGCGCACGCACTCCTGGAAGACTCGCCGATACCTCCGGCACAACAATTTCACGCTACCATCCTCGTCTTCGGCGATCGCATGCCGCTAGAAGCTACGCACACAGAACCTTCACGAATGATGCAGGCTAGCTTCCTTCGCCGCGCTGGTGCATCCCATGAGATGAGGAGAATTGCAGATGAAAACGCGCAAGCTGGGAAGTGAGGGGCCGGATGTTCCGGCTATCTGCCTTGGTGGAAATGTGTTCGGCTGGACGCTGGACGAGCCGGCCTCGTGCCGGGTGCTGGATGCGGCGTTTGACGCGGGCCTGCGCTTCATTGACACGGCGGACGTGTACTCGCGCTGGGCGCCGGGGCACACGGGCGGCGAATCGGAGACGATACTTGGGAAGTGGTTTGCCCAGTCGGGCAAGCGCAAGGACGTGATTCTGGCGACCAAGGTGGGCATGGATCTGGGTGACGGCAAAAAAGGCCTGAAAGCCGGCTATATCCGGCAAGCCGTGGAAGACTCGTTACAGCGTCTGCAGACGGACACGATCGATCTCTACCAGGCGCATCAGGACGACAAGGAGACGCCGCTTGAAGAAACGCTGGCTGCCTTCAACGAGCTTGTGCAGCAGGGTAAGGTTCGGTTTATCGGTGCGTCCAACTACAGCGGAGCGCGGCTGAATGAAGCTCTCGAGACGAGCCGAAAAAACAGCATGGTCAGCTATGTTTCCCTGCAGCCGCACTACAACCTTGTGGAGCGGCAGCCGTTTGAAACCGACCTGCTGCCGGTGGTGACCGAGTACAAAATTGGCGTGATTCCCTATTTCTCGCTGGCGGCGGGGTTCCTTACGGGAAAATACCGCAGCCTGCAGGACGCGGAGAAGGCAGCACGCGGGGGAATGGTCAAGAAGTACATGAACGACTGGGGATTCAGCGTGGTGGCGGCGCTCGATGAGGTCGCCAAGGCTACTCAGTCCACCCCCGCTCGGGTGGCACTGGCATGGCTGCTGGCGCAACCCGGCGTTACCGCGCCGATTGCCAGCGCAACTAGCGAGAAGCATGTGGCGGACTTGGCGGCAGCGGCTGAGTTGACGCTGGATGCGGCCTCCGTTGAAAAGCTGAACCGGGTCAGCGGCGCCAAAGCCACTCCAGCGGTGGCTTGAAACAAACTCAAAAACCAGCCACGCATAGAAGGAGTGGAACGCCAAAGGGTGTTACGCCGCGCGGGCTTTCAGCCGAACTGAAGCCCCAATCACCCTTTAGCGCCAGGGTCTGATACCTATTCCCAGCGCAATGCGAGGTCGCATTCACGGTTTTTGGCGCGTTGTCGCCAAACCCTCCCCAACCCTCAACGCCGCTCTGTTCAGGCTTTAGGCTCAGCCGCTCGAACCATTTCCACGAGCACTTTTCGCGCCTCGTCCGAGTTTTGGACTTCGTGCAGGAAGTTGATGCGTATCCCTTTCATTCCATCGTCGGTCTTCAGCCGAAGGTGAAATCCAAGCCTGTCGACCGCTGTCATTGTGGCCTCGGTGGCGTTGAGGCCGGAATGAACTCTAGAAAGTAGGATCATTGCGGGGACGTGATCCGAGTTCATGTGTTCGATGATCTTTGGAGCCGCATCGGCCAGAGGATCAATCTTCGCGGGCTGGTATTCCTCCGTGGTCACCCATCCCATGACCCCAAAGCCGCCGACATAGTAGATGTCCAGAGGTTGCAGGCGGTAAAAGCCGAAGTCTTTGAAGTCGACCCATGAGCGGCTATTCTCGTGGCGCGACAGATAGCGTTGGCGAGCCTCGCCGACTTCATCCTCCGGTATTGGAAAGACGTCACCGACAAGCGTTGCCCGCGCGGTGCCGAGCGGATCGCCGTCGCCCCCTTGACACACAAAGAGACTTGCCCGATGGTCAGCTTGAATGTTCTGTGTATGCATGGCCATGTTGCTGATCAGAAAAATAGGTCGCCCGGGATCGTCGATTGTATAAGGCATGAGAGAACCGAACGGATATCCCGAGCGCTTTCGGGAGACGGTTGAGAGAGTCGCAATTGTGCAGAGGGAAACGAGAGTGCGGACGCGCTCGGCGTAGGTTGGCTCTGGAAGTTGTGCTATGCCGGACTCCGTGTATGCGTGCTTGCGGGAAGGATTCATCTCTGCGGTAGACATTGGTCTTCTACTCCCTAAGACTATGGTACGGGGTCCCACCCCCGGGGACTCAGATGGAGGCGCGAAGAGCGGCGGGGCAAAATGGGGCTCGCTCTGGCTGGGGCGGTGCTTAGACCGGAATCAAGAATGTCGCACTTCTGCGACACGCAGAATTGCGAAATGCGAAGTTGCGATACCGGACGCGCAAGTGAGGCCAAACCATTGCAAGGGAGAGTGCTTGGTTGGTGGACTAGACTTCTCAGACACGTTCTGCACCATTTTGAGGTCATTGACGGGTTGCCGGTGATCAAGGAACAACTCTTGTCGCCGTGGCTACTCGCGTTCAGCGACGATCTGTTTGACACTGTTGCACACGATTCCTGCCTCGCAAACCCCGGAAGCTATGGAATCAAGAGTAGCTTCCAATTCATCCAACTCACGACGATCGAATGCCTGTGCAGCGAATTCGTTCCGGCCCCAGGTGCGCAGATTGGGCAAATGCAGCTGCGCCATTTCCCCCGCAGACTTTTCCAGAACCAGACTCCGGCTATGTTGTACTTGCCATCCCGTCCCGACAATGCTGACGTCCAAGATGGCCCCCACCTTGAGTTCCTGACCATAATGACGCTGCATTTCGTCAACCAATTGGTAGTAACGGCGAAGTGCGGGGTGAGTGGATTCGAACCACTCGGTTTCGTGAATGAGAAGTTTGGCCTGAGGCGCTGCCGCGCCTGCCCAGACCCGTAAAGCTGTCTGCGGCGAAGGGAGATGCGTCAACAAAAAGCGACACAAAAATAAGTCGGGCGACCCAACTGGAAAAGGCGTCTGAAGGATGTCATGACGCATGAATTCCAGCTTCGGACAATTGATGCGTGCTTCAGCAATATAGCGTTCGGACGAATCTAGCCCGACAGTTCGTTGCGGCTTCAGTACGGCATCGAGCAATTGGGTCGTCCAACCGGGGCCGCAGCCGAGGTCAACCGCCAGTCGAAATACGTTCGGTTGGTCACCATCGCGCAGGAGTTCCAGCAGCCTCCGGGTCTCAGGTTCATACACCGCGGCAAGGCGGCGCAGCCGCAGGCTCGCCTCTTCATGGTCTCCAAACGTGTACGACATGATTGGAAGTATAGACGTGCGAGAACGGCCTCACAGCACGAACGCTGAATGAACCCGTTCACCAATACTGAACATCAAGGACTTTGGGCGGACCGGTGCGATTATCGATGATTTGTGTTGTCACGAGGATCTCAATGTTCTTCTTGGCCGCATTCTTACCCGCGCTACGGACCAATTCCCCGAAAAAGCGCTCGTCAGTTGCCATCGAGGTTGCGGCGAGAGTTCCGTTGGCGCCGATCCCGGCGATGATTATGGTTTCTCGTTCCGTCGCCGCACCCGCCCATAGATCTCCACCGTAAGCATCCCTCCGGTGTCCCATAAGCCGTCCCTCCCAGGCAACAACTCACGAAACCAAGTTCCGGCGGTGGACTACTTTTACACCGCCACGTCACACCGCTTCCGCGGCGCTCTGTGGTCTATTTTTGCTCCGGCGCGCATACC
>DASRLB010000013.1:0-2648 GCA_035648695.1 Acidobacteriaceae bacterium | reverse complement strand
GCCGATAACCAATGCGACGAAACCGAGTCCAACCCCTGACTCGGTAACTATGAGCGCGCGTGCGTTCAGACTGGTCGGCGTCACGTCGCCCAGCCCGAGGGTGAAGAGTGTGGTGCCGCTGGCGTAGAAGCAGTCGCGGAGCCGACCGAACGCCGATGTCTGGCCCAGCGCGTCGTGGAACGGCGTGCCGAGACCGTAAAACATGAGACCGAAAGCGATGATGAGCAACCCGGCCCAGACGACGATCAACAGCAATAGCGAGAGCGGACCGTAGATGCTGTAGGCCTGCTCACGCATCTTGCTGGAACGCAGCATCCTTGCGGTAGCGCGCCACGGTAGCCAGGTTGCGATGAAGAACATCCGTGTGATGCGGAGGCGGCCGGCAGGACGGCGCGGCAGAATGATGGTCTGGAACGCGTCCAGCAACACCACCGCGAGAAACGCCAGTCCGATAAAAAATGAGACCGTATGTGTCATCTACAAGAATGTACTTCCTTTCCCAAATGGGTATTTTATGCGCGAGATAATGCAGAATATTGCATGGGTTGTCGCCGAGGTTGTTGAGATTGATATAGGCTGCGAATTAACTTTCGTTCATCCTGCGCATTTTATTGAGTTTAGCGGTTGCGTCCCGCGCAGGGCTATTCGAGAATAAGAAGTGAAGTTCGGGCCGAGGTGTCAAATGAAGCAGCGGGTTCTGGTGGTCGACGATGACAAGCTTGTAGCCGATACGCTGAGTCTGATTTTCCGCGCGAACGGCTTCGACGCCGAGGCTTGCTACTCCGCGGCGGAAGGCCTGGAACGCGCACGTACGTATGACCCGGGACTGCTGTTGTGCGATGTAACTATGCCCGAGACTACGGGGCTGGAACTGGCGGCAACCATCGACCACGAAATGCCGGAGTGCAAGATATTGATGCTGACGGCGTATTCGACGAACCTGGCGAAGGTGGGGGAGCAGTCGCGGCACATGAGCCGGCCGGTGAATGTGTTGAGCAAGCCGTGCCGGCCGGAAGACCTGCTGCGCGAGGCCGGAGCGTTGCTGAAGTCGGCGTAGGGGCAGTGAATAGTTGGAAGTGAAGAGTGAATAAAACGGGGTGACCGCTCTGGTCTTATTCACTCTTCACTCTTCACTTTCCGGGGACAAGCGCCTGGTCGCCGATCGATTCGAGCGGCCCGGCGTAAACTCAGAAGCACGATGGCGCGAAATAACGATGTCCCCAGTGCGGCGGACATCTTTCTGAAACGAAAACCTGTGGCCCGTCGCAAACCGCAGGCGGGGTTGTTCGACGCGGTGGAAGTGCCTGCGCCAGAGCCGCCGGCACCCGCGGCGAAGGTTGCCGTGCGCGCGGTCGTGGCCGAAACTGCGGTGGAAGCTGTTGCGGTCGATGTGGCGAAAGTCTGGACGGTTGCGGACCTGGTGCGGGAGGTGCGCGGGCTGATCGAGAGCCGCTATGCGCGGATCACGGTCGAGGGTGAGATTTCAAATTGGAGACCTGCGGCGAGCGGGCACTGCTACTTCACGCTTAAGGATGGAGCGGCGCAGCTTTCGGTGGTGATGTTCCGGCGCGAGGCGGCGCTGGTGCGGTTCAAGCCGAAGGACGGCGATGCGGTCAGGCTTCGCGGGCAGGTCAGCGTCTACGAAAGCCGCGGGCAGATGCAGCTGATCGCAGAGACGATGGAACTGGCCGGCATCGGCGCACAACTGGCCGCGGTGCAGGAGTTGAAGGCTCGGTTGAAGCGCGAGGGACTGTTTGAAAACAAGCGCCCACTGCCGGCGTTCCCGCGCTGCATCGGCGTCGTCACTAGCCTCCAGGGAGCGGCGCTCCGGGACATTGTGAAGGTGTGCAAGCGGCGGCACGCGGCGGTGAACCTGCTGGTATATCCCGCGGCGGTGCAGGGGCCGAGGTGCGCGATTGAAGTTGCTGCGGGAGTGCGCTGGTTCAGCGCACACCCCGGCCGTGCGGACGTGGTCATCGTGGCGCGCGGCGGTGGAAGCTGGGAAGACCTGCACGGCTTCGACGACGAGCGGGTGGCGCGGGCCATTGCGGCTTCAACGGTGCCTGTTGTCGTGGGTGTGGGACACGCAACGGACACGACCATCGCCGATGCCGCGGCGGATGTGTGCGCACCGACGCCATCGGCTGCGGCCGAGTTGGTGACGGCGGCGCAGCATCGGGTGGAGGAGCGCGTCCGGCGGCTGGGCGAACGGATCGTGCGCGCGGGTGGCTATGAGTTACTGCGAGCGCGACAGCGCTTGTCGCGGCTGAGTGCGGAGGCGGTGCTGCGGCGGCTGCGCGATGGCCTGGGGCGGCGGGCGCAGCAGGTCGACGAACTGGAATTTCGCGTGCAGACGTCCCATGAACGCCTGATGCGAGTGCGCGCGGAGAAGCTGACGCGGCTGGAGGCGCGGCTGCGGCGGCAGGATGTGGCGCTGCGGCTCGCCGAGAGCAAGCGGCGGTTGGAGAGGCTGCGCGGGCGATTGGAACGTGCTGGGACCGCTGTTGTGACGCTGCGGTTGGAGCGCGTGGAACGAGTGTGGGCGCGGGCCGACGCGATGAATCCCCTGCGGGTGCTGGAGCGAGGCTATGCGCTGGTGTACGGACCGGGCGGGGGGCTGTTGCGGTCGGCTGACACGGTGGAGGCGG
>DASRLB010000012.1:0-6161 GCA_035648695.1 Acidobacteriaceae bacterium | reverse complement strand
GGTGTGTAAGACTCCTTCGAAGTCGATTCCGGAAATTTCGGCGTGGGGTTCCGCGCGAGCGCGCGTTGCGCTCATTGGCGGCCCAGCCGCACCTTCCTCCGCCCGTGGAGCGCCCCTTCTGGAAAGGGCGCCGCCAGCGTTTGTCCCTCTTCGATCGATCTTCAGGGCTTCGGGCTAGTGTGCTCAAAGGATGGAAGGACGGAGAGAGAATGCGCGGGCGCGAGGGTCAGTCGGCTAGGTTGGATTATAGGAGAGGGAACCGGGGTGGTCAATGCAAAAGACACCGATTAGGGATGAGGGGCCGGGGATTGGGGATGAACGGTTCAGGGCTCCGGAGGGGTAAAGTCAGGGATTTGTCACGCAAATGTCTCCCATAATTGGGAGCGAAAGTGGCAATCTCTCCGCTTTTTGGAGGGCCGCGAGGATGATTTTCTCTCGATTGTGTTGAAACCATGGGGTTTAATGTTTGGCATGGAGATTGCAATTAGGGAGGATGTTCGTGAAGGGCGCTTTTAGCGAAGCACGCTGTCCGGGCGTCTGGGAACGGGATACGAAGCTGCACCCCACTGAGGTGCGCCACCCACCGGACTGGTTCCGTTTCGCGGGACCATTTGGAGGCCAGTGACTGGCCGTTGTCAGAGGCCAGGGTCATCTTCCGGGGAGGGGAGATGGCCCTCCGGCCTTTTTGTCTGCAACTTTCTATCCAACCTCTGTCCACTTTCTAGCCAAGAAAGTTGTTTACAGGAATGCCCGGGACAGCGTAGTATCAACCTTACTCGGTTGATCGGCGAAAAGGGCTTTTGAGCGTCTGAGTGGGGCGTTGAAGCAAATTGGCTCGATACAAGATATTCCCGGCGAACTCAGCCGGGACACGAAGCTGGAAACTTTCCGCAGCGTGTACCAATGCCTGAGCGGCTTCTCTGGATATAGAAGCAAAATTAACCGGATAGGCGACTTGACCGGATAGAGTAACCGGGTAGAATGGGCAACACAAAATCCTGAACCTTGGGACAGAGGCTCTGGTCGTAGGCGAGGAAGTAGCCGCTGGATGGACTTTGGGGCGCTGGAAGAGACGGGTTCGATTCCGGACCGCCGGGCACCGATGTAGTACAGGAATGAAGTAGAGGTCGCGGACGGGCGAAGAAGCCTAAAGCAGGGAGCGGGAAAGAATTCCGGCGACCTGCACGGCACGCCAAGTCAGAAAGCCTTTTGAGTCGCATTTGAGACTGTATTTTCCGACGCTGAAAATCCGGGCCGCTCAACGTCCGCTCCCGCAAGGGACGGGCGAGGTTGCATGGTTCGGGGCGTCGACAGGGTTTCGCACCCAATCGTAAGGGGAACCAAAAGCAAGATGTCAGAGCAGAATGTAGTGGACTCATTTTCACCCAACGCAGCAGCCGACCGCGGAAACCAGGACTTCGGAAGCGAAGATTTTGGCAATCGCGACTTTGGCAATCAGGAATTTGGCAGCCCCGCCTTCGGCGACGGCGACTCCGGCGGTTCCGCTGACGGCGTGCAGCATGGCCAGGGACAATCCAAGAGCAGCCGGCGGCGACGGCGCAAGCGCAAGGGCAAGGGACCGGGGGATGGTGTGTCCAGCGCGTCCGGAACTGGCGCCGAAGCCGCTCCCGTAGTGCCGTTTGTGATGGAAGGCGAGAGTCTCGCACTGGCGGCCTCGGCCGCGCCCGCGTCCGCTCCGCAGCAGCGCCGGCAGAGCAATCCAGGTGGGGCTCAGCAGCCGCAGGGTCAGGGTACAGGCGGAAAACGCTGGAAAAAGAAGTTCCGCGACCGCGAGCGGCGTCCGGGCGCAGGCCGCAATGAGAACCCCGGCAACGATTTCCGCGCCGAAGCCGGCAGCAACGGCGGGTCGAACGGCTTCACGCAGAACGCCGGAGCGGCCTTCAATAACGGCGCCAATTATGGCAATGGCAACGGTGGCGGCGGCGGGTTCAAGCGCAAGGGCAAGCAGGGCGGCGGGCAGCGCAAGGAGCGCAGCTTCGTCGGCCCGATGGACCACAGCTATCGCGAGGTCAATGGGAACTTCGCCGATCCTTCCGCGTCGACGATCCCGGCCAACGGGTTTGCGCGCAAGGGCCATCGGCACCACGGCGATTCGCAGCCGATCGACCACTCCATGCCGCGTCCGATCCCGATTCCCGAAGGCGCCCAGACGCACATTTACTTCTTTATCGAAGACCTGTTCTTTACGGCGAAGATCCAGGAAACCGCGCGGAAACAGGGCGTAAAGGTCGCATTCGTCAAGAACGAGAAGGAAGCCGTTGCGGAGCTGACCAGCGGCGAGGAAGAGAACAAGCCGGCGCTGATCGTGTTCGACCTGAACAACGTCAACGCCAAGCCGCTGACGCTGATTCCGAAGCTGAAGACCAAGCTGAAAAAGACGGTATCGATCATCGGATTTCTTTCGCACCTGCAAGGCGACCTGAAGGCCAAGGCTGTCGAAGCGGGCTGCGACGCGGTGATGCCGCGAGCGGCGTTCTCCCAGAATCTGCCCAACCTTCTGCGCCGCTACAGCGCGGAAGAGGGCGACGAAGTCAACTACAACCAATAAGAACTGTGAACAGAGCGTAGAGGATAGAGCGTAGAGGAATTGAGTTTCGCGGGCTCGGGTGGTACTGAGCGGTACGTGCGAAGCGGGGGCGCGCCGGAGTTTTCGGCGCGCCTTTTCGTTTGTGAGGTTATGGCCGTGCCAGGCTATATCCCTCGCGAGATTCGTTTGTTGACGCTGGAGTAACACTTCAAGTGCAACTTGAACCATGTGTTAACTCCCATGGTTCACCACCGTTAACCCAAATGGGTACCCTCGCACACTTATCGCGGCCAGAGGGAATTTGCGTCAGACGCTACCGCAACAAGCCCGGCGTAGGCCGCATCCCGCGGTGCGTCCATTCCACCAGCTCATCGAACGTGCGGCCGATTTCCTCCTCACTAAACGTGCAGTGTCCGTCGCGATGAACATACTGCTGCACAAGGTTCTCGCCGGCGCCCGCCATCTCCACCTGGTGCTCGTAGAGCGACAGCGTCGTCGCCGGAATCAGAGGATCGTAAACCGTATGCAGCGCCAGCATCGGACGCCCCAGATGCCCGTTCGGCGTGTAGTGGTGCATCAGGTACTCGCGCGCCCTGGGCTCCGCCGCATAGCGCCGCACGCCGTCGTTCAGCGCGTAGTCGCTCGCCGTCGTCGCCGGATTGGTGCCGGTGTAAATATAGTTCCGATTGTCGAAAGGATTGCCGCCCGCGCGCCGTTGCATGTCCGCAATGACGAACGTGAAGTAGACCATGTCGTGCGCCACTTCCGCATCCGTGTGGAGGTCGGTCAGCCCGCGCAGTTCGGTGGCCGCGGCAGGATTGGCGCGCAACGCGGCCAGAACTTTCTCCCGCAGCGCGGGCGATTCCTCGTAGTTTGGGGGCGTCGTCACCAGCGGAGGCAGCAAGCCCGGAAAATAGAAATCGAACGCCGCCCGCCACGCGAACCGGCGCTCCAACGACTCGTACGTCGGTCCCACCGCTCCACACAAATCCAGCCCGCCGAGATACGGTTTCGGGTTCAGTTCCAGCGTCACCATCACCAGCGCGCCGCCCATCGACCCCCCCGCCACATACGTCTCCCGCGGCTGCTGATAGGCATGAACAAAATATCTCCGCAGTTGCTCGGTCTCCGGATACGCCTGTTGCAGCGCCCATCCGCGCTCCGAGTACGCGCTTTGGATCACCGCATAGTGCCGCTGAAACATCGGCAGCGCCTGCGAGTTCAGGCGATCGGCAATCCGAAACGTCCCCGGTGTTTCCGAGTAGCCGTGGTAGTACACCACCAGCGATCGGTTCCAGTCGGCGGGCACATCGATGCGGTACGCAGCTCCGCCCAGCACCCCAACCTCGGTCGTACCCGCGGGCGTTCGCAGCACATCCGGCTTCGCATCGGGCTTCGGGGCCTTCTGCGCGCACACACTCGCAGTCGTGCCCGTAAAGCACAATGCAATAACGACGTAACGAATATGTGGCCCAGAACTCATCGGAAGTTTTCGGAGACTGCTTCATCTTATCGCGATGCAGCATCTTCCCGATCGCTCTCTGCTCATAACTCTCCGCTCCTCCAAACCCAAACTGGCAACTGGTAACTGGAAACTGGTAGCTTGAAGCTGTAAGCCACCACCAGCCGCTAACTCCTACCCCAACAGCACCACCTGACAGATTGGCGAGAGACTGCTGTCTGGCAGGTTTTCGCCTTTTTCCGGTACCCTGATCACCGAGGTTTACGACGCCCATGCACGCCACTCGCCGCGAAGTCTTCAAGTCCTCCCTCGCCACCGCAGCCGCCGCGCTGCTGCCCAGCCCGAGGACCGGTTCCGCCCACCACATCCCCAACGCCGCCGAACTCAAGGCCAACTACGCCAAACAGGACGCCGCCGCCGCGCTCCCCGTCTTCAAGCGCGAACTTTTCCAGACTCCAGTCATCATCGAGACCGTCGATCTGCTCCGCTTTCAATACAAGAAGGGCTCAAGCTGGCTCTGCCGTGTTCGCTCGAAGGACGGCGCCGTTGGCATCGCCGTCTCCAACTCGCAGCAGATGGAAGTCCTCTATCCCATCTTCACCAGGCGCATCGCACCCTTCTTCATCGGCAAGGATGCCCGCGACATCGAGTCGCTGCTCGAAGAAGTCACCGTCTACGAGTCGAACTACAAGGCCACCGGCCTCGCCATCTTCGTGCCCATGGCGACGCTCGAGTTCGCCATTCTCGACCTCTTTGGCAAGATGGCCTCGCGCTCCATCGGCCTGCTCATCTCCGACAAAATCTACAACCCGAAAATCTCCGTCTACCAGGCCAACGGCGAGCGTTACATTTCCGCCGAGGAAACCATCGAGCACCTCAAGCGCGACGTTGCGATCTCCAAAGCCAAGGCCATCAAGTTCAAGCTCGGCGGCCGCATGTCGCACCCCGAAACCCCCGTCGGGCGCAGCGAAAAACTCATCCCGCTCGTCCGCAAGACTTTCGCCGACGACATGGTCATCTCCGCCGATGCCAACGGCTCCTACACCGCCCAGCAGGCGATTCCCATCGGCCGGCTCATGCAGGAGTACAAGTACGCCTTCTACGAAGAGCCCGTGCCTTTCGACTGGTACGACGACCTCAAAGTCGTCGCCGACGCGCTCACCATCCCCATGGCGCTCGGCGAGCAGGAGCCCGCAACCCACAACTTCCGCCATGTACTCGCCAACAACTCCGTCGGCATCGTCCAGCAGGACATGTTCTACTTCGGCGGCATGGTCCGCTGCATGAGGGTCGCGCGCATGGCCGCGGCGCTCGGCAAGGAATGCATCCCGCACATCTCCTCCACCGGCCTCGGCTACCTGTACATGATGCACTTCGTCTCGGCGATTCCGAACTCCGGCAAATATCACGAGTTCAAAGAGTTCAACAACGACCTGCCCTACACCTGTTCCACCTCCACGCTGCGCTCCGACGACAACGGCGCAATCACCGTCCCCACCGGCCCCGGACTCGGCATCGAAATCGACCCCGCATTCATCGCCAAACACACCATCGTAAAAGGCTAAAACTGGCATTTAAAATTGTGGGCCAAAATCTCATCTCTGCGCTCATAGCTCTGGGCTCTGAGCTCTGAGCTGGATTCGGACCCGCTCTCGCCGCACTCGCTTTCACGATCACGGAGCTCCCATGAAATTGCCGCCGCACACCTTCCTCGCTATCGCGCTTCTGCTGTTGCCCGCCGCGCTCACTGCGCAAACCAAAGTCCCTCCCGACGGCGGGGTCATCGTCTGGACCAAAGGCGTCCCACCCGACGGCATCAAGCACAGGGACGACTTCGGCAATCACGCCATCTCCATCTCTCATCGCGAAAGCAATGGCCGCGTCGAGGTCCACCAAACCAAGGCCGACGTGTTCGTCATCCAGAGCGGCGAAGCCGACCTCGTCACCGGCGGTGAAATCATCGAGCCCGTCCGGACCGCCGAGAACGAGTTGCAGGGCAGCTCCATTCGCGGCGGCGTGCGCCGCCACGTCTCTGCCGGAGACGTCATCCACATCCCCGTCGGCGTCCCCCACCAGTTCTTCCTCGCCCCCGGAACACAGATCACGTACCTCGTCGTAAAGATTGTCGATCCCGATCATGCTGCACGCTAA
>DASRLB010000011.1:0-8678 GCA_035648695.1 Acidobacteriaceae bacterium | reverse complement strand
ATCGAACTCTTTCCGGTCCTTCGTCAGCGCCAGGTCCGTAAACAGTTTTCCCGTAGACCGCCCCGACCCCTCAATGGCCTTCAAAATAGCCCGCATCGCCCTCCGCTCCGCCGCACTCGCCTTACGCGAAACGCTTCCACGCGCCTCCGCCGGATCGCACACATCGCAGCGTCCGCAAGCGCCCTTGCGGTCGGTGGTGTCGCCAAAGTGCTTCACCAACGCCGCCATCCGGCACTGCGCCGTCTCCGCAAAGGCGACCATACGATCAAGCTGCTCGCGCCGGAACGCGATTTGCCGGTCGTACGCCGAACGCCAGCTCCGCGAGCTGCCTTCGACAGCGCGCACGCAGCCCGAAATATCCATCGTCGCGCCGCCTTGCGCGACCAGTTTTTCCAGCGCTTTCGCAAACGTCTCCGGAACCATCTTCAACCGCCCCAAAACCTGCTCTGAAGGTTCAAATTGATAGCCTAACGTCCCCAGAATCCTTGCCAGATCGTCCGCCGGCGGATAGTCCCGCTCCATAAAATACTCATGCATCTTGCGGTCGGCGAACCCATGCAGCAGCACACTCCGCGACGGCAAACCATCGCGGCCTGCGCGCCCAATCTCCTGATAGAAGCCCTCAACCGACGCCGGCAGCGCGGCATGGACCACGGTCCGCACGTTGGCTTTATCGATTCCCATGCCAAACGCAATCGTCGCCACCACCACATCGAGCTTCCCGTTCAGAAACTCCGTCTGAACTTTTTCCCGCACCGTCGGCAGCAGCCCAGCGTGATACGCCGCAGCAGGGAACTGGCGGTTGAGTTCCGTCGCCAACTCCTCCGCGGCCTTGCGCGACGGCGCATACACAATCGCCGGCCGCGCCGACTCCGGCTTCAGCAGCTTCGCGGTAAAGGGATTGCGCTGCGGCTTGGAGAGTTCCACAACCTCAACCGCCAGATTGTGGCGCCGGAACCCCGTGACAAAAACCGCCGGATTCTGCAACTGCAACTGCGCGACAATATCCTGTCGCACCGCTGGCGTAGCCGTAGCGGTCAGCGCCACAATCGACGCCGGTCGCAGTCCCGGCAGATGCTGCCCCAGCGTCCGATAGTCCGGCCGAAAATCGTGCCCCCACTGCGAAATGCAATGCGCCTCGTCGATCGCCACCAACGATGGCTTGCGCTTGGCCAGCATCTCCGGAAACCCCGGCACCCGCATTCGCTCCGGCGCAATAAAAAGAAAATCCAGCTCCCCCGCCAGATAGTCCCGGCAAGCCTGCCGCGAATCCTCGCGCGACAGCCCGGAATGTATCCGCGCCACCCGCAACCCGAGGCTCGTCAGCTTGCCTGCCTGGTCGTCCATCAGCGCGATCAGCGGCGAAATTACGACTGCGGTCCCACCCAGCGCCAGCGCCGGGAGCTGATAGCACAGGCTCTTGCCCGCGCCGGTCGGCATCACCAGCAATACATCGCGGCCCGCCGCCGCAGCCTCGCACACCTTCTGCTGGTGCGGTCGAAACTCGCGGTGCCCGAACGTGCTGTGAAGTATCCCGGAGAGGTCGTGAGCAGCGGCCATAGCGTTGGCTTAGTATGGCACACTGCTTCGTCTATTGTTCGCCGACCGGATGGATCTTACACACCGCGTGGCTTGCCCTTCCATCCGCCCACAATCGCTCCCATCAGCATCATGTCGATCAGGCAATAGCCCACATTGATGCCGTAGATCTGAAGCGTGCGGACCTCGAAGATGTACTCTGTGGCCCAACTCGTCGCGACAAATCCCAACCACAGCACAGCCGCGCACACGATACCGCGTTTGATCGTTTGCTCGCCGGAAGCCTGGATAGCAATCGAGAGAACGGAAGCCATGACGAATGCGCAGATCATTGCGGTGGCGTACTGCACGGCGGGATTCATGCCACTCTGGTGCAACCAGTCCATTGTGCGGCCGATGCCTGCCAGCCATCCATTCATGAAGTAGGAAAACCACGCGGCTTCAAAGAGAAACGAAACGATCATCGCCACGACCAGCGCCGGCCAGTACAAACGAAATGAGCGCACAAGAAACCTCCTGAAACTTCTGTGCGCTCTTGTATCACGCCGCCAGTCCAGTTGCCAGAAAAATTACGCGCGCATCAATTTGTCCGGCGTAATTGGGTAGTCCCGCACGCGTTTCCCCGTAGCGTTATAGATCGCATTCGCCACCGCGGCCGCCGCGCCGGTAATCCCAATCTCGCCAATCCCACGCGCCCCCAGCGGATTGAACTTCGTGTCCGGAATATTCAGCACCGTCACGTCCAGCATGCCGATATCGGCATTCACCGGCACATGATATTCCGCAAGGTTTTCATTGACCGTCCGCCCATACACCGGGTCGATGACGGTCTCCTCGGTCAGCGCGAAACCCACGCCCCACACGATCCCGCCCTGCAACTGGTTCAGCCCGGTCTTGTTATTCATCAGCGTTCCGATGTCGTACGTCGCGACCACGCGCCGCACCTGCACCATATGCGTATCGACGTCCACCACAACCTCGGCGAACACAGCTCCAAACGACTGCGAACTGTACGCCTCCCGGTCCTGCGCGGGTTGGGCCGACCCCATCGCCTCGACCGGTTGCCCACCCGCGCGCTCGATGATCGCCGCAAACGTATCCGACTTTCCCGACGCATGGACCAGGCTGCCGCCCTTCGCATTCAACTCGCCGCTCTTCAGCCCATGCAGCGGCGAGGCCCCCTGCGCGATCGCCAGTTCACCGAGCTTCAGCTTCGCCTGCATCGCCGCATCCTCCACCGCCGGCGTCACCGAAGCCGTCGACTGAGATCCTCCCGACACCGGCGCCCTGGGCAGGGTCGAATCGCCCAGCTTCACGTCGACCATCGAAAAATCGAGTCCCAATGCATCGGCGCACGTCTGCGCCATCATCGTATACATGCCGGTGCCGAGGTCCTGCGTACCCGACCCCACAAACGCGCGCCCGCCGGGCAGTATCCGCACCACGGCCTGCGCCGCCGAGCGGTTCGCCGGATACGTCGCCGTCCCCATGCCATACCCGATCAGCTTGTTGGCCTCGCGCATCATCCCCGGTTGCGCATTGCGCTTCGACCACCCAAACCTGTCCGCCGCCTGCGTGTACGCCTCGCGCAGATGCTTCGAAGTCCACGGCTTGTCGTTGCTCGGGTTCTTCTCCGCGTAGTTCACCAGCCGCAGTTGCAGCGGGTCCATCTTGAGTTTCTCCGCCAGCTCATCCATCGCAATTTCGAGCACCGCCGTCCCCGGCGCCTCACCGGGTGCGCGTTGGTAGGTGCCGACGCCGATGTTCAGCTCGACCATCTTCTCCGAAATCCGCAGCGTAGGCGAGTCGTACAGCATCCGCGCCACCCCGGCCGAGTGCTCGACGAAATCCTCCATCACCGACGAGCTGACGACAACATCCTGCTCGATTCCGACCAACTTTCCATCGGCCGTCGCGCCCAGCTTGATGTGGTTCACGGTGCTCGGACGCGCTCCTACCGGCCCGAACATCTGCTCGCGCCCAAGGACGACCTTGACCGGCTTACCGACAAGCTTCGCCGCCATCGCAGCCAGCGTCGCATGAGACCACAACGACCCCTTCGACCCGAACCCGCCGCCCGTATTCGGGCACTCGACGCGCACGTTGTCCATCGGAATCTGAAACTGCCGCGCCAGCGTCTGTTTGCTCCCCGAAATATATTGCGTGGCGTCGTAAACGCTTAGCTTGTCGCCGTCCCACCACGCAATGGTTGCGTGCGGCTCCATCGGGTTATGGTTCTGGATCGGCGTAATGTACGTTTCGTCGACCACCGCCGTAGCCTTCGCCATGCCCGCCGCAACGTCGCCGCGGTGGTTCGTCGGAGGCTCCTTACCCGACCCCTTGGGCGGACGCGCCTCGTCCAGATGCTTCCGAAATTCAAGCTTCGCAGGCTGCTCGTTATAACGAATCTTCAGCAGGCTCGCCGCATGTTGCGCCTCCACCAGCGACCGCGCGACGACGACAGCAATAGGCTGTCCGTTGTAGTAAACGTCCGCGTTTTGCAGCACGGTAACGCTGCGCCGCGCTGGCTGCGCGGGGCCGGACGGAGTGGGTACCTTCGGCGCATTGAACGGAGTCATCACCGCAATCACACCGGCTGAACGTTCAGCCGCCGTGCGATCGATCGACGCCACCGTCCCCGACGGAATTGTCGACTGCACAATATAGCCATACAGCAAGTCGTTCTTCGCGAACGGCTCGGTGAATTCTGCCGCATACTTCGCCGTTCCCGTCACCTTGGAGACGCCGTCGTAGCGATGCTGCATCTGCTTCTGCGGATGGGTTTGAACATCTTCCTGCATCATGCCTGGACTCCTTTGGCGGCCACGGTCAACGCGCGCACAATGTTCTGTTTCGCCAACTCAATCTTGAAGTTGTTGTGCTCATACCCCTTCGCCCCAGCCATCGCCAACTCGGCAGCTTTGCGGAAAGTTTCCGCCGTAGCCGGCTTTCCAGCCAGCGCATGTTCCGCTTCCGCCGAGTGCCACGGCTTATGCGCCACCCCTCCCAGCGCCAGCCCCGCGGACTTGATCGTGTCGCCATCCATCTCCAACCCTGCGGCAATCGACACCAGCGCAAATGCATACGACTGCCGGTCGCGCACCTTCAGGTACCAGTAGTTCTTCGTGAACCGGCCCGCCGGCAGCATCACCGCCGTAATCAACTCATCCGGTCGCAGGTTCGTATCCATCTCCGGAGTCTTTCCCAGCAACCGATGAAACTCGCCAATCGGAATTGTCCGCTTGCCCTTCGGCCCCTGCACCTCCACCGTCGCCCCCAGGGCATACAACGCCACATTCATGTCCGAAGGATTCGTCGCAATGCACGTATGCCCCGAGGCGGCGCCCTCATCCGTCTGCCCCAGCACCGCGTGTATCCGATTGAACCCCTTGATCGCCGCACACCCACTCCCCGGCTCGCGTTTGTTGCAGGCAGGGAAGGCCGTATCCATGAAGTAATAGCACCGCGTCCGCTGCATCAGGTTCCCGGCGGTCGTCGCCATATTCCGAAGCTGCGCGCTCGCCCCATTCAGCAGCGCCTGCGACAGCAGTGGATAATCCCGCACAATCAGTGGATGGTTCGCCAGGTCGGAGTTCTTTACCGAAGCCCCGATCTTCACGCCGCCATCCGCCGCCTCCACCCGGTCCAGCCCGATGTGGTTCACATCCACCAGCGCCGTCGGACGTTCCACGCCATCTTTCATGAGGTCGACAAGGTTCGTCCCTCCGCCGAGAAACTTCGCTCCGTGCGGCATCACTGCATGAATTGCTGCATCGGGGCTGCTTGCGCGCTCGTAAGAAAATGGATTCACGCCGCACCTCCTGTCAGCATCCGCACCGCCGCCACAATATTCGGATACGCCCCACACCGGCAGATGTTTCCCGACATCCGCTCCTTGATCTCATGGTCCGTAATCGGCGGTCGCGCCGTCGCACCCGTCTCAAAGCTCACGGCCGACAACTCGCCCCGCTTCACTTCCTCTATTAGCGCGGTCGTCGAGCAGATTTGCCCCGGCGTGCAATACCCGCACTGAAATCCATCATGCTCCAGGAACGCCGCCTGCACCGGGCTCAGCGAACCCGGCGTCCCCAGGCCCTCAATCGTCGTAATCTCGGCGCCCTGCGCCGTCACCGCCAGCGTCAAGCAGGAGTTCACGCGCCGCCCATCGACCAGCACCGTACACGCCCCGCACTGTCCGTGGTCGCAGCCCTTTTTGCTCCCGGTCAGGTCGAGATTCTCGCGCAGCAGATCGAGCAGCGTCGTCCGCGTGTCGATCGAAACATGCCGCGCCTGCTTGTTGATCGAGAGCGTGACATCCATCATGCGCGGGCCGCCCGCGACATGCGCGTCTTCCGCGATCAGCGTCCCGGGCAACCCTACCGCGATGCCCGCCGAGATAACGCTGCTCGCCGCCAGGAAACTTCGGCGGCTGATTTCCCTTTCCAGCGGAGACGAAATCTCCTCTGGCTCAACTTCTTCAATTTCAGTACACGGACTCACGGAAGCCTCACACAATGTGGATTTTGGTGCGCGACATTTGTTGCGGCGGAATTTCGCTTGCGAAGGAAGATGGCCGAAGTTCAGGGAAGGATGCCCACGCATTTCGCAAGCATTTGAACTCTATCACCCCAAATCCACGCGGTGAAACTCGCACAATCCCAGCTTCGTCTACTATGAATCGACCCTGAAACTCCGGCGCCATGGAGGCCCACTTGAAGACATCGCTTTTGAATGCCAGCGCGCTATCTCTTGCGCTCACCATCGGACTCGCGCCCGGAATCCTTGTGCCCGCAGCCCACGCCCAGGACCGCACTCCGGCAACGCAGGACCAGCAGCGCCAGCGCCGCGCTCAGACCGAACCGGGTGCCGAGCCCCGCACCGGCAGCAACACCACTATCGCCGAAGAAGGCAGCATCCCCATCCCGCCCGAAACCAAGTCGGAAACCAAGCACGACTGGACGGGCGGCGGCCACACCATCCACTACACCGCAACCGCGGGAAACCTTTTGATCCGGGACGAAAACGACAAGGCCAACGGCAGCATCTTTTACGTCGCCTACACCGAGGACGGCGCTCCCGCGAAGTCCCGCCCCGTCACCTTCCTCTACAACGGCGGCCCCGGCTCGGCAACCATCTGGCTGCACATGGGCTCGGTCGGCCCCATCCGCGTCGTGACCAAAAGCCCCGAAGCCACCGGCCCGGCCCCATTCGAATGGGTCCAGAACGAGTACAGCCTCCTCGACAAGACCGACCTCGTCTTCATCGATGCGCCGTTATGCGGGTTTTCGCGCGCAGTCGGGAAGGGAACCGCCAAGGACTTCGCCGGCGTCGACCAGGATGTCAAGGCCTTCGAGAAATTCATCACTCGCTATATCACGGTGAACCAGCGCTGGGGCTCGCCCAAGTTCCTGTTCGGCGAAAGCTACGGAACTCCGCGCTCCGCCGCCCTCGTCGCCGCGCTCAACAACGACGGCATCGCGTTCAACGGCGTCACGCTGCTTTCCTCGATCCTCAACTACTACGTCCAGTCCCCGGGCTACGACCTTAGCGCGACGACCTATCTCCCCAGCTACGCCGCCATCGCGTGGCACTACAACAAGGTGCCCCACAATGGCGATATGAAGGACTTTGTCCAGCAGGCCCGCGAGTTCGCCCGCGGCCCCTACGCGACGGCGCTCCAGCAAGGCGACCAGCTTCCGCCCGCCGAGTTCGACGCCATCGCCGCCAAGGTCGCCGCCTTCACCGGCCTCAGCGTGCAGTACGTCAAGGAGTCCAAGCTGCGCATTTCGGCCACTCACTTCCGCAAGGAGCTACTGCGCGGCGACGAGCAGATCCTTGGCCGCTACGACGCCCGCTTCGAGGGCTATGACGTCGACAGCGCCGGCGAAAACCCTGGCTACGACCCCTCCGACACCGGCATCAGCGGCGTGTTCGTCGGCGCCTTCCACGACTACCTCGCCAGCGAGCTCAAGTACACCAGCAGCGAGCCCTACTACCTGCAAGGCCCCGGCATCAACCAGAACTGGGACTGGCACCACCGCCCCTCCGGCAGCAGCTTTGGCGGCGGCGGTCGCGGCGCCGCGGAACAGCCCGACACGGTCCTCGACCTCGCCGACGCCATGCGCAAGAACCCGCACCTGCACGTCTTCTCCGCCAACGGCTGGTTCGACCTCGCGACGCCCTTCTTCGGCACCGAGCACGACCTCGCGCAAATGATGCTTCCGCCGTCGATTGCGAAGAACGTGGAGTTCGGCTACTACCCGGCCGGCCACATGGTCTACCTCAACGTCGAAGCCCTCAAGGAAATGCACGCCGACCTCGAGCGCTTCTACGGAGAAGCCACCGCCCACTAATTGACCAACCGTGGTCCAACTGCATTTCAAATGCAATTGCCCTGTCTGTGACTGGGTGTACGCCGCAGAATGCTCGGCGAAAGACGTACAATGGTGCGTGCAGGCATTCTGCCCACAAATCTCGATGGAATGCAGGAATGAATCCGTTTAATGTCTTCAAATAATTTTCAGATGCGCTCGCCGCGTTTCAGCAACATGCGCTCGATTTTTTCGCTCTTTTCCAGCGATCTCGCGATCGATCTTGGAACGGCCAATACGCTCGTCTTCGCGCATGGCAAAGGCATCATCGTCAACGAGCCATCGATTATCGCCGTCAACCGCGTCACCGGCGAAGTCGAAGCCGTGGGCAAGGAAGCCAAGGAGATGCTGGGCCGCACTCCGGGGAACATCATCGCCATCAAGCCCATGAAGGACGGCGTTATCGCCGACTTCAAGCAAACCGAGAAGATGCTGAACTACTTCATCCAGAAGGCGCATAACCGCAAGCGCATGGTGCATCCGCGCATCGTCATCGGCGTGCCGAGCGAGATTACGCAGGTAGAAAAGCGCGCGGTTATGGACTCGGCGTATCGCGCGAAAGCGTCGGAAGTTCACCTTGTAGAACAGGCGATGGTGGCGGCCATCGGCGCCGGCCTTCCGATCACCGAACCCGGCGGCAACATGGTCGTCGATATCGGCGGCGGTACGACCGACATCGCCGTGATTTCGCTGGCGGGCATTGTGTATTCGCGCTCCGTGCGCATGGCCGGCAACCAGATGGACGAAGCCGTCACGACCTACCTCAAG
>DASRLB010000010.1:0-4041 GCA_035648695.1 Acidobacteriaceae bacterium | reverse complement strand
GGTGACGGAATCGCCTCCGGCTTCACATATACCAGCGAAAAAATATTTCGCCCCGACCCCGAATACATCAGATGCTCGGTGCGCAGCATGGCACTCTCATCCAGCGTCGGATCGAGGTTCCCCGACGACGATGCCAGCTTCTTCGCCTCGGCCCCCGCGGCGTTCCCGGTCGGCAGCGTACCCGTCTTCGAAGCATTGCCGCCCGTCGAACGGACAGCCGGCCCGTTCGTCTGCTCCGAAACCTCCGTGTTATTCGCGTTGAACGCCTTCGCAATCCCGGTCGGAGGCGGCGGCGCGGTCCTCGGCGTATCGTCCCCCGCAAACTGGCTGTAGATAAACTTCCCGACAAACAACACGGCGAGCACCATCAATGCCCCGGCCCAAATCGTCTTCTTGCGATTCTCGCTTCCAACCTTCATCGCGGCCTCCCGTTTCTGGGAGCCGCGGGAAGAGGCGCCTTCGCAATCGGCTTTGGAGCCTGCGGCGGCGCAGCAGCAGCGTCATCGGCCTGGGGGGTGTCCGCCAGCGGCTCATCCGGCCTCGCCTGCCGAAGGTAAGTCGTCACCCGCATACGCAGGTTCACCTGCCCGCCGTTCGCGCCCGTAAACGTAATGCTGTTGATGACGAAGAACATCTTGTCGCGTTCCATCGCATTGATGGCCTGCACCAGCGGACGGTAGTCCCCCGCCAACGCCGCATCCATACGGATCTCAACGAGCTGTGCCGGCCCCGAAAGTTCCGGCGAGTAGTTGTACGCCACCCGCCCCAGGCGAACATTCTGCGCCTTGGTCACCTTCCCCAGCTCCGTCAGCACCTGCGATACCGCATACGGCAGCCGCTCGTCATAGAAGCGGTCCGCGTCCGCGGTCGAGTTCACCAGTTTCACATCCAGCCCGCGCAACGGCATCGCGGCGATCTGCGCCGCGCGCGCGGCATTCTGCTCCTCGACCAGCGCATCGGCATTGTTCGCATGAAGCGCCTGCATCATCAAACCCAGATGCACCGCCAGATACAGGATCAGCACCCCCAGCGCGGCCACTCCCGCAAAATGCAGGTTGACAGCCGTCAGCAGCTTGCGCGCATGCGCGGTCAGCCGCGGCACATGCCGCATCACCGACGAGCTGTTCGGCGGAGGAACGACGACAGCGCTGCTCATCGCTTACCTCCCGCCGGCTTCACTGGAGAAAACGGCTTCAGCACAATCCCATCCTTCGGCCCGGGTTTACTGGGATGCTTCGCCGACTTGACCGCTGGAACTCTCCCCTTCGCCGCCGCATTCTTTGCTGCCGGGGCCTTCTTCGGGGCCGCGCCGGCCTTGCCCTTACCCGTCTTGTCCGCCGGAGCTTCGACTTCCTCAGGCAGCGGATTGTAGTTCGCCGTAATCTCGAACTCCACGCCCCCCGGAAGCACCCCTGCGGCCGCGGCAGCGGCAGCCGATTGCTGCTCCTTGGTCTTCGTCGTCTCGCCCGAAAGTCTTGGCGCGATAAACCGCGACGACCGCTCCAGGTTCCGCACCAGCTGCACCGCGCGGTCGCGGTCGCCCGAAACTCTGAGCTTGATAATCACATCGTGGTCGGGCGTAATGACCGGCTCGATCGACGTTACCTGGACGCCCGTCGGCAGCACGTTTTCGAGGTCCATCATCACGGCGGTCCACGAAAAACTCTTGGCCGCAAACAGAGCATTCAGAAAATGCGCGCGCTCCAGCACGCTGGCATTCACGGGCAGCCGCATCCGGGCCTCATTCTGCTGCTTCTCCATCTGCGCGGCCACGGTGCGGCGATGCACCCTGGCCATGTCCTCCCGGGCGACCGTCAACTTCTGCTGCTCGAAATGCAGCGCCACCCCCAGCCCGATCGCGACGACTGCCAGCACCGCCATAAATATCCGCAGGCGCGCGAAGAACGGCCGCAATTCGACAAACGGACGCGAAGCGAGATTGACAGATATGCGCATTACCCTCGCAGCGCCCCCAGCACACCGGCCAGCCAGCCCCGCGGCACAGAGGCCGACGCCGCGCCCGGCTCCAGCGCCTCGGTATCGACAATCTCGCGCACCCGCAGCCCGTCCGTCTGCGCCAGCCCATTGCTCAACATAATCTCCTGTAGCGCATTCGCGCCCAGCGGCCCCGCGCAATAAATCCGCGTCGGCGCACTGGCCAGCGTGTCCTCGTAATACGCCGCTGCCACGCTCACCGCCTGCGCAATTTCCGTAGAAATATCGTCCGAAGGCCCGCCCGCGGGCTTGCCCGCCGAAACCTCCCACGTCCTCGGATCATGCGCCACGACCGGAGCCGCCGCTCCACTCGCCAGCACCGGATCGCGCACCACATCCTCCGCAAACTCCCGCATCGACGTCGGCGCAACCAGAATGGCGTTATGAATTTCCGCATTGAAATCGTCAGTCAGCGTCGGCGAAGCATACGGAGAATGCTGCACCGGAGCGGGCTCCGCATACGGGTCGCGCCCATGCTCGGGCAGCGCTTCCTGCGCAGCCCATTCGCCCGCGCTGTCATGCGCATCGACCAGCGGCAGCGCATGTCCATTGGACTCGAACAGCGCCGGCGGAAAATTCGCCGGCACACCGGCTCCGACCGAAGGCTGCAAATCCACACTCCGGTGCAGCATCAAAATCCCGCTGCGCACAATCGCCGTCGTCACGCCCACCGGATTCGCATTGATGAGCAACGCCGCGCTGTCGCCATCGTCCATGGCGGCCACGCACGCCAGCGTACTCGGCAGCACCGCACCCGGCTCAAACCCGGCTTCACGCGCTACAGTTTCGTACTCGGAAAGAACATCCCGCGGAATCGCCACCGCCAGCACCCGCACCACGCTGCGGCTGGTGCTCATCACCTGGTAGGTCAGCATGGCGTCGTCGGCGTCAAACGGCAGCATTTTTTTGAGGCGGAAGCGCACAATCGGCAATGCCTCCGACAGCCGGTTCGGCAGCACATCGAAGTCCAGCAGCAGCACTCGCACCGCCGCATCGGGAATGACCACGGTCAGGTCCGACCCGCGCGAATTCGGTCGCGCCCCCACATCCTCAAGCGCCTTGCGAATCGCCGCACTCACCGCCACGCGATCGACAACATTCCCCGGCTTCAAACTCGGCGCAACCGCCCCCGGCGCCAGCACCACCCGCGCCACAGCCGACAGCGCAGACACAGCCGTCTCCGCGCGCGCCGCAACAACGCCCTGCGGCGAAATTTCACACGCAAGCCGAGGCCGGTTTCCGGAAGGTTGGGGAAGTAAGTTCATGAAGCTCTATCTAGATTACCTTGCGAGGCGCTTTTATTGCGGCGCTCTGCCATTGGACGTGGCCTGCCGCCAGTCGTCTGTCCCCATTCGATATTTTGTTGTCATCCAGACCGGCTGCGTGTAAAAGGGTTGCACGGAGATAACAGATGACCCTTTCGGAATGGCTTCTTTTCAGCCTCCCCTGGCTTGCAACATTGGCTTCGGGAACTCTCGCCGGCATATTCCTCGGCGGCGCGCTGTCGGCCCACTCAGCCCGGCGCCTACCCGAAATGAGCTGGACGCTGCGCCAGCAGGCTGAAGACGAGCTTTACCGCCGCGTAATGCCGCCGTTCCTCATCCTGACGACCCTTCTGCTCGCCGTAGTGGCTATCTTCGGCCGCTATGAGGCCCGGTCCTGCTTCGCAATATCCGCCGTGTTGACGCTGGGCGTCATCCTCCTCGCCGTCATCCGCCAGGTGCCGCTCAACAAGGAGATTGGAAGCTGGACCGCTGGCAGCGCTCCCGAGAACTGGACAACGGTGCGCGATGAGTGGCTGCGCCGCCACCGCCTTCGTTCCATCGCCGCGCTCGGAGCGTTCGGTTTCGCGACCGCCGGCGCACTGTCCTTCGCGATCTGCCGATTCGTCGAGGGACTCAGCCCGCGCTAGGGTGTGTCATCAAATGAGCCAAATGGTTGCTGCTGCGAGGTGAATTGCAGCGAGGAAGTTTCTTGCCGTTTTGTCGTATCGGGTTGCGATGGCGCGGAAGAGCTTGAGTTTGGCGAAGAAGTTCTCGATGAGGT
>DASRLB010000009.1:0-4070 GCA_035648695.1 Acidobacteriaceae bacterium | reverse complement strand
GTGTGGCGCAGACTGTAAGCAGTTCGCGGCCTACCGTCGCGGTCGGTGCGGAGCTTTTCTTCCTCAAGAATTGCGTTGAATAAATCGCGAGGCCATTTCGGAAACAGAAGATCGGTAGGTCCTGGTTCGTGCCACTCTCCGTTCGCTATGGATGCGGTGCGACTGCCCGATCTTCCTGGCCCACCATCTGGTCTTGTGCGGGCTTTCAGCCGCTCAAACGGATGCACCGCTCCCGCTGTGCTCTTGCAATAACCAACACCGCGTTTGCCACGTACTTCGATCTCAAGGATGGTTTGGCCGCTGCCCTCGTCTTCGACCACCATGACATCCCGAAACTGAAGGCGCATTGCCTCGTCCGGGCGGAGGCCGGTATTGGTTGCGAATAGAACGTAATCGTGAAGTTGCTCCGCTTCCCAACGGAAGCGGGGCTGCTTAGGATCAAGGGCGCGTTTTCGGGTCGCCTCGTAAAGCTGCTTGTACTCTTCCGGTGAGAACCATGCTCTATGCGAAATCTTCGGCGACGAGCGATACGGCTCTGACAAATCCGGTAAATGATCGATCCATCCATGCCGCAGAGCCGTCTTGAATATTTGGCGCAGCGTCACGATTTCCTGGTGCATGGTGTTATGCGCCAGCGGCTTGCCGCGTTGAGCCTTGCTTTCTTCGAGCCGACGGATTCGATACTCGTTGACTTTGCCAGAGGTGATTTCAGGAAGCACCATGTTGCCGAAGAACGGGATGAGGTGGCCATCTGTACGCGCGTGTTGTCCGCGCGCATAGGTCGGGCTCCGTTCTCCCTGCGTGATGATGTCGAATTCGCGCAGGTACAACTTCCCCGCTTCGCGGAACAGTTTCCCGCTTTTCAGCTCACCGTCGCGGAGCTTGCCGCGCAACTGCAGATACCAGTCTTCTGCGACTTCCTTTGCCTTCGAGAGACTGTCTTCTTTCGTGGTCGTGCGTCGATTCCTTCCCGCTAGATAGCTGGCGCATTGCCAGCTAGAGCTGTTCGGACGCCTGTAGACATGAACTTTGCCACCGAGGATGGTGTGGTGTTCGGACATACGTGGCCCACCTTCTGTCTCTCCCGAAACTGCGAAAATGTGGAAGGGATGTGTAAGGATAGCGCTCGGCGGTAATTCCGGTCAAGTATATTTATTTTCAACAATTTATATGATTGGTAAGACTGTGACGTAGACAATTTTAAGTCCGCTGTGTCTGCCGATTTCACCATCCGGGCCAATGATGCGAAGCCGCGCACGCAGCCCTTATCGTAACCCACGGAACCTTTGCCCCGCGCCGGGCGTATCACTCCCCAGCCGCACCCGGCCAAAGCCCATGCCCCTGCTCGAAATTCTCAAACAGACGATGTCCGCGCTCTGGGAAACCAAGCTGCGCAGCTTCCTCACCATGTTTGGCATCATCTGGGGCATCACCTCGGTCATCCTGCTCGTCGGCCTCGGCATCGGCTTCAGCATCGACCAGCAGCACCGCCTGCAAAGCATCGGCACCGACATCGCCATCTGCTTCCCGGGCAAAACCGGCATGCCCTCCGGAGGCTACGCCGCCAACCGCGATATCACCCTCACCGTCGACGACGCCATCGCCATCCAGCAGGGCGCGCCGCTCATCAAGAACGTCTCCCCCGAGCTCCGCAACACCGTCTCCGAAGTCAGCCAGTGGAACGCCTCCAGCCGCGCCGTCCGCGGCGTGTGGCCGCAGTACCAGAACTTCCGTTCCCTCACCGCCGAGCAGGGCCGCATGTTCGTTCCCGACGACGAAACCAACGCCACCCGGGTCATCGTCCTGGGCGCCGACGCCAACCGCCAGCTCTACCCCGGCAAGCCCGTCGTCGGCCAGACGCTCATGGTCGCCGGCTACCCCTACACCGTCATCGGCGTGCTCGAGAACAAGAAGCAGAACGGCAGCTACGGCTCCGGCCCGGACAACACCCAACTCTTCGTCCCCTACTCCGCGATGGCCCGCGACTTCCCGCCCGCTCGCCCCGGTATTTACCCCGGCTGGATCAACAACCTCGTCGTCCAGCCGGTCTCGCCCGACCGCCACGAAGAAGCCGTCCGCCAGTTACGCGAGATCCTCGGCGCTCGCCACCACTTCGACCCCACCGACCTCGACGCCCTCTGGGTGTGGGACACGCTCCAGGGCGCCAAATTCACCCAGAACATCTTCCACGCCATGACCATCTTCTTCGCCACCGTCGCGCTGCTCACGCTCGCGCTCGGCGGCATCGGCGTCATGAACATCATGCTGGTCGCCGTCTCCGAGCGCACCCGCGAAATCGGCGTCCGCAAAGCCCTCGGCGCGACCGCCAAAGACATACGCCGCCAGTTCCTCGCCGAGTCCGCCATCATCACGCTGGTCAGCGGCGCCATCGGGCTCATGGCGGGCACCGGCGTCTGCTTGCTGCTGCGCCATGTCCCACTCCCCGACTTCGTCCCCCACCCGGCCATCTCCACGGCGGCGATCACAGCATCGCTCCTGACCCTCGCCGCCATCACCGTCTCCGCGGGAACCTACCCCGCCCTCCGCGCCGCCAAACTAACCCCCATGGAGTGCCTCCGCACCGACTAGTCCGCTGTTGCCGTTGCCTTATTCACTATTCACTAACCACTATTCACTAACCCCATGAACTTCCGCGAAGCCTTCTCCCAATCCGTAGACTCCCTCAATCGCAACCGCGTGCGTTCGGGCCTCACCATGCTCGGCATCATGTGGGGACTGGTCACGGTGGTGCTCCTCCTCAGTTACGGCAAGAGCCTCGGCAACACGGTCCTGCAGGGCTTCCTCGGCATCGGCAACAACATCGTCATGGTCTGGGGCGGCCAAACCTCCATGCAATCCGGCGGCGAGCGCGCCGGCCAGAAAATTATCCTCCGCGACGGAGACATGGAAGCCATCCGGGATTCGCTGCCCTACCTGAAGGCCATCTCGCGCGAGTCCGACGATGCCTTCAGCATCAAGTATGGCCCCAAGGCGGTCACCATCCAGTCCAAAGCCGTCGACCTTTCCTACGGCGAAATGCGCAAGTTGGACGTCGAAACCGGTCGCTACTTCGAGGCCGACGACTTCTCCGCCCACCGCCAGGTCTGCATCTTCGGTTCGCACGCCGCGGAAAAACTCTTCAACGGCTATCCGCCCGTCGGCGAAGTCGTCCAGATCGAAGGCCAGCCCTTCACCGTCATCGGAGTCCTCCGCAACAAAATCCAGGACTCATCCAACAACGGTCCCGACAACGAAAACGTCTTCGTCCCATTCCCCACCATGCGCACGCTCCGCCAGCAGCGCGACCCCAACTCCCTCGTCTTCCAACCATCGTCGCCGGACATGCACCTTCAGGCCCTCCAGGCAGTCCGCACCGTGCTCGGCCAACGCCACCACTTTGACCCCAAAGACCCCAAGGCCATCAACGCATGGGACACGATCGAAGACTCCAAGGGCATCATGCAGTTCGGCATCGCGCTGCAGGTGTTGCTCGGGATCATCGGAGCGATGACGCTGGCGGTCGGCGGCGTCGGCGTGATGAACATCATGCTGGTCTCGGTCACCGAGCGCACCCGCGAAATCGGTCTCCAGAAAGCTCTCGGCGCCCGCCGCCGCGACATCCGCCGCCAGTTCCTGCTCGAAGCCCTTACGCTGACATTCATCGCCGGCGTCATCGGCATGATCGCCGCGGTCATCGTCGCGCACCTGGTCCCGGCAATGCCGCTCTACTCGGAGATGTACAAGACGGCGAACCACGAAGGCGACATCATCCTCAGCGCCTCGGGCAGCGTCATGCTGACGTCGTTCATCATCCTCGCGCTGGTAGGAATCGTCTCCGGCATGTTACCCGCCATGCGCGCCGCCAAAATGGACCCCGTAGTGGCTCTTCGTCACGAATGACGTGCAACATTCTCAGCCTGGGCTCAATAGCGCTAGGGTGTGTCATCAAATGAGCCAAATGGTTGCTGCTGCGAGGTGAATTGCAGCGAGGAAGTTTCTTGCCGTTTTGTCGTATCGGGTTGCGATGGCGCGGAAGAGCTTGAGTTTGGCGAAGAAGTTCTCGATGAGGT
>DASRLB010000008.1:0-3074 GCA_035648695.1 Acidobacteriaceae bacterium | reverse complement strand
CACCACCGGGCCATTGGAAGGCACAAATAACAAGATCAAAACCATGCAACGACAAGCATACGGCTTCCGAGACCCCGACTTCTTCAAACTTAAAATCTTCGCTTTACACGAAACTACCTACGCATTAGTCGGATGAACCCTTTGGCCGACCCCAGGCTCAGCACCGAGTCGGCGCTGAGCCGGCCCTCGGCGTCGTGCGCGAAGTAATGGCTGTCGCCGCTCTGATATAAGACGTAGAAAACGTCGCCCTGCCAGTCATAATTATTGGTGATCTGATTGCCCGCGGATGTGCTGGGCAGCCCGGTGGTTGGGTCGGGGAACTCGGTGGTCGCTACAAGATTGTTGCAGAACAAATCCGTGCCCGGTGTCGTGCCGGTGCCATAGATATACTTGGTCTCCTGGTTGTTTTGTCCCGTCGGCATGACCGCCGTCATCGTCAGAATCTCGCTGTCGCCGTTGTACGTCCAATCCGTCGTCTGATTGCTGTTCGCGGTCGGCGTCCCGTTGGTGTAATCCGCGATCGCGCTGGTCGTCCGCATTTGCATGTGTTCAGTCCAGGCATCTCACGCCGCAGCCTCCGCCATTCGATCTTCCTTAAATCATTCGTTCCAGGCTGCTTCAACGCACCTCGAAAGGCTCCGATCCGAAGAACGGCCAGGGTACGAGCGGAGCAAGCACTTGCCAAACAGGCGATGAAACTTGATAACCGAGCCTCGTCCACACGATGCCGGCGCGACGAAGAAAGTCCTCATCGCGCACCACCCTATCTGTCTTAATCCGATTCCAAGACGGGTGGCGAACGGAGGCCGTGCCACACATCGACGCATTGACCCGCCTGATCGGGCGCACCTCAAGCGCGACATAATTCCGTTCAACAGAATTGGCCGGAGGAAGCATGGTCCTGTCGCGACGATGGATATCCTTTTCGATCCATGGCGCAGCCTCTGCAAGCCGCTTGGGCGTTCCGCCAAGCCGGTACGGAACCGAAAACACAAATTCATCGGTTACCGGCGCGGAGGTCAACTCCGAAACAGCAGCAAGTCTTTGAAACACATCCGTGGAAACGAGCAGTTCTTTCGCGCTTGGAAGTATGACGGGAGCTTCGTAGAACGCATTTCGCGAAAGTCGAAATGGCCCTCCGTTCGCGCCATCCTCGAGTATACCGTGAAACATAACATAATGGAAATGGAAGAGCCTCGGATCGGATGCACATGGTAGACAAACGTCAAACACGCGCGTTGTCATGGGTGACACCATTCGATCAAGTGCCAGGGTGAGTCACTTTATACATCGCCTCAAAAAGCTCCGCCATGGCATCCACAAAGTCCTCGCCAGACGTATAGCCCGACGAATCCAGGTTTCCCGCCCACTCAAGCGCCACCGTACCGCGCGCCTGACGATACTGCTCGTCGCGGATATCGCTGTAATTCCCGTCGGGGCAAGCGATGGTCTGAATTGAGCGGTTGACGAACGCTTGGAAGTGTGTGTCGCTCGTGGTCGCGTGACCGACCAAAAGGCCCTGCACGAACGCACCAACGATAGGCGCCGCCTTTCCGGCCTTTCCCGCGGCTTCCATCAGAATCTGAAGGCGTTCCGATTCCTCAGGCGCTAGCTTTGACAAACCTTGTATTGCGACCTCAAGTTCCTGTTTCAGGGCCTTTGGCGCGTTCTTCCATTCCCCGTAGCTCATGACCGCAGGCAGTCCTTTTTCGAGAATAGCGGCATATTTCGATTGCTTAGACATGACCTTGAGTTGGACGCGGCAGGCTTTCACCGTGATCTTTTCGCCGCCCTTCTTCATTTCGGCCGCCCATAATTTCCACTCATCATTCCACCCAGCTGAATGCAGGGCGGAGTGATCTTTGCTATCCATATAGCGCCCAAACTCGGCGGCGTCGATCGCGCCCTGCCCAATCAGGTCTTTCAGGACCGCTTGCGGGAGCATGTGATGCCAATCGGTTTGAAGTCCCGTCGCATCGGTCGTGGAACTGGGATTGCTGTCCTCGCTCTGATACAAATCCATTCCATCCAAATACGCCCCTTCCGTCGGATCCTTCTCGACCCACGTCCCCAACGTTGGACTCAAATCCCGCGCTTGGAAGTGCAGCAATCCCGTCACGGAATCATATCGCCCGCCCTGGAAGTAATAAGCAAAATGATACGTATCGGTGGTCGTGCTCGCCCACCCCGGCGTCAGAAGGCTCACCGCTCCGTAGGAGTCGTATTGAAATCGCGCGACCACCGCGCCCAGCGTGAGACTCCCCGGCGTGCCGTCCGTCAGCGCCGTGGTGTTATAGACGGCATCGTGTTGCGCGAAGACGCGGACGCCCAGGCCCGAACCGCTCTTGCCGAGGCTGCCGGTCACCGAGTTGTCATCTCTCAGCAGCAGGTTATTGACGTAGCCCAGGCTCCAGACGTATTGGTTGACGACCGTGCCCGACTGGCGCTCCTCGATAACCTGCTTGCCATTGTAATAGAGGTCGGTGAGGACGCCGTTTTCGGTGATGCTGATCCGATTGCCGAGGGCATCATAGGTGTACGTCGCTATGAGCACGCCGGAGGCGTTCTTCACCGTGAGGATGCGGTTCCAGGCATCATATGTATATGTGAACCCGCGTTCGTCTTTTGTCGTGTTGCCGTTGTTGTCGTAAGTGGGCAGCACGGCGGTCGTCGTCGAGTTATCCACGATCTTGCCGCTGATCGCCGACAGCTGATCCTGCGCGTTCGCGCTACGCGTTTGGGTTCCGCTCACGCTATCGCTATTGCTCGTCCAGTTGCCAAGGGCATCGAGCGCCCAGGTCTGCGACCTTGAGGCGGCCGTGATCGTGTCGTGGGTCGAGTTGAGCGTCCCGCGCGAGAAGGCCGGCAGGCGATTGAGGTTGTCGTACCCGTTGCTCGAACCGTTGAGGTGATAAAGCTCGGAGTTCGCGGAGCTCACCAGATTGCTCTTGTACAAAACATTGCTATTGGGATCATAACCATACTGGAAGCGATCCGTGCTGACGCCGGTGCTGGTGTTGATGTAATTCTGGTCGATGTTTCTTCCGAAACGGTCCAAACCCGTGTAGCGATCC
>DASRLB010000007.1:0-12818 GCA_035648695.1 Acidobacteriaceae bacterium | reverse complement strand
ATCGACCTCTCGAAGACCGACGGTTCGGGCACGTTCGGCTCTGGCATCATCGTCGCGGCCGAACTCAACGGAGGCACGCGCGCCTTCATCTACGTCAACCGCGCGGACGGCACGATGACCTGGCCGGCGCCACACGAGATCGTGTATTGACCTCTCCTTCAACGCGGCGCGGAACGCAACAGTCTCGACGAGCCCGCATCGCTTACTCTAGAAGTCGATGACATCAAGCCCACAGAACATCCTGATCACCGGCGGCGCCGGCTACATCGGCGGCACGGTCGCCCGCCTTCTGCTGTCGCAGGGACACGCCGTCACCATCGTCGACAACTTCGTCCACTCCAAGCCCGCGGCGCTCCCGACTGACGCTACCTTCATCGAAGCCGACATCGCCGACGCCACGGTGATGACCCGCACCCTCAGCGCCGCGAAGTTCGACGGCGTGCTGCACTTCGCCGCGCTCATCGAAGCCGGAGAATCGATGAAGGACCCCGGCCTCTACTTTCGCTCCAACACTGTCGCGACGCTTTCGCTGCTCGAAGCCCTCGTCGCCAGCGGCACGCAGAACCTCGTCTTCAGCTCGACCGCCGCCGTCTACGGCGAGCCCGAATCGACGCCCATCCTCGAAACCGCCCGCCTTGCGCCGACCAATCCCTACGGCGAATCCAAACTCCTGGTCGAGCAGATGCTGGCCTGGTTCCACCGCATCCACGGCCTGCGCTACGCCGCGCTGCGCTACTTCAACGTCGCCGGCGCAATTGCCGGATACGGCGAGGCCCACGAGCCGGAGTCGCACCTCATCCCCATCATCCTCGACGTCGCTCTCGGCCGTCGCGCCAGCATCAGCATCTATGGCGACGACTACGCCACACCCGACGGCACCTGCATCCGCGACTACATCCACGTCGAAGACCTCGCCCGTACGCACGTCCTCGCGCTCAGCGCGCTCCATAACTCCACGACGCCTCTGCTGTATAACCTCGGCAATGGCCGCGGCTTTTCGGTCCGCGAAGTCATCGAAGCCGCGCGCCGCGTCACCGGCCACGCCATTCCGGTAGAGCAGCACCCCCGCCGCCCGGGCGACCCCGCGGTGCTTGTCGCGAGTTCCGAAAAAGCCCAGCATGAACTCGGCTGGCGGCCCGCACATCCTACGCTCGACGACATCCTCTCCAGCGCCTGGACGTGGCATCGGCAGCTTCACAAATAGCCGCGCCAAATCGCCCCTGCAAGCTACTCCGCCGCCCTTGCTGCCATCCAACTAGGCTAGGAGATTTTACCTATGAAGATCAGCCAGGTAGTAGCTGTACTCACGCTTTCCGCCGCGCTTTGCGGCATCGGGTTCGCGCAGTCCGCCACGCAATGCGCCAAGCACGCGCAAGCCCAGGCCGCCTCGAACCACAAGGTGGACAAGGCGCAAGCCAAGGCAGACAAGGCCGAGAGCAAGGCCATGAAGAGCCACAAGGTCAAAAAGGCGGCCAAGAAGCAGGACAAGGCCGACCGCACCGCCGACCAGGCCACTCCCCCACCCAATCCCCAGAAGTAGTAGAACTGCGACGAGTTGCCAGAAGCCGGTTTCGACCGGGCCTTTCACGGTGTCTTGAAAACAGAATGGTGGGCCCACCAGGACTTGAACCTGGAACCAGCGGATTATGAGTCCGATGCTCTAACCAATTGAGCTATAGGCCCTGTCGATCTAATCCGCTGTATATCATTTGCATGCGCGGAAGGAGCGATCAAGTCGAAGACTACCAAAAATGCTGGTACCGGTTCTCGTTCCGGTTCGTTGAAACATCTCTTGGTAGAAACTTTCAAAATCGAAGTCTGAACAAGTATATCGAATGGCTCCATGCTTCCAGTCAGTCGAGGTTGGCGACAGTTGGCGAGATCTCGTCTTCCATGCAAGCCGCCGATGTTCCTATCTTTTGCAGAGCTGAAAGCCCCTATCCGAAGCCGAGGGTGGACTGATCTTTGTTCCCCATTCGGACAGCGCAGAACCCATCTGCAGCTCTAATTCACCGCCGTTCGCGATGTCGGCATGACGGAACCACGCCTTCTCCCACGGCTTGCCGTTCAGCGTTGCCGATTGGATGTAACGGTTGAGACCGTCCGCGCCCGCGCCATGCGCAACGATACGCAGTCGTTTTCCGTGGCCCACCGAAATGGTGCTCTGAGGAACTGCGGGTGAGCCGATCAAATAGACATCCTGGCCTGCGACTGGATAAAAGCCGAGTGTGTTGAAGATGAGCCAGCTCGACATGGCGCCGGAGTCATCGTTACCCGGGATGCCCGCTCGCGTGTCGGTGAAGTTTTTCTCAAGCGTGAGGCGAAGGACGTCCGCCGTACGGTCCGGCCGTCGGGCCCATAGGTAGAGCATGGGCAGCATGAAGCCGGGCTCGTTGGACACGTCGTAGTGGCCGTGGGTGAAGATGTAGTCGAGGCGGCGCGTGAATTCGCTGGGGCCGCCCGCCAGTTCGACGATGCGGGCCGTGTCCTGCGGCGCGTAGAGCGAGTACGTCCACTCGTCGCCTTCATAGAAGAAGGTCCACCATGAGCCGCGGACGATGGTGTTCGGCGCGGCCCACGAGCCATCGGGATTGCGTGGCCGAATGAAGCCGCTAAAGCCCGGTACGCTGCGTTTCGCCCGCTGGTTCACATCTGCGCCCTCGATCAGTTTCGGGTCCCACAGGTTTTCGAAGTTGTGCGCGCGAGCGAGATATTTTGTAGCGATGTCCTGCTCGCCCAGGCCACACGCTACCTCTGCAATCGAGAAGTCGTCGTTTGCATATTCGACGGT
Organism: Acidobacteriaceae bacterium; assembly: GCA_035648695.1. Classification (GTDB taxonomy): domain Bacteria; phylum Acidobacteriota; class Terriglobia; order Terriglobales; family Acidobacteriaceae; genus Granulicella. The sequence continues at coordinate 10,027 of DASRLB010000007.1, read as the reverse complement.
GCGTGAACCGGCGCGCTCGTCGGCCGTGGTGACGTACCCGAGCCTGTTGTAGTCCGCAAGGCCGCCGCGCCCTTCCTTCTGGGGGTCTTGCGGTGGGACTTCGGCGTTCTTCATCATGGCCTGCAGCGCCAGCTTGTAGTCGATGCCAGGCAGATGCTTGACGAAGGCATCGGCCACCATCACATCGGTATTGCTTCCCCCTTGCGTGCGGCCCGTATCGTTGCCGCTGCGGGCGTCTGGCATGTAGCCCTCGTGCCGGTAGATGTCGAGAAGCGAACGCACGAGGTCCCGCTCGCGGTCCGGTGCGATCAGAGTGAGCAACGGTGCTGAGGTGCGGAAGGTGTCCCAAATAGCGTAGTAGTCATCGTAGTAAGGCTCGCTGGACTGCCACAGCGGGTTCTCATGCGTGCGATCGACCGGCATCAGCATGGTGTGATACACCGCAGTGTAGATCTGGCGCATCTGCGAGGGAGTTGCGCCCTGCAGATGGATCGTCTGCAGTTGCTTCTCCCATTGCTGAAGGGCGTTGCGACGGGTTGCATCCAGATCGAACGCCGGCATCTCTGCCGCCAGATTCGCGCGGGCCCGGTCGATGCTTATGAACGATATCCCAACCTTCACATGCACGGGCTGGCCGGCCGTAGTGCTGAAGTCGAGAATCGCGCCCAGCGGTATCTCGGTGGACACACTCGCGTCTTTGGCGGCGGTAATGGAGCTGCCTGTCCATGTGCGCGATGCGCGGACCGGCGCATCCGTCACCAGGTCGAAGTAGACGCTGTACTCACCACCGCGGTTCCATCCTCCACTGTATCGGCCAACGCCAGCGACCTCACGTGGCGAGACGATGTGGACCTCGCCACCATCGAAATGCTGGTCCTCCCATCCCTTGCGGTTGCCGCGGCTGAGACAGTGTTCGATGTCGATGGTGAGGTGCGCATCTTTCGATGCGGGAAAAGTGTAGCGATGGACGCCGGTGTGGCGCGTGGACGATACCTCGGCCCGCACGCCGTAGCGGGTCAGGGTCGCGGCGTAGTATCCCGGTGAAGCGCTCTCTGCATTGCGCGGCGAAGATAACTGGCCCAGCGTTACCGTGCCGGTAACCGGTTGCACAAGGATATTGCCGTACTTGCCCTGTGCTCCGCTCAAATGCGTGTGGGAGAAGCCGAGGATAGCGCCGTCACTGCTGTAACCGAAGCCGGAGGGACGATGGTCGAAACTCTCCATGTCGGGCCCGAGCTTCACCATGCCGAAAGGCACCGCGGCCCCGATGAAGGTGTTGCCGCCCCAGTCCACGCCAATGTAGGGATCGACATAGCGCGCCAGGTTTGTGGCGTGTTCCTGCGCACTGGCCGCCAGGACTGGCAATGTCACTGCCAAAAAGAAGCATGTGCCGAGGCTGCGCCTTAACCGCCGATGCGAGTTCGAAAAGGTCACCGATCCACTCCCGGCACGAAGGCTGAGCGAGCAATCGGTACAGTGCTCGCGATCATGGTTGATGCGCTATAGACGGTACAGACAACGACCCTCTCTTGCGAGAGGGTCGTTGTCGTCGTCCAGCGTGAATTAGAACGATATATGCAGCCCCACTTGCAGGGTGCGCGGGTTGCTGGTGGTTTTGGCGGTGACCTGTCCAAATTGGCCGGAGGTGGGGTTCAGGTTCGGCCCGGCCCAGTTGGGATGGTTGATGAAGTTATACGCTTCCGTGGTGAACTCCATGTTGGTCTTCTCGGTGAAGACAAACTTCTTCTTGAGCGAGAGGTTCCAGTCCTGATAGCCGGGCTGGTAAATGGAATCCCTGACGCCCTGCTGGTGGTTGAAGGTGCCTAAAGCAGGCGCCGTGAAGATGGCCGTGCCGTCGGGGTTGGTGGTGGAGAAGTACTTGCCCGCTCCAAAGTTATGCAGGATTTTTGGCTTTCCATTCATGGTCCAGAACTCGCCCTGCGATCCGCAACCGAAGCTGCCGTTTTCTCCAACGCCCGCATAGTCGGTATTCACTCCGACGCCGCATGGCGCTCCTGTCTGGAACTGGGCGAGGCCGCCAAACCGCCAACCGCCGAGAATCTTGGCCGTAAGCGTGTTCTGGGTGCGAAGGAAAGGAAGCGTCCAGATGTAGTTGACGACCACCATGTGCCGCGCGTCGTACTCCGACGGTCCGTAGAGGTTGCCGGTGTCGTAGGTGTCGGGAACGATGTCACGGTAGTTGGAGCTGTCATCCATGCTCTTGGACAACGTGTAGCTCACGCCGAAGCTCATGTTGGTGACCGCTGTGCGCTGCCATGAGACTTGAAGTGAGTTGTACCGCGAACGTCCGTCGCTTTGTTCCTGCTGGATTGCGGCATAGCCAAGATACGGACGGAGAGCGTTGACGTTGATGCCGGGATGAGCCTGCTGCGCCCCAACGGTTGGCTGGTTGATGTCATAGACTCGCCAACTGTGCGTTCCGCGACCGCCGACGTAGGCTGCCGACAACGTGGATTTCAGCGGCAGTTCGCGCTGTACGGTGAAGTTCCAGTTGTACCGGACAGGCGCTTTAAGGTGCCTGTTGAGCGTAGTCACCGTGAGGGACGGAGCGACCCCGCTGTTCAGAGCGTATCCCGGATTATCGACCATCGAGGTCAGGTTGTTGGCGACGGCGTTGATGCCGACGAAGGGTTGGAACGGTGGATTGCCGCCGGGAAATATGTTGTCCAGCAATCCCATACGGGTTGCAAACTGGCCAAATCCACCGCGAACCACGGTTTTGTCAGTGATCGAGTATGCGATTCCTAAACGGGGTTGCCAGGCCTGGGCCGTATCGACGTAACCGTCCTTGATGCTCGGAGCGAAGAGGCTGGTGCAAGGCGAACCGTCGCAGGCTGTGCCGGCGCTCGCGGCGGTCGCACCGACAACTCCGTGAGCAACGGCCGAAGCGGGGAAACTGGAGTAGCCCGGGATGACCATGCCGTTATACGGGTTTCCGGTGCCGAGGACAACGTTGCCGGTCGCCGGATTTACGGTTGGAACGGCCGAGGCGCTGAACGAAGCCGGATCGAAGAAGGCAGCATTGGCCCACGCAGCCTTATACGGCGTAAGTGCCGTGTAACGCAGACCGTAGTCGATGTGCAAACGGCTGTTTACCTTCCACGAGTCCTGCGCGAAAGCCTCATACACCTGCCCGCGCCATACCGTGTACGACTTCGGGCCGATTTCCGTGTAGACGTCCGCCAGACCAAGTGCCAAGTTGGCCAGAGCTACGCCCGACGTTCCGCCATAACCGTTTCTACCGTCGCTGAAGACGAAGTTGCCGTTCTGATTGTTGGCTCCGCCAGGGACCGTGGAGACGTTGATCTGGTCGTTATCGTTTTCGCCGGAGTTCTGAAACTCGGCGCCTACTTTCACCGTGTGACTTCCCCAGACCTTCGTCAAGCTGTCCGAGTAGGTGTAGATCGGACCACCCGAGTGGGAAGGATAGGGACCGCCCGCCAGCCCGTAGAAACTTCCAAGGCCGCTGACCGTAGGAATCTTGTTCTGCTGGGCCTTCTGGCCGGGGATGATGTACGGAAAATTGATCCCGAGAGTCTGCCGGTTGAACCCGGCAAGCGCTGTATTTACGGGGATGTACACCTGGTCGAGGCTGTACGTGGCACGGGCCTCATTGATCATGCTGGGACTGATGATCCAGGTCCACGTGAGGCCGTTGGTCTGGTTGGGGCGGTTGAAGTATCTGCCCGTCAGACCGGAACCCTGATCGAACGGCAGGGACTCGTTGTAGGTTACGTTTTGCCGGCGGAATGCAATGTGATGATGATCGGTGACAGCAATATCGACGGCAATGGATTGCTTGCGCTGATTGATGGGATGTGGGGCGCTTGCGATCCAGTTGCTGCTGCTGCCGGAGACGTAGCCGGGGGTGGGCGCCGGATACGCGTCAATAATTGCCAGGCCATTGGCGCTTAGCCTGCCATTGGGAATTGTGTTGTTAAAGAACGGCGTGCAACCCGCAGCTTTGTTGACCGGGCAAGTCGCTGGATCGTAGACGATCGTCGTGCCGGAATAGAAAGGATTCGCGGAGAGAAGCTCGCTAAAGTTTCCCATACGCATGAGGTTGGTGGGGACGGTCTGGGTCTGGGTGTCGGTGGAACGGTTGCGGATCCAGTCTTCACTGACGAAGAAGAAGACCTTCTGACGGAACTTGTCGGTGGAGTGAAACCCAGGAATATAGACCGGGCCACCGAACGTGAAACCGAAATTATTGAAGCGGAAGGGTGAGGCGAACCGGGTGCTGGCGGCTTGGTTGCGCACCCAGGTGTTGGCATTCAGTGCGGAGTTGCGCAGGTACTCATAGACCGATCCATGAAAGTTCGTGGTGCCGGTCTTGGAGACGATGCGCATCTGGCCGCCAGAGGAGCTGCCGTACTCCGCCTGGTAGTCCGAGGTAAGGATCTGCATTTCCTCGATCGCATCGGGATTCGCTACGCCGATGATCTGGCCGCTTCCGCGAGTACGAACAGCAGGCGCGCCGTCAAAGGTGACAAGCGTGTCCTGCTGACGAGCGCCGTTCACATTGAACGGAACGGAACTGCCAATGGCAAAATTGAGGTCGCCGAGCGTGGTGCCGCTGCGCATGCCCGGGACGAGAGAGCCCATGAAGAGCGGATTCCGGCCGTTCAACTGCTGGTCGGTGATGGTCTGGCCGCTGACTTCGCTTTGCACCGCGCCCGACTCGGTCTGTAGCTCAACCGCACTGGCAATGACCTCAACGGTTTGATTCACAGAGCCGGGAGCGAGCGCCGCGTCGATGGCAATCGTCGTGCTGGCGCCGAGAGGATTATGAACGCTGACGAACTTATTGAATCCGCTGGCTTCCGCCGTCACGCTGTAGGTTGCGGGCGGCAGGTTGGTGACCGCGTAGTGGCCCTGTCCGTCGGCTGACACGGTATGGGCTTCTTCGGTCCCTTCATTGCGGATGGTCACGCTCGCGCCGGGGATGGCCGCTCCCGATTTGTCTCGCACAAATCCGCCGATGCTGCCGACGTCCGATTGTGAATATGCGGTTACAGGTATGAGCACCAGAATCAAAAGAATCGCCCAAGAGTAGAAAATACGCGCGCCACGTTTCATTGCCTCTCCTTAAAAAATCGACTGTCGCTTCTTTGGTGTCTAATTTTGGGAACAAATATGATTGCGTTATCACGGAAGATGAGCTTATATACTGCGATAAAACCTAATGTCAACTAGATTTTGCAACAAAATTACAACAGGATGTGTAAATTTCTGATAGCGTTCTCATAAAAGTTTGCGAAGGTGCGCATGCGCAAAGCTTCACCAGATAGGAGGGCGACGCTGGTCGACGTGGCTCGGGCCGCAGGGGTTGGTCCCATGACGGTCTCCCGGACCATCAATGGCCATTCGTACGTTTCCGAGGCGACCGCAAAGCGGGTCCATGCGGCCATACGCAAGCTGGGATATCGCCCAAACCAGGCCGCGCGCATGTTGACCGGTCAGCTTTCCAAATCCATCGGGCTGATCGTGCCCGACGTGGCCGATCCATTCTTCGCAGTGGTCAGCCAGTCCGTTCAGCAGGCAGCCCGAGAGGCGGGTTATCTTGTCTGGCTCGCTGTCTCCAACGGAGACCCGTCCACGGAAGAAGCAGAGATTGAACAGATGACCAACCACCCGGTGGACGGCATCCTGCTTGCCCCCGTCAACAGCCGGAGCAAGCACCTGAAAACCGCGGCAACTGGAGCGATCCCCATCGTCACTATCGATCGGCCCATCGAGATTGCGTCTACCGACTCCGTGGAAGCGGAGAACCGCCAAGGCGCCGACATGGCCGTCAAACATCTGATGAGTCACGGTTACAAGCGGATTTATTGCATCGCGACGGATTTTCACCTGCGTTCCATCAAGCTGCGGGTGGCGGCCTACGAAGAATGTCTTCGGGCCGCAAAGCTGCCGTGCAAGAAGCTGGTGCTGAAAAATGAGGCCGCCGTTCTGCCTGCCTTGCAGACCCTCTTCGATTCCCCCGAGCCACCGGAGGCGTTGTTCGCGACGAATGATCTTTGCACGACCACGGTAATCAAGACGCTGAAGACGATGGGGGTTCGCCTGCAACGAGATGTGGCGCTGGTAGGCTTCGACGATGTGGATTTTTACTCGCTGCTGACTCCCTCGATCACAACAATCAGTCAGCCTGTGGCAGAACTGGGAGGTACCGCCACCCGCCTCTTATTCGACAGGATTCATGGCCGGGGACCGTCTTCCAAGGTTAGGATGGTCCTTCCGGTTTCGCTTGTACTGCGTGAGTCATGCGGATGCAAAGGAGCTTATGGGTGAATCTGACAGGATCAGGGCTAGATCTTGGCTGGAATCGCGCCCAATGCCATTGTCACGGGTTCTGCTGTGACGTTGAAACTGATCTCGGCGCTGCCTGCGGCAAAGTTTCCACTTGCCGCCTGGCGGGCCAGGAACGTAAGGACTCCTGGCCGGGCTAGAGTAACGGTGTTGCCGGAGAGGATAGCCCATCCGCCAACGAGGCTGTAGGTAATCGGGGCTGGAGAGTTCGAACTCGCATTCAGTGTGATCGGCGGATTGCCGAAAGTCTGGTCGGGCACCGCCGTAAAGTTTATCGTCGGGGGCTGCGGCGTTACATTGAAGTAGGTGGTGGCGGTGGCCGCCACGTAGTTAGCGGTTGCGGCCTGGGTAGCTTGCAGATGCACCGCGCCAATGCCCGTAAGTGTAAGCATGTTGCCGGAAATCGTCGCATGCCCACTCGTCACTCTGTACACAATCGCCCCCGGAGATTTCGATGTCGCGCTCAGTGGAAAGGGCGCGCTACCGTATACCGTTGCCGGGACGGCAACGAACGCCAGGCTGGAAGTTCCAGGCTTTATGGGAATGTTCATCGTCGCCGTGGCAGATGCGTAGGTGCCTGTGGCAACCTGCGTTGCCTGCACTGTCAGCGTGCCTGCTCCGGTCAGCGTAACCGTGTTGCCGGAGATCGTCCCCGGGCCGCTTGCGATGGAATACGTGATGGCTCCGGACGATGCGGAAGTGGTGCGCACGGTGAAGGGCGCCGCTCCAAAAGTTTCGCCCCAGTTGGCGACGAACGCCAGCTTCGGCGCGGTCGTCCCCGTCGCCGCCGTCACACTGAACATCGTCGTAGCAGTGCCTGCGGTATAGTTGCCGGCCGCGGCCTCGTTGGCTTGCAGCGTCACGGTGCCCGTGCCGGTCAGCGTCACCTGATTGCCCGAAACCGTAGCCGGACCGCTCACCACCGAGTAAGCAATACTGCCGGAAGACTTCGTCGTTGTGGAGACGACAAAAGGAGCAGCGCCAAACGTCTGGCTCGGAACGGAAATAAAAGCCAGCGCCGGGTCCGCCGGATTGATCGCAAAGCTGGTCTGGGCCGTACCGGCTGTGTAGCTGCCTGCCGCCGTCTGACTCGCCTGTAGCGTCACCGTCCCCACGCCGGTAAGAGTGACTGTGCTGCCGCTAATCGTCGCCGGTCCGCTGATAACCGAGTAGGTGATCGCGCCCGCGGAATTGGAAGTCGCACTCACCGCAAACGGTGCGGCTCCGTACGTCTGTGTCGAAACGGTCGCAAGTTGCAGCGTCGGCGCGGTCCCGCCCTGGACGGTCACCGTAACCGAGGCGCTCTTCGTTCCGTAGGCGTTCCTGCTGGTCAGGGTGTAGGTCGTCGTCGCGGTAGGGTTCACGACAACCGGTCCGCGAACGAATCCAGCCTTGTCGATGTAGCTGTACGAGGCGCCGGTGACTGTCGGAGTCAGCGTTACGCTCGCTCCTGAGGCTACCGTCGTCGCCGATGCCGTGAAGCTGCCGATGACCGGCGCCGCGCCTTTAGGAGCGCTTGCGGAGTCGTACACCGGGGCCATCTGCACAACGTCGAAAGCCGACGACGGAACCGCCTTCAGCGCATTGAGGTCGCTGTCGTTCCAGCGCGCGTCCGGGGTCCCCTGGAAGAACAAATTTGAGCCATTGTCCGCCAGGATCATCCCATATTGCTTCATCGCTTTCAGGATGATCTGGTTGGTCGAAGAAAATCCAGAAATATCGAAGCTGGCCTTCAGCCGGATTCGCATCCCCATGATGTTGTCGGTGCCGCCCAGATTGCCGGCGGCATGGGTTGCGGGGGCAGTGAAGTAGCCGTAGTTCGCGTCGTTCTTGGTGTGCAGCGCGGTAAAGCGGAGGGCGTGGTTGATAGAGCCCGCGACGATTTCGTCATAGCGGACCAGCCCCTCGAAAACCGACAACCCGGCAGCGTCCGCCGACGTATAGCTGTAGGGCCGCTGTTCCGTAGACGTAAAATCCCACACCGCCATGTCCGAAGCGGTCCATCCGTTGGTGCAATGCGCCGCCTGGTACATCTCATACGCGACGCACTTGTTGCGGTCGATGATCAAAGCATGGCGGTCGTTCCCAGTCGTCGGACACTCGCCGGGATTGCTCTCGACCGGCAGTGTTGCCGGGACCGGAATCAGCGTGATGTCGCTTTCCGTGGGATACAGCACGATAGGCACAGCGATGCTGGGCGTCTGCGACGAGTCCACGACGGTGTACGGGATGCCGTAGCTTCCGTCCGCGATAGAGCTGAAGTCGGGATGCAGATGCGCACCCAACAGATCGCCGCTGGTCGTAATGATTTTCGCCGAACTCGGATCGATCGGCGCGTTGGTAATGTCCTGGTGCCACGCATCGTTGGGCGAAGGCACAAACCCGTTCAAGGCGCCATTGGCGCCTACAGAAATATCGGAGCATGCAACTGGGGTTTGGGAAACTGCGGCCGCCGCCGCACACACAAATACTGCACAAACAATGAGGTTCTTATACATAGGGCCCACTTCTCCTGTCGACTTATGTCCTGATTGCATTCTCGACAAGCTCGGACAAATGTTTAGCCCCGTTCCAGTCTTATGCTCTGCGCGCACAGCGGTGTGACCCGGAAGGCGCGTCATGACAATATCAAGAGTATTTGCTCCGATTGTACGGCGAAATCACCTTCCCGTGTTACAACCGTGACTTTGGTACCCCGCTCAATGGACTGAAAAGGCCGATCATTCGCCACTTCCGGGTCACCCGCCGTGCCCCGAACCCACCTAGGCGCGGGCAATGCTCCCCACGAAAGGTATGCACATTTACCCGTGTCTTCCCCGCCGCGCCCTGCTTACTTGCTGTTTGTCCCGGGAGTAGTGCCGGTTTCACCCGGCGACGACGGGTTCACCCGCTTTTCCGTCTCTTTCCTCTGGGGTTGCGCCTCACTCGACCCCGTCGAGGGCGAGTTCCCACTCTCCGCCCCCGAAGACTGCGTTTTGGAGCCGCCATCGTCAGACCCGGCCGCCTGTTCTCTCTGTCCCATATTGCCAACCTCCCTGGCGTCCAGCGCCCCAACACTTCGATGCGGAAATCTGCAAACGCGCCGCGCCGGAACCGTCGCCGCGCTTTTTTCGTAGAGTCCTTTAACAACCTCGCGCGCCCCGCGAGAAGGGAAGAAAACCGATGAAGCTCCTGCTCCTGTGCATCCTGCTCGTAGTCTGCTGGCCCGCCGCGCTGTTGGCGATCGTGCTCTATCCGATCGTGTGGCTGGTGCTGCTCCCGTTCCGCCTCGTCGGCATCGCGGTCGGCGGAGCGCTCGACCTCGTCGCCGCCCTGATTACATTGCCTGCCCGCCTCATCCGCGCCATCTAGACGGCCGCATCCTGGACGCCCTACTCTGCCCCGAGCCTGCTGAAGAGTCTCGCCTTTGAGACATAGGTTTCCGCCGCCGCAACCGCCGCTTGCTCGATCCGAAAATTTCACCTGCATGCTGAGCGTGCCAACTCCTATCGGCGCGTCCCTCTACCGCTTTCCGCACAACAATCTCTGACCGCCCAACTCACGCGCTGTTCACTCGCCACTCCTGGCCAGACCCTCCAGGGCGTTCCGCTCGGGTCTCCCTACGCCGGAGAAGCGTCGGAACTTCGCTCTCGCACCCGCCCGAAACCCGCGCCGCAAGATTCTTAAAAAATATTGAGACGTTAATGTCCCTTCC
>DASRLB010000006.1:0-2660 GCA_035648695.1 Acidobacteriaceae bacterium | reverse complement strand
CAATAACGAGGTTTCTGCGACGCCGCTCGTTGTCGGCAGGGCAAGCGCAGACGTTTGCTGGCGTCGTAGAAACTCTGTTGCACGGAACCGCGGGCAGCGAGTTGGGTCTATGGGGATTTGGCGCCGTCGCCTGCCGAACCGATCCGAGGTTGGGGGCTTCGTAGGGGGCTCATAACACGGATGGGCTTGGTGAGGACGGTACTTTGGGAAGGTGCCGCGGGCTGTGCGGTAAATTCCGGCATCGGCGTCGCTGTCCGCAGCGCGGCGCGGGGAGAACCGCGCACGCCATCGTGGCGGCCAACAGGCGGGCACCGGATGGGAGCGATACCGAGCATCTTGGGTAGGGGAGATGCGACCGTCATAATCCGTCGAGCCTGCGAACATGGTAGGGACGCGACAGCGGCCCCTCGAAGGTCTCGATCGTTATCATCCGGCCGCCACAACATGGGCAGGGAGGCGGGTCGTTGCTGACGTTGCGGGCGTCGTCATGATCGTCGCCGCTGCGATCGGCCAGGACGGGTGGGACATCGAGCAGCCTTCGACACAGATCGATCTTGTTCGCGCGGTGCCCGTTGGCGAACAATCCATAATGCCGAATCCGATGAAAGCCGTCAGGCAGAACGTGCAGCAGGAACCGGCGCATGAACTCGCCGACGGGTAGGCGCATGATCTTGGCTCTGTGCGAGCCGTTGTCGCGATAATCCTTCCAGCGGAAGCTTACGTGGTCATTGTCCAGCCCGACCAGGCGGCTGTTGGCAATGGCGACGCGATGCGTGTAGCGGGCGAGATAAGCAAGTACCTGCGCCGGCCCCGCGAACGGCGGTTTTGCGTAGACCACCCACTCGGTCTTGCGCGAGGGCGCGAGATAGGCGCCGAACGCGGCGGGTGCCGCGATCCCGGCCAAGTCGCTGAAGAATTGCAACTCGCCCGCCGCATGAAGAGCTTCGAGTCCTTCGAGGAACAGCCGTCGGAACAGGCGCGAAAGCACCCGCACCGGCAGGAAGAAGGTGGCCCGGCAGCAAACCCAGCGTCTCCCATCCGGGGAGATCCCGCCACCCGGCACGATGCAATGGACGTGCGGGTGGTGGTCCAGGTTCTGCCCCCAGGTGTGCAGGACGGCGGTGAGACCGATTGCGGCACCGAGGTGCTTCGGATCGGCCGCGATGGTGATGAGCGTCTCGGCGGCGGCCGTGAACAGCAGGCCGTAGACCTTTGCCTTGTTCTGGTAGGCGATGGCGCCGAGCGCGGCCGGCAGGGTGAACACCACGTGGAAATAGGGAACTGGGAGCAGTTCGGCCTCGCGCGCGGCAAGCCACTCGGCCGCGGCCCGCGATTGGCACTTTGGACAGTGGCGGTTGCGGCAAGAGTTGTAGGCGATGCGGGTGTGGGCGCAGTCCTCACAACGCTCGACGTGGCCGCCGAGCGCGGCGGTGCGGCACGTCTCGATCGCCGTCATGACGCGGCGCTGGCCAAGGCTCAGATGTCCAGCGTTCGCGCCGCGCCATTCGGCGCCATGGCGGCGGAAGACGTCCGCCACCTCCAGCGTCGGTCGGGGCATCGCCGGCGGGTCACGCCGGTGCCGTTGGCCCCATGTTCAATAGCTCAAGCGGGCTTTGGATATGCCGGATGGTGTTGAGCGCGACGCGCGCGTAGCGCGTGGTCGACGTGATCTGGCGGTGGCCGAGCAAATCCTGGATCACCCGGATGTCGACGCCCTGCTCCAGAAGGTGGGTGGCAAAGCTGTGGCGCAGCGTATGCACGGTCACTGCAGGGGAGAGGTCGGCCGCGTTCACCGCCTTGCGGCAAGCCCGCTGCAACGAGCGCGCCGTGATGGGACGTGCCGGGTCGGGGCCGGGGAAGAGATATTCGGTCGGTCGGGTGCGGCGCCAATAATCGCGCAGGATGGCAAGCAGTTGCTCCGATAACATCACGTAGCGGTCTTTGCGCCCTTTGCTCTGGCGCACCTCAATGACCATGCGCTCGCTATTGATGTTCCGGGCCGTGAGCGCGACGACCTCGGAAACGCGCAGGCCGGCGGCGTAGATCGTGATCAAGGCGGTGCGGATCTTCAGGTTGGGCACGGCCGCGAACAGCCGGACGACCTCGTCGGGCGTGAGGACGGCGGGCAGCGTGTCCGCCGGGCGGGCGTAGGGGATCTGCTCGGCGATCTCCTTCTTGCCCAGCGTCGTTGCGTAGAAGAACCGCAGAGCGCCGACGATCGGATTGATCGAGGTGGCCTTGAGGCCACGCGCCAGCAGGTGCAGGCGGTACTCGCGCACGTGCTGGATGCCGAGCTTGTCCGGCGAGCGGCCGTGAAAGGTGCTGAAGTTGGCGATGGCGTGGGCGTAGACCTTCTGGGAATTCACCGACATGTTGCGGATCTTCATGTCGTCGATCATGCGTTGCCGCAGCGGCGATATCTGTTTGGTCATCTGGAGCTCCTGTCGTGGGAACTGCACATGCAGCACCGACGAGCGTAGCCGAGCCGATGACAGGTTCAGAGATGCAGGTGTGTCGGTCTAAGAGTCCGTTTGGAAACTCAGGGATGGGCGTTTCGGCGTAGCAGGTTGCCGCCCATGGCGACGAGGATGATGGCCTCGGAGACCTCGATACGGGCCTCGTAGTCGCGCACGAGACGCCGCCAACGGGTCATCCAACCG
>DASRLB010000005.1:0-9191 GCA_035648695.1 Acidobacteriaceae bacterium | reverse complement strand
GCCTTCGGCCAGTTGGCCGGCACTGGCGAAGCGTTTGGCGGGGTCGAGTTCCATCGCAATGCGGACGGTGCGGAGGAAAGGCTCGGGGAGGTCGGAGCGGAGGTCCATCAGGGGCGTGCGGCGGCCGAGGGCGATTTTGGCTTCGTTGATGCTGAGGCCGGTGAGGCGGGCGGGGTAGTCGCCGATGACGAGGTAGTAGAGCAGGACGCCCATCGCGTAGATGTCGGTGCAGACCGTCGCCTTGCCGCCATCGAACAGCTCCGGGGCCATGTAGTTCGGCGTGCCCGCGAGCTGGGTCATGACGGTGCGTTCGCCGGCGCTGAGGCCGAAGTCCATGAGCAGCATGCGGCCGCCTTCTTCGCGCATGACGTTTTCGGCCTTGATGTCGCGGTGGAGCAGGCCGGCGCGATGCACGGCGGCGAGGGCGCGGCTGACGTCGATGCCGATGAGGGCCGCTTCGCGGTAGCCAAACGGACCCTGGCTGCCCAGCAGCGCGGAGAGGGTTTTGCCCTTGACGAAGTCGGTCCAGAAGCCGACGCGGCCGTCGTGGCGGTCGATGCCGTAGACGTGCACGATGTTTTCGTGCTGCACGGAGGCCATGGCGCGGGCCTCGCGGAGCATGGCCTTGTACTCCTCGTCACCGCCGACGGCGCCGGGGAGCAAAAGTTTGAGTGCGACTTCGCGTTCGAGGTTGGGGTCCCATGCACGGTACACCTCGCCAAAGCCGCCCGCGCCGACGCGGGCGAGCAGGCGAAACGGTCCCCACTGATCGCGCGCTTCCGGCATTCCGGCAGCCGGGGATGGCGAATCGCCTAGTGGAAGTGTGGGGTCGTCATGCATCGGTATAGACAGGGTTTCTCAAACTGGCAAATATTGCAACGTGAGGACGGTGATGTCGTCGGTCTGGCCGAAGGTGCGGGCGGTTTCGGCGATCTCCAGTGCTGGGAGCAGGCTGAGCGTGCGGGTGCGGTCGAAGCCGAAGAGTTCGCCGGTATCCGATTTTGTGGCTTCGATGACTCCGTCGGACACGAAGGTAAGGATATCGCCCGACTGGAGGGTGAAACGATGATTGTCGTACTGGACTTCGGCCATCATGCCCAGAGGCAACGCGCCGACGAGAGCGATCTCTTCGCCGTTGAGGTAGGGCGCGGGGTTGGCCGCGTTCGAGAGCACTGCCGAGCCGTCAGCCGCGATGTGCAGCGCGGCGCAGGTGGCGAAGCCGTCGCTCATGCGGCCGTGGACACGGGTGTTGAGGGTTTCGAGCAGGACTGCGGGGTCGGAAGTGTGAGCGGCTTCGGTGCGGATTGCTCCGACCAGCAGCGCGACCAGCATGGCTGCGGGCATTCCCTTCCCCGACACATCGCCCGTTACCAGCAACAGGCCGCCATCCCGCGTGGGAAGTATCTGGTAAAAGTCGCCGCCGACCTCAGCGGCGGGCAGATACTCCGCCACTACGCCAAAACCTTCAACCGTCGCATTCGGCTCCGGAAGAAGCACCTGCTGAACTACGCGAGCCGCTTCCATCTCGGCGGCATAACGCTCCTCCTTCCGCCGGCTTCGTGTAAGCCGGTTGATCAGCACGGCGAGCACTACAAACACGGTCACAATCCCGGTCAGGCTGTCATAGTGAACCGGAAATGGCGTGCGCGTGGCAAAGCTCCACGCGGGCGACAACTGCTTGCCCGACGACGAAACGGTTGCTACCACCACGTCGAACAAATCAATAGCGATTCCAAACAAAACCGGAAAAGCAATTACGCGGGCATCCATATCCCCCTCGCGGCTGCGTCGAAGCAAATTAATGCCGATCCACAAATAAATCCCAACGAGCGACACAACAACGGCGGGGAGATAGCTACTCGATGGCAACAGCCATAAATTGAACAGCACCGTCGCCACGCAAAATATCCCATAAGAAAAAACGCTCACGCGAAGATACAGGTCCCGGGGCGCCCTGAAAAGCGTCCCGAAGACGCAGATGAGTGCCCCCAACACCACCATCGAAATCACCGGCATAATCAACCGGAAAGCCGTAATCGCGAAGGTATGGGTATCCCCCCACCACACCATCAAACTGTCTAGCCCTCGCGCGGCGGTATAAATTCCTGCCCACAGGAACTCGCGGTCAAGCGGACGCATCAGGTACAGCGTGAACGTAATTGCAGCGCCCAGCAGGAACAGACACCCCAGGTCGAAATTCTCGCTCTCGGTCCACTCCGCCGCACTCAGATCGGCTTCCGCACGCTCTTCGATAGCGCCCTTTGTTCCGAACAAAGTCGTGCCGTCCGGCCCGCCCCCGGCACCGAACCGCGGTTCGCGCCAGACACGGACCGCAAGCGTGACCGGGTGGCCCGCCGCGGGAAGCGTTACGACTGTCGGCGTCGTGCTGTACGCAACGGGATTCGGCGGCATCTTGCCCACCGTCGTTAGCAGAACGCCGTCAGCGAACACCTGGTAACAGTTGCGAATCTTCGGCAGATACAGCGCGAAGGCTTCACCACCCGCAGGAAGCGTCAAGCGAAACCGATACCACCCAACGCCACTCAGGTTTTTGTAGCCCTGGCCGGACCAAGGCTTATCCGATTGCAGCAGCGGCCACTGCGAGTCGTCAAACCCCGCATCCGCCCAGCGCGGATCGTCGCCGGGATGGAAGCGCCACAGGCCGTCGAGCGGAGCAACAGACGCGCGGCCATGGTCGAGGTCGAAGACCTGCGCAGGCGATCTCACCGCGCCAGCGGCCAGGACGAACAGGCAGATTGCAAGGATGACTCGACGCATGGGCGCTCGCGTGTGACTTGTGCGTTCCGAAGCCGCAGGACACAAAATTCGCTTCCGAAACTTCCAGCTATTCTCGCACCTCTCTGCGGAGGTTATCGCGGTGAACCTCACGCCCTGACCTCATGTACACTGGAGCGACTTTCGGGAACGGACTCTCAACAGCCATGGACAAGGACATCCTCTCACTCGAAGAGCAGATTGCGCGCTTGCAGGCGCTGCTTGAGGCCTCGCGGCAGGTACACTCGACCATCAAGCTGGACGAGGTGCTGACGCAGACCGCGCGCATCCTTGTCCGCGAACTGGAGATGAACGGCGCGGCGTTCCTGGCACCGGTGACCGGCGAGCTGATGGTCTTCTACGGAACGCTTCCCGACCCGCCGTACGCCGACTGCGCACGCTTTCCTCTGCTCTCGAAGGAAGATACTCTCCTTGCGGAGCTGGTCGTCTCCACCGATTCGCCGTGCCTCTCGCTGTATGAGCAGGATTTTGTGGAAGGGCTGGTGTTGCAGGCGGCGGTTGCGCTGGAGAATGCGACCTTCCACGAGCGCGACCTGGAATGGGCGCGGGTGCAGCAGGACCTCGACGCTGCGCGGACGATCCAGCGGTCGCTGCTGCCGAAGTCGATGCCGGACATTCCGGGGTACACCATTGCTGCGAAGACCACGACCTGCTACGAGGTTGGCGGGGACTACATCGACACGATCCAGCTGCCGGACGGGACGCACCTGATGGTGGTTGCGGATGTGGCCGGCAAGGGGCTGGCTTCGGCGATCGTCGCGACCAGTTTCCGGGCCTCGCTGCGGTCGCTGGTGTCGCAGCCGATACCGCTGGCGGACATCGTCGGCCTGGTCGGGCAGCAGCATTGGGAAGAGGGCCTGGAGACCCGCCGCCGGTATGTGACCGCGATCTTCATGCGGATGCATTTGGACCAAGGCATCATCGAGGTGGTCAATGCGGGGCATAATCCGGGGGCGCTGATTTTGCCGGACAACAGCATTCGCATGATCGATGCGTCGGGGACGCCGCTGGGGATGCTGCCGGGGATGACGTACTCGGCGGAAACGTTCCCGTTTGCTCCGGGCGCGCGGATTTTGCTGTATACCGATGGATTGACCGAGGTCTTCCACGGCGAGGACGAGTTTGGGTCGGAGCGGTTAACCGAAGAGTTTCGCGGGCTCCCCTTCGGCTCCGCGGAGCGTATGCTTGATTCGCTGTGGGACACGCTCTTCACATTTTCCGTCAACGCGCATCAGACCGATGATATGACCGCGCTTGCGGTTTGCCATCTGCCCCCATCCCAGCAGGAGACCGCTCAGACATGAAAACCGGAACTTGCGTTGAAGTCCGTTTACCTTCGGAACTCGGTTTCGAGAAAGTCGCATTGAGCACGGCCGCGAGCATGGCCAGGCTGATGGGCTTTTCCGACGACCGCATCGAGGACCTGAAGACCGCCGTGGCGGAGGCTTGCATCAACGCCATCGAGCATGGCAACCAGCTCGACAGTTCGCTGTCCATCGGCGTGGTGCTGTCTCAAACCGACGACGAACTCGAGGTGAAGGTCATGGACGAGGGTGCCGGTGTCACGGAGCATCCGTCCCACCCCGATATGGACCTGAAGATGCTGGGCGAGGAAGACCCTCGCGGCATGGGAATGTTCCTCATCCAAGCTCTGGTCGACGAAGCCGAATGGCACCAGGGGCCTCCCGGCAAGAGCTTCGTCCGTCTCGTCATCCGCCTCGACAAGGAGAAAAAATAATGCAGGCTGCCACAAAAGTCACCGAGCGCACAGCGACCGCTGCCTCCGGAAAATCCGTCAACATCCTTGCCTTCTCGGGCGACATCGCGTCCACGTCGAAAGACGCCATCATGGAGGCCTACCGCGGGCTGGGCGCGTCGGCTTCGACCGTGCTGCTGGACTTTACGGGAGTGGATTACATCAACTCTTCGGGTATTGCGATCATCATCCAGATGCTGCTCGACGCCAGCAAGTCGGGCGACCGGACGATCGGGATCTTCGGCCTTACACCGCACTTCAACAAGGTGTTCACGATGGTTGGCGTAGCGAAGTACTCGACGATGTCGCCGGATGAGGCGACGGCGCTGGCAGGGCTGTAAGGGCAGTGGGTAGAGGGTAGAGGGTAGAGCGTACAGAGGGCTAAAAGCTTTCTCTACACTCTACGCTCTACCCTCTAATCACTGTCTTTAGGCTCCGCAGGCGACCGTTAGGACAGTGATGTCGTCTTCCTGGCCGAAGCGGCGGGCTACGTCGGCGATGTCCTGCGCGGTGAGCAGGGTGAGTTGGGGGAGACGGTCGAAGCCGTAGAGCTCGCCGGCGGCGGAGCGGGCTTCGACGACGCCATCCGACATTAGGACCAGCGTCTTGCCCTCGGGCAGGAAACCGGAGATCTGCTCGTATTGCTGTTCGCCGACGAGGCCCAGAGGGAGGGCGCTGGGGGTTGGGATTTCCTTGCCATCGATGTAGGGGTTGATGTGGCCGGCGTTGGCGATGGTGAAGCGGCCGTCGCTTTGCAGGCGGACACAGCAGGCCGTGGTGAATCCCATTTCTCCCTGCATCAGCAGCGCTTCGTTGAGGTTGCAGAGGATGGTATCGGGCTCGCGGTGCTCTTCGCGACGGAGGACGCCGAGGATCATCGAGACGCGCATGGCGGCGACCAGGCCCTTGCCGGAGACGTCGCCGACGATTGCCGTCAGCGAGCCGTCGGGGCCGGGGGAGACGAGGAAGAAGTCTCCGCCAACTTCGAGGGCGGGGTGGTAGACGTGCTCCACGCGGAAGCCCGGGGTGGCGTGCGAGGCGCGGGCGAGCAGGATTTCCTGGACGCTGTGGACGGCGTGCAGGTCGGTCGCCATGGCGGCGCGAGAGCGGGCGATACGGACTGTCCGGAGCACCAGGAACAACAATATCGCCACGCTGAACAGGATGTTCGTAACATCCGTCCATTGCACCGTAAACGTGCTGGCGGGAACGGGTGGAAGGGAGGCCTGGTCGCTCAGGTGGAAGCGGTTCAAAAGAAAAATCCCGAATTGCCAATAGTTGACGGCCGTCTGCAAAAGAAAGGGAACGAACAGCAGCAACGCATCCGGATTGCGGCGTTTCCACCAAACCCATAAGGCAAGTAGCGGAAGTCCCGCGGAAAATGGAAGGATGAGCACTTGAAGGATGACGCTAGCCAAGAGAATAAAAGAACTCGTCACGCCCACCGCGCCCAGCGCATAGGCGTGTTCGATCCACGGAAGGAAAACCACCAGCAGAAACGCCACCAGGTATTCGTATCCCGCCCACCAACGCGAGCGCCGCAGGTCCAGCACCAGGCGGACAAACTCCAGCAGCGCTACGGCGCCGACCGCCCCCAGGCATCCCAATCCTACGAGCGACACATCGCCGGGAGGCCGATTGGTGACCAGCTGCCACAGATTGATGGCATCGACCGCGCCACTGGCCGCAAACGCAATGACCAGTGCAATGTACTCCCGCTCCCTCGGCAGCGTGAGCGCCAGCGCCAGAGCAATCAACGGCACCAGCAGTTCCATTCCAATATTGATGACGCTGGGGGTATAGATGCGAAAGGAATGGAGCGCCGTCAAATCCGACAGCGCGGGCGCAGGCCCCAGCAAGAATGCCGAGTCCCAAATGAATTTGCCGGCCCTCGTTCCGCCCTCCGAGTACCGCCCTATCTCCGCGCGCACGGCGACCGTCACATTTCCCGACGCGATGGCGGTGTTGGGCACAGCGAACCGCTTATCGACGTAGGCGCCGGCGTACCCGCCCTGGGGATGCGGCCCCGACGATCCCACTTCGATACCATTCACGAATATCTGAAAGCTGCCCCCAAATGAACGCACCAGCAGCGAAAGGCTTTTCTCGTTCGGCGGTATCTGGACGTGGGTTCGATACCATACCCGGTTCACATTCTTGAGCCCGTAGGAACTGAGCGGCTTGCCCGGCTGGACGACGATCCACTTGCTGTCGTCGAAGGCGGGGTCGGCGTAGCGTGGGTCGTCTCCCTGTTGGAGAAGCCAACTCGCGGAAAGGTCGATGGGGGCGCCAATGGCGGAGCCGTCTACGTGGTGCGGGTCGATGGCGGGAGGCAACGGAACGGCGCGGGCGTACGCAGGAGCTACTGCCGCGAGACAGACAAGGAGCAGACAGCCGCGAACGAATCTCGATCGAACCATGAGGTTGAACCCTTGTGGGGAATTCTATGGCATATCGCTGCGATCCGTGAGACAGAACCTTCAATGACGGATTTGTGCTGGTATTGGCGGAGTTCGGTGGTTGAACGGCACGGGCGGTGGGGGTGGCGCGGGCAGGGTGGCAGGTTCCTTCGACAGGCTCAGGACAGGCTCTTCGACTGCGGCTCGCAAAAGCGCGAGCCTACGCTCAGGATGACAAATTTGTTGTCAATCAAATACTTAAAGCGCGTTCCTTTTGATGTAGAGTTCTGCCGCAGGCCGGGGCTGAAGCCCGTCCTACGGATGCACCCTTGCCGCGGGCTGAAGCCCGCTGCTACTCCGGAACGCCGCAGGTCAGGCGGCGCAGGCGACGGTGAGGACGGTGATGTCGTCTTCCTGGCCGAAGCGGCGGGCGACGTCGGCTATGTCGCCGGCGCTCATCATCGTGAGGGCCGGGAGGCGGCCGAAGCCGTAGAGTTCGCCTTTGGTGGAGCGGGCTTCCACGACGCCGTCGGACATCAGCACCATCGTTTTGCCCTCGGGCAGGACCCCGGACACCTGCTCGTAGGCCTGCTCGGGGGCCATGCCGAGAGGAAGCGAGGGAGAGGTGGCGATCTCTTCTCCGCCGATGTAGGGGTTGATGTGGCCGGCGTTGGCGATGGTGTAGCGGCCGTCGCGGTGGAGGCGGACACAGCAGGCCGTGGTGAAGCCCATGTCGCCCTGCATCATCAGCGCCTCGTTGAGGTTGCGGAGGATCGCCTCGGGCTCGCGCTGCTCTTCGCGGCGCAGGACGCCGAGGATCATGGAGACCCGCATTGCGGCCACCAGGCCCTTGCCGGAGACGTCGCCGACAATCGCTGTGATCGAGCCGTCGGAGCCGGGGGAGACGAGGAAGAAGTCTCCGCCGACTTCGCTGGCGGGATAGTAGACGTGCTCGATGAGGAAGCCGGGCGTGGTGTGGGAGGCGCGGGCGAGGAGGATTTCCTGCACGCTCTGGACGGCGTGGAGGTCGGTGGCCATCGCGGCGCGGGAGCGGGCGATGCGCACTGTGCGCAGGATGAGGAACAGCAGCATGGCGAGGTTCAGCAGCAGCTCGGCGGCGTCGCTCCAGGCGATGTACATGCCCTGGATGGGCGGCTGGCGGACCGCGCTGACGCCACGATGCAAACTGGTCAGCCGGGTTACGGCAGTAGTAAGGATCTCCAACGGCTGGATCAGCAACGGAATGGCGAGCAGCATGGCGTCGCGGTTGCGGCGCTTCCAACCGAACCATAGCGAGACGAAGGGCAGGGCGGTGCCTCCGAGCCCGAAACTGATGACGCCTACTGCCGTAACGAAGACGAGAAACAGGATGATGCTGTCGCTCAGGAGCTTGGGGCCGTGGAGGTGGTTCAAGGCAGGCAACAAGGCGACGGCGCAGGCCCCCGACGCCAGAATCCACTCGTAGATCTTGAACAACCGGCCGCGCGACATGCCGAGGACCAGGCGGACGAACTCGCTGAGCGCGATGAGGCCGCCGATCCGCAGCGAGAGTTTTCCTAATACGCCGAGCACGCCGGTGTTGGCGCCGCCTTGCCAGATGGCCAGACCGCCACTGACGAGCACTAAGCCGAAAAAGAGGGCGAGAGCGAGATATTCGTGCTCGTCGCGGAGCGTGAGCGCCAGGGCCAGGGCGATCAGGAGGATCAACAACTCCAGGGCGAAGTTGGCGACGCTGGGGGTAAGGGTGCGGAAGAAGAAGAGGGCAGTGTATTCCTCAAGGACCGAGGACGGGCCGAGGAGGAGGGTGGCGCGTGAATTGGCGAACCGGTCCGCGACGGTAAGGTTGCTCTCCCGTATGGCTATGGTGAGGTCGCCGTTGCCGAGGGCTGCAGAGGGAATCTCAAAACGGCGGTTCACGCTTTCGTCGACCGACTGAATATCTCCGGTGGGCGGCGGTGGGCCGGACGAGCCGACCGCGATGCCGTTGACATAGATTGTCCAGGTGCCCGGGAACCAGCGGGTAAGAAGAGCGAGGTCATGCGATCCGGGAGGGACGTGGACGTGGGAGCGATACCAGACGACCTGAGGGCCGTTCAGCTTGAAAAGCTTCGACCGGTGCTCGGAGGTAACGACCGGCCACTGGCTGTCGTCGAGATGAGGGCTGGCGTAGCTGGGGTCGTCTCCCGATTTCTCAAGCCACGTAGAGGAGAGGTCGATGGGGCCATTGATCAGGGAGGCGT
>DASRLB010000004.1:0-11025 GCA_035648695.1 Acidobacteriaceae bacterium | reverse complement strand
ATTTATGTCGGACCGAACACCCATTCTCGGCACCTCCCCGTTACGCAAGGAGGGCCGCGCCAAGGTCCTCGGCGCAGCGCAATACATCGACGACATCGAACTGCCGGACATGTGGTTTGGCGCCACCGTGCGCTCGGCGATCGCGCGTGGCACGATCCGCAGCATCAGCTTCGGATCGGAAGTCGACTGGAGCAAGTTTACCGTCGTCACGGCAGGCGATATTCCGGGCGAGAACACGATCGTCCACCTGACCAAGGACCATCCGTGTCTCGCGCACAAGCGGGTGAATCATCCTGAAGAGCCGATTCTGTTGATTGCGCATCCGGAGAAGAGTGCGCTGCTGGCGGCGGCGCGCGCGGTGCATATTGAGTATGACGAACTGCCGGGCGTGTTCACGATCGAAGAGTCGGAAGCGGCGGTTGAGAATCGCGATGCGAGCCGCGTGATTTGGGAAGGCAGCGACGCGGGTGGGACCGCGAATTGCTTCAAGAAATACCTGATGTATTCAGGTACTGCCGCGGAGACGGAAGACGGGCTTGCGGCCGCATTTGACGCTGCCGATTTTATCGTCGAGGGCGAGTATCACACGGGTGCGCAGGAACAGCTTTACATCGAGAACAACGGCGTCATCGCCGAGTGCAACAAGGATGCGCTGGGAAATGTCACCGACGTTTGCGTGCGCGGGTCGATGCAGTGTCCGTACTACCTGGTGCACGCGCTGACGCTGGTGTTCAACCTGCCCGGAGACAAATGTCGCGTGATCCAGACCGAGACCGGCGGAGCGTTCGGCGGCAAGGAGGACTTCCCTTCCGTGATTGGGTCGCATGCCGCGCTGCTGGCGATGAAGTGTGGACATCCGGTGAAGATTACGTACGACCGCGCGGAGGATATGGCTGCCACGACGAAGCGGCATCCGTCGCGCACGCGGCATCGCACAGCGGTGAGCAGGGACGGTAAATTGCTCGGAGGCACCATCGATTTCGCAATCGACGGCGGAGCGTATGCGACACTTTCTCCGGTTGTGCTTTCACGCGGCACGATACACGCGCAGGGGCCGTACAAATGGCCGCACCTTCGCGTGCGCGCCAAGGCGATGGCGACGAACCTGCCGCCGCACGGGGCGTTTCGCGGCTTCGGCGCGCCGCAGTCGCTGTTCGGCATCGAGCGCCACATGGAGAAGATTGCGAAGGTCGTCGGGCTTTCTGCTGAAGAATTGCGGCGACGGAATTTTCTTTCTACCGGCGATACGACAGCAACAGGCCAGCTTCTTTCAGACCCCGTCGATATGCAGCATCTGCTGACGCGCGCGCTCGACGAAGCCGGCTATCACGAGAAGATTGCGCGCTTCGCAGAAGAGAACAGGCACTCGACGATCAAGCGCGGCGTCGGCTTTGCGACGTTTATGCACGGCGCGGGATTTACGGGCTCGGGTGAGCGGCGGTTGAATTCGCTGGTCCAGATCGATGTGCTGCCGGATGGGCGTCCACGGATTCTAGTGTCGTCGACGGAGTTTGGTCAGGGCACGAATACGATCCTGTGCCAGGTCGGCGCGCAGACTCTGGGGCTTCCGTATGAGGATGTGCTGATCGCGCAGCCGGACACGAGCCTGGTGCCGGACTCCGGCCCCACCGTCGCCAGTCGCACCGCGATGATTATCGGCAAGCTGGTCGAGCGCGTTAGTACGCAATTGCTTGAAACGTTGCGCTGTCGCGCCGGTCTTCCTGCGAACCATACGGCGGAAGAGTTCAAGGCGTGCGCGCAACAATATCTTGCGGAGCATGGGACGCTGACCAGTTCGCTGCGCTACGAGCCCGCGACGAAGATCTACTGGGACGATGAACTCTTCCACGGCGATGCGTACCCGGCGTATGCGTGGGCGGTTTATGTCGCGGAAGTCGCGGTCGATATGAACACGTACATGGCGACCGTGACGCGCTTCGATGCGTTGCAGGAGGTCGGCAAGGTGATGCACCCGGTGCTTGCGAAAGGGCAGGTTGAGGGTGGCGTCGCGCAAGCCATCGGCTATGCGCTGTACGAAAAGTGCATGTGGAAAGACGGTCGCATGATGAATAACCAGATGACTAACTACATCATGCCAACCAGCGCGGACCTTCCGCCGATCCATGTGCATTTTGAAGAAACGCCGAGCATCCACGGGCCCAGCGGCGCCAAGGGCATCGGCGAATTGCCGATGGATGGGCCCGCGCCGGCGATCCTGAATGCGATCGAGAATGCGACGGGCGTGGCTTTCAATACGATTCCACTCTTGCCTGAAGATATCTTTGAACGCTTCACGAGCTTCACCGAGCCGGCGCACGGCGGAAGCGAAGAATTCGACGCAGAACGGCAAGGCGAGTTCCTCCCGGAGGTGCTCGCATGAGCGGAATGGCGTGGGTATTGACTGCGGTACTGCTCGTAGGCGCGGGCATGACTTATTGTTTACTCCGCACCAACCTCATCATCGACTACCGTAAACTCTCGGGGCTTTCTACAGCGGAGATAAGCCGCGCGGTGCCGTTTTGGAGAGCGTTCCTTGGTCTGCTCGGTCTTGCCGCGATCGTGTTCTCGATACACGCGCTGCTGATTGTGAATGGGGTTTTGAAATAAGCGATGGCAAACGTCAAGTTCAACGTGAATGGCTGCGAAAAAAGCATCGAGGTGCCGCCGATGAAGCGGCTGCTCGATGTGCTGCGCGAAGACCTGCACCTTACGGGCACGAAAGAAGGCTGCGGCGAAGGTGAGTGCGGAGCGTGCGCTGTGCTGCTCGATGGCGAGTTGGTGAACTCGTGCCTGGTTCCGGCGTTGCAGGCAAACGGGGCGCGGCTGTGCACGATTGAAGGTGTATCGACCGAGGGACGGCTGCATCCGATCCAGCGATGCTTTCTGGAGAAGGGTGGAGCGCAGTGTGGAATCTGTACACCGGGCATGATTCTTGCGACGCATCATTTGCTCGACAAGTATCCGGAGCCGACGATGGAGCAAATTCAGGAAGGCCTCGCGGGAAATCTTTGCCGCTGCACCGGGTATATGCGCATCTTTGAGGCAGTGCAGAAAGCCGCTGCGGGAGGCGCTCGCTAATGCGCTCCGATGCGGCACTGTTTGAACTCGAAGCACCGGCAACTCTTGACGCGGTGCTGGCGCAGATCGCGGCTGAACCTGGGAAGTTTACGGCGATTGCGGGGGGCACGGAGTTGATGGTTGCGCTCGGGACAGGACGTCTGGCGCAACGATCGCTGCTGTCGATTCAGCACCTGAACGAGTTGCGGTTTATCGGGGTCGAGGACGATGCGATCCACATTGGCGCGGGGACCACGTTTACGGACATCCGGCGCAATGCTGCGATTGCCGAGAATTTTCCGCTGCTGATTCAATCGGCTTCGTGGACCGGCAGCGTGGCGAACCAGAACCGCGGTACGCTGGGCGGCAATATTTGCAATGCATCTCCAGCTGCCGACACGCCACCCGCGCTGCTGGCTTATGGCGCCACTGTGACGCTGATCAGCGCGATTGGCAAGCGGAGTCTACCTTACTCAGACTTTCATCTCGGCTACAAAAGGACCGCGTTGCGGCCGGATGAGTTGTTGCACAGCATCAGTGTTCCCCGCGAATTCGACGGCTATCGGCAGTACATTCGCAAGGTGGGCACGCGGAATGCGCAGGCGATTTCCAAGGTCGCGCTGGCATGCGTGGCGCGAATGGAGGGCGATGTGATCGCCGATATTCGTATTGGCGCTGCATCCCTGGCGGACCGGCCCGTGCGTTGTGGCGCTGCGGAGGCTGCACTGCTGGGTCGTCGCATCGACGAGGCCGCCATTCGCGCGGGGCGCGCGACGCTCGCCAGCGAAGCAAAGCCCATCGACGATATACGTTCGACGGCGATGTATCGCGCGGCCGTAGCGGAGAATTTACTGGAAGAATTTTTGCGTTCGCTGATGATTTAGGTCAACCTTCAAACGAGGCTTGCGCCTTGCAAAAATCTTCTTCGGTGTCTATATCGAGGCTGAGCGCTTCGTTCGGGACCGATCTGGCCCCGCGCAGTAATTCGCGAGCGCCGGTGTCGCCGTCGAGGACCATAAGGGCGTCGAAGCTGGATCCGGGAAAGTAGGCTGGAACTCCAATACGGCCAGCGTAGGCAGAGCCGCAGGGGGCATCAGGTTCGGCGCAAAGGGCCTGGAGATGTTCGGGAGTGACGGCGACCTGGTCGCAAGTCAACAGGATGGCGCCCGCAGCGTAGTAGCGGCGAGCTTGGACGATGCCCAGCTTGATAGAGTGGGAAATTCCTTCGGTAGGTTGGCGGAGACAGAAGATAGTCGTGCATTTTTGATCCGTCTGAAGGCGGTTTGCCAGTTCGGGGTAAGCGACAACGACCGCGATGATGGGAGTGAGTCCGGCTTCGGCGGCGATGCGGATGACGCGCTCGACGAGGGTTTCGCCATTGAAGACGATGAGTTGTTTGGGACGGCCGAGGCGTGTCGACCCACCGGCCGCCAGAACCACCGCCGCAATGCTCACAGCGCACACTGGGGTTGCAGATAGCGCGACGCTCCGCCGAGGATCATCTGTTCCGCGACTGCCTCGGGCGTCATGCGGCGCGAGACGCCGATTTTGCCCTCGCAGCACGCCTGCACTTCAGCGATAGTGGCGAGGGCGATGGCCTCCGCGCCGTCTCCGCCGAGGTCGAGGCCGACCGGCGCGAACAAGCCTTCGCAGACACGCGCGACTGGCCACTGCAACATTTCCGCGGCTTCGCCGACAAGCAGCGCACTGCGATGCCGGGCCCCGAGAAGACCAAGATAGCGCGGCGCTTTCGGAAGGACCGCAGTGAGCCAGGCGCGGTCCTGTTCGTAGCTGTGAGTCATCAGCACGACGGCGTCGCGCGCGGTGATAGCAATGTTATCGAGCGTCGAGCAGACGATGACACGCTCGGCTTCGGGAAAGCGTTCGGGCTGGGCCCACTGGGAGCGGCTGTCGATGACAATGACGCTCCATCCGAGCAGCGCCGCCATGCGCACCATCGGCTGTGCGTCGTCGCCCGCGCCGAAGACGAGCAGGCGTTGCGGTGCGCCCAACGTCTCCGCAAACAGGTCGGGGCCAATGCGGTCGGTTGGTTCGCTGGTGAAAATTATCGCCTCGGATTCGTTGGAAATCTCGCGGCGCAAAGGCGTGGTGCGCTGCGGAAGCCAGGTGACGATGCGTCGTGCTTCGCCGCGCAGCGACGCTTTCATGGCGTCCATTAACGCGAGACATTCCGGCATATGCGCGGGCTCGATCAGGAGATCGACCGTGCCGCCGCAGCCGAGGCCGTACGGAATTTCGGCGGTGTCGTCGAAGAGAGTGGAGTAGCGCTCGACGACGGCCTTTCCCTCGCGAACCAGCCACTGTGCTTTGCGGATGACTTCAGCTTCGAGGCAGCCGCCGGAGATGCTGCCAGCGTATTGGCCATCGGCCGCGATGAGCAGGCGCGCCCCGGGGCGGC
This sequence comes from Acidobacteriaceae bacterium, assembly GCA_035648695.1. Taxonomy (GTDB): domain Bacteria; phylum Acidobacteriota; class Terriglobia; order Terriglobales; family Acidobacteriaceae; genus Granulicella. The sequence goes on along the minus strand of DASRLB010000004.1, from coordinate 5,549 downwards.
GGTAGCTGGAACCCTCGACACGCACCAGCGTGACCAGCGCGGCGGGGTTGCCGTGGTCCCACAGTTGGCAGATTCGTCGTCGTTCCATCATTGCGCAAAGGCCCCGGGCATGAGGAAATTCTATGCCTTCTCTGAGAAGGTATGGATGCCACATTCGAGCTTTTTGCCGCCCCAGCGGCCGCTGCGGGCGTCGGCCCCGGCGGAGGGAATTGCCGTGCAGGGCTCGCAACCGATGCTGGTGTAGCCCTGGTCGTAGAGCGCGAGGCGGGGGATGCGGTGCTCGGTGGCGTAGGCTTCGACGCGGGCCCAATCCCAGTCGGCAAGAATGCTGACCTTCTTCAGCAGCTTGCCGGTAGGAAGTTTGTGGTCCTCGATTTTCTGAAGGCCGGCGCGGGTGGGCGATTGCTCGCGGCGCAGGCCGGTGAACCACCATGTGTAAGGTTCGAGCGAGCGCATGAGCGGCTCGACTTTGCGGATGGCGCAACACTTTGTGGGCTCGACAATATGCAGTAGGCCGAACTGGCCTTCGTGCTCGGCGAGTGTGGTTTTCGGCAGCGCGTTGATGAGGTTGAGGCCCCACTCGTGCGCAATGCGGTCGCGATATTCGATGAGCGCTTTGAAGTGGTAGCCGGTTTCGAGAAAGATGACGGGGACGTTGGGCAGATGCCGGCGCAGCATGTGGAGGACGACCATGTCCTCGCTTTGAAAACTGCTGGTGAGGCAGACTTCGGCGGGGTTTGCGTTGCGGATGATGTCGGCGACGAGTTCTTCGGCGGAGATCACTTCGGGGTTTGCGGTGAGGAGGTTCATTCGGAGTTTTCCTCGCTCTCGTGGAAGGCGTCGCCGGCGATTTGGCGGAGGGCTTCGAGGGTTTGTACACTGAGGTTTTCGCGTGCGGAAACTGCCGCCACGCCGGCGAGTTGTAAGGCTCGGACGGCCGCGGGGAGTGCGGTTTCGGGGATGAGGTCGTCGTCGACGATGATGGCGCGCTCGCCTCGCTGGACAAGCCGGGCGTGCAGGGTGGCAGCGGCTTCGGGACGTCCGCGCAGCAGGAAGAATGCAACAGGGCGGCCGGTGTGTGCGAGGGTCGGTTCGAGAGCGGAGACGATCATCGCTGCGCCGACGGTTGCGTTGCCGACGGGGTCGATGAGGATGAGCGCGCCCATTTCGCGGTTGTCGGCGTAGGCGTCGAAGAAGAGCGGAAGGCTGGTGTCGAACTCGACTTCGGCGATGTCGTTCATGCGCAGTTGGCCGGCGGTGGCGTGTTCGGCGGAGACGATGTCGACGCGGTAGCGGATGGCGCGGACCGTGGCGCGCACCGTGCGCGTGGTGTGCTTGGCAAGGTAGGTTTGGCCGACGGTGAGCGGCTGCTCGTGCATCCAAACGACCATCGCGCTGAAGGCAGTGCTGATGTGGGGCGCGGCCTCTGCTTCGGCGACCAGCATCTCGCCGCGGCTGAGGTCGATTTCGTCTTCAAGTTCTAACGTAACGCTGCGCGGAGCGGAGGCGGTGGCGAGTTCGCCGTCGTAGGTGACGATGCTCTTGACGCGGGTGACGCGGAGGCTGGGCAGGGCTTTGACGCGCATGCCGGGGCGGACTTCTCCGCGCTCGACACGCCCTGCGAAGCCGCGGAAGTCGGCGTTCGGGCGGACGACGAGTTGTACGGGAAAGCGCAGCGGGCCGTTGAGTTCGGCGGTGCGGAGCGGGACGGTTTCGAGGTAGTCGAGGAGCGTCGGGCCGGTGTACCAGGGCATGTTGGCGCTGGGTTCGACGACGTTATCGCCGAGCAGCGCGCTGATGGGGATCACCTCGATGCTGTTGAGGCCGAGCTTCGAGGCAAGTGCGGTGAACTCTTCGCGGATACGGCTGAAGACGGACTCGTCGAAGTCAACGATGTCCATCTTGTTGACAGCGGCGACGACGTGCGGGATGCGGAGCAGGCTGGCGATGTAGGTGTGCCGGCGGGATTGCGGCAGCAGTGTTCCGAGCTTGACGAAGGCCTTGGCGTCGATGAGGACGATCGCCGCATCGGCGGTCGAGGCGCCGGTCGCCATGTTGCGGGTGTACTGCTCGTGGCCGGGCGTGTCGGCGATGATGAACTTGCGCTTTGTGGTGGAGAAATAACGGTAGGCGACGTCGATGGTGATGCCCTGCTCGCGCTCGGCTTTGAGGCCGTCGGTGAGCAGCGAGAGGTCGACGACACCGGCACCGGCGCGGTTTATGCGGCTGGAGCGGATGGAGGCGAGCTGGTCTTCGTAGACCGATTTTGTGTCGTGGAGAAGACGGCCGATGAGCGTGGACTTGCCGTCGTCGACCGAGCCCGCCGTCGTGAAGCGGAGCATTTCCTGGTCGAGATGCGCATCGAGAAAAGCACGGAAGTTGAGTTCGTGCGTGTAGGGAATAGGGCCAGGTGTGGACATTAGAAGTAGCCCTCCCGCTTCTTGGCTTCCATGGAGCCCTCTTCATCGTGGTCGATGGCGCGGTTCTCGCGCTCGCTGCGGCGGAAGGTGATGAGTTCTTCGATGATTTTGGGCAGTGTGTCCGCGTCGCTGCGAATGGCTCCCGTGCATGGCAGACAGCCGAGCGAGCGCATGCGGACCTTCATCAACTCGGGCTTTTCGCTGGGCATCAGCTTCACCCCATCATGGACCAGCGTGATGGCGCCTCCGCGAATAACGGCGAGACGTTCCTCGGCGAAGTACAGCGGAACAATGGGGATTTGCTCCGCATAGAGATAGAGCCAGATGTCGAGCTCGGTCCAGTTGGACAATGGAAAGACGCGGATGCTTTCGCCCTTGCGGAGACGCGAGTTGTAGAGGCTCCAAAGTTCGGGGCGCTGATTCTTGGGGTCCCACTGTCCGGCGGGGTCGCGGAAGCTGTAGACGCGCTCCTTGGCGCGGCTCTTTTCCTCGTCGCGGCGGGCCCCGCCGAATGCCGCATCATAACCGCCGGCCTCGAGGGCGTCGAGCAGACCGCGAGTCTTGAGCGCGCCACAGCAGTTCTGCGTCCCGAGTTTCCAGGGGCTCGCGCCGTCGGCGATGGCTTGCTCATTGCGGTGGACGACGAGGTCCGCACCGATTTCCCTGGTGTAGGCATCGCGAAACGAGATCATTTCGGGAAACTTGTAGCTGGTGTCGATGTGCAGCAGTGGAAACGGAATTTTCCCGGGGAAAAACGCCTTCTGCGCCAGCCGGAGCATGACGCTGGAATCCTTCCCGATGGAGTAGAGCATGACTGGCCGGGCGAACTCGGCGACCGCCTCCCGCAGGATGTAGAGGCTCTCCGCCTCAAGCGCCTGGAGATGGTTCAGGCGCTCATTCAACAACCCCGTCACCGCGCCTTCTGTGGCTTTTTGCGTCAACAATTGTGTTCTCCAATGGGCCGTATGGGCTAGCTGCGTTCCTGCAAACTGGACTGTCACCCGTCGGCCGGGCGTCCGGAAGCTGGAATCGATAATTGAGACGGAATCTCGATCTGTTGTGAAGCTGGGAGAATTGCGTTCTTAGTGCTCATGGGTCAACAACAGCCAGATGGCCGTGGACAGCGCACTCGCATCCTAAAAGAGAACTCCATAATCTGAATTTTACCTATTTCCGGCGACGACGACAATTTTGACTCGCGCCGCAGCAGGTTGACGTGTACCTTTAAGGACAACCATTGGACGTTCCAAGCACAGTAAACTCATGGTGATCCCTTAGTGGGAGTCTCCGATGGAGGATTGAATGAAGCATTGCGCTGCCTGGATTTCGAAATCTTTGACGATTGCCGCGTGCGCGTTGACTCTCGGCCTGGTTTGCTCGGCGCAGGCGACGCGCACTGCGACCGACGTGCCCGATTCTCACGTTGACTTCTATGCGGGCTATGGCTATTTCCAACCGATCGATAGCGGGATCAACGGCTTTTCGTACCAGAAAATCGACAACTTCAACTCAACGTCGAATTTGTCGTTCTATTTCAGTCACTACATTGGCTTCCAACTTGAGGGTGCGTATTTTTCAGGCAACAGCCCGCGCGGTGCGTTTGGCCAATGCCGCGGACCCTTTCCGGGCGCATGCAACGACCGTGATCCGCTGTTCTACTCTGCCGAGGCGGGCCCCGTCGTTCGCTTCCCACATGGACGCTGGATTCCATATACGCATGCACTTGTCGGTGGAGCGAAGGTTAACGGGCCGATCCTCCAGAAACTGACCTGGGGCTATGGCCTGACGTTCGGTGGAGGCGTGGACTATGTGCTTCCTTACTTCCACAACCGGTTCGCCATTCGTCCGATTCAGGGCGACTTTCAATACTCCCACGTTGACTACGGCCCGCTGCAGCCGGACGGAATCGAAGGCGGCACCGGCAATATTAAGAACATCAAGCTTTCAGCGGGCCTCGTAGTCCGCTTCGGTGAGCCGTCCAACAACCGCCCCGTCGAATTCGGTTGCGCCGTGCAACCTGTCAGCGTCTTTCCGGGAGAGCCGGTGGTCGTCAACGGCAGCGTCGTCAACCTGAGCCCGAACCATCATCCCGTCTATGCGTGGACCACCAGCGGCGGAAAAATGACTCCGAACGATTCTTCCGCGACCATCAACACGGCCGGACTCGCGCCCGGCAACTACACTGTGGCCGGCCATCTTTCCTACGGCAAGAAGGCCAGTGAACAGGCGCAGTGCAGCGCATCCTTCACTGTGAAGGCTTACGAGCCCCCGACGATCACCTGCTCGGCATCGCCGTCCACCGTCACTGCGGGTGGGAGGGTCAGCATCAGCGCCTCGGGCATCAGCCCGCAGAACCGTCCACTCACCTATTCGTACGCGACCACGGGGGGCCAGATCACGGCCTCCGGTCCGTCGGCGACACTCGCTACGGCCGGGGTCGGCACATCCACAGTCACCGTGACATGCAACGTCGTCGACGACCTTGGGCAGGCTGCGAGCGCCAACACCATGGTGAACGTGCAAAAGGAGATCGTCCCCATACCGCCGCTGCCACAACAAAGTTCGCTGTGCTCATTGTCGTTTGACCGCGAGACGAGACATCCTGCCCGCGTCGACAATGCAGCGAAGGCTTGCCTGGACGACGTTGCTCTGTCGCTACAGAAGAATTCGGATGCGCAGCTATACATCATCGCGAACCGTGCCCCCGAAGAAAGCACCGAGATTGCGGAAGAGCGCGCACTGAATGCTCGCCAATACCTGGCTCATGAAAAGGGTGTTGAAACCAGTCGCATCTTTGTGCGTACCGGTGACACCTCGGGCAAGACAGTGAACACTGTGTTGGTGCCCGCGGGTGCTACATTCATCACGCCGGGCACGCAGACGATTGATGAGTCGTCGATCAAGCGCCATGGACAGCCCTATGGACTGCGCCACGTCGATCCAGACAAAGATCAACATCACCGCGCGGCACATACAACGGATCCAAGACCCGACCTGAATCCGAAGTAAGCACTGAGATCGCATAGAGAATTTCTGCTAGACTGAAGCAGTCGGCGGCAAGGCGGCATCGCTCATGCAACATCCCGGAGCTTTGCCGCTTGCACTCGCCTAGCCGATGCCATTCACACC
>DASRLB010000003.1:0-4009 GCA_035648695.1 Acidobacteriaceae bacterium | reverse complement strand
GCCCAGTAGAGCGCAAGCCCCGAAGCGTAGGTCCACGTAAAGTAGCCCGACACCAGCGGCATCATGAACGCCATCATCTTCTGCTGCTGCGGGTCCACGCCCGGCGAGGGCGTATAGAACTGCACCAGGAACGACGACAGCACCATCACCACCGGCAGTATGTGCCACGGATCGGCCGTCGAGAGGTCCGGCAGCCAGTAAAAGTGTGCCTGCCGCAGTTCGACCACGCGCGTCAGCATCGTAAAAAACGCATACAGCAGCGGCATCTGCACCAGCGAGGGAATGCAGCCGCCGAACATGTTGACGCCGTGGTCCTTCTGATACTGCATCACCTCGGCGTTCATCTGCGCGGCCTTCGGATCGGTCGCCTTGGGCTTGCCGTACTTGGCCTTGATGGCCTCGACACCCGGCTGAATACGCTGCATCTTCAACGCCGACTTCATGCTCTGGTAGCGCAGCGGTATCAGCACCACGTTGATGATGACGGTCAGCCAGACAATCGCCCAGCCCCACGAGCGGTCGCGCGGAGTCAATGCCACGACGCCGGTCGGCGCAATCGCCTTATGGATCACGCTCAACGCGATGAACAGCGGTTTGCCGATCACGCCGAAGAACCCGAAATCCACCAGCGGCTTCAGCGAATCTCCGGTCGTCGACCGTATGGCGCCCAACACATCCAGCGCCTTCGGCCCGACGAACACCCGCGTCTGTGTATGCCCGGAAACGTCACCCAAAGCCGCGCCAAGAAAGGGAAGCGACGTCATCCCCTTGGGAGCGACTCCGTCGGCAGGCAGCGGCACAAACGCCTGGTTCCGCTCCATATCCGAGGAGCCCTTGAGGTTCGTCATCAACTGGTTGTGCAGCGTCGCCACCGTCGCCGTCTGCGGCGCGTCCGGCAGGAAGATCGTCGCAAAATACTGGTCGCTCACCCCCGCCCAGTCGAACGGCCCATTCAGCGTATTGCCACCGGACACCTTCTTGAAGGCTTCGTGTGTTTCTTTTCCGTTTTGGGATGTGTCGATCTGCGCCGTGGCATAACCCTGCAGCGTCTCCTCGTCGCCAAACCCCGCCGGCCACGCCACCAGCGCGCGCACCGGCACGCCATCGCGCAACACCTGGGTGTCCGCGTGGATCGTATACGTCGCGTCGAACGTAAACGTCTTCTCAACCGTAATATTGCCACTCGCAAACTTGAAGCTCAGCTTCGCCGGGGCCTGTAGATCGCCCGTCACGGAAGGCACATACAACGCATTCGCCAGGCTCTTGGTCAGCGTCGGATCGTAGGTATACAGCGACAGCGGATAGCCAAACTGCTTCGCCGCGCCTTCATGCACCATGTCCAGCGGCTTGCCTTCGTTATCGCGATACTTCTTCAGTATCCACGAGGTCGCCTGGCCGCCGCGGTTCGAAAAAGTAATGCGATAAAGTTCATTCTCGACCACCGTCGTGGACTCGGCCGCAGCCTGCACCGCCGCCACCGGTGCAGCGGATACCGGTCTGGAAGTCTGCGCGCCGCCACTGCCCAATTCGGGCGCAGCCTGCGGCGGCGCCGCTGTTTGCGCAACGGGAGCAGGAGGAGTCGGAGGCGCTTCGGGATGTTTCGAGCGCCAGTACTGGATGCCAACCGTCACGCAGATCAGCACGACCATCATCACCAGAAGCGACCGGTTGTCCTGGGTCCCGCCGCCACCGGCCTGATTTGGGTTTTTGAACTCTGCCAAAGAAATTCCTACGCTTTCGGGCCGCTACCAGCAGCTAGGTCTAATGCACTCAACAGTCCTGTCTTCAACATTCATGATAAATGGGGAAGATGAGTTCCGGCGTCACGGCACCGGATCGAGCCCGCCTTTGACAAATGGATGACAACGCAACAATCGCCGCAGCGCCATCCACCCTCCGCGCAGCCAGCCGTACCGGGAAACCGCGACATACGCATACTCGCTGCACGTCGGAAGATACTTGCACTGCGTAAACCCCGCACTGTGCAGCGCCGGCGACAGCACGCTCTTGTAAAAACGGTACAGCCTCTCCTCGACACTCATGTACGGCGCCTCGCTTCCTTCGGTTCCCGCGCACCCGGCTGCTTCTCTCCCGCTCCACGCTCGAAAGCGGCCTGCACGGCCTTGAAGATCACGCCAACCTCACGCTCCAGCGCCGCGAACTCCATCTCCATCACCACGCGCCGCGGATGCAGCACCACATCCAGAGGCGCATGCAGCAGCCCCAGATTGCGCCTCACGGCCTCGCGCAGCCGTCGCTTGATCCGGTTGCGATCGACCGCTCCGCCCAGCGCCTTGGGCACCGTAAGCCCAACCCGCGGCCCCGCCGTATCGCTGCGCCGGTCCGCCGGGCGCACCGCATGGAAGTACGACATATTCTTGGCAAACTGTTTCCGCCCCCGCTTGTACACAAGCTGGTAGTCGGCGTGTTTGCGCAAGCGGTATGTGGTCGATTCGTTCATCCGAGTCCAGCTTCGTTCATGGGAGTTCAGCCCTGTCCGAGCTGCTCCGCGATGCTGCGCGTGAGCGGCGTTTCCTCGCCGCCAGTGTGCTCGGTCGAAACGGTTTCGATCAGCGCGATCCAGGTCTCTTCCGCAGCCGAAGTATTGTGCCGCACGCCGCGCGGCACAACGAAGAACTCGCCCGTGCGCACGTCGACAGCGCCGCCGTCGGCTTCTTCCCGTCCAATGCGCAAACAACCGCGCAGCACAAGGAAAAGCTCGTCTTCACGAGCGTGCGCGTGCCACGGGAACTCGCCCTGGACACGCGCTACTTTTACAAATTGATCGTTGACCTGACCCACCACTCGCGGCGACCACAGCTCGGGGAGAGCTTCACACGCGAGTTCCAGAGAAATCGGAAGCTTTTGCATCGGGAAAGGCGGCGAAAAACTAGTCGCGGAAGCCTGCGGAGACGGCGATCTTTTGGCGGCCCTTGGCGCGGCGGCGGCTCAATACGGCGGCCCCGGCTTTGGTAGCCATGCGGACCAGGAAGCCGTGTACTTTGGAGCGGCGGCGACGGTTGGGTTGGAACGTGCGCTTCGGCATAAGTGTGTTTCCTGTTGACTGAATTCGTGCTGCGACAGCAAGTCCTCAGTATACCCGACCGGTGGAAAACGAGCAACGAAAACTCTTTGCGCTCTCCTGTCAGCTCTGTTGCTGGGTTTCCACAACTGCAAGCCTCTCGTGGAGACCGCTCATGGCCTGGTGGATGTTGTCGCGGAGTGTGACGATCTCTCCTCGTAGGCCACCGATCTCTCTGTGCAGATCGGCCTTGAACTCCGTTCGCATCGCTGCCATCTCGCCACGGATCGCGGTGACATCCTGTCTGTTCAGGAGGATGCCAAACAGGACGGCCAGCGTGGGTATTGCGATTGCAATGTACATCTGTGCGATTGGGTTCACTTTATGCTGCCTCCTTCATAGGCGTCATAAGCGATTGTGGCAGCGAGACGAACAGCCCGTCAAGCGACTCGAAATTACCGCCGCGTCATCGCATCCGTCCTACGCCTGACATCCTCAAGCGACACAAAAATGCATTCTTCACCAAGAGTGGTGCAACCAGCGGGACAACCAAAAAAATCTTATTCGGTTGCACCATTTGCCTTGCTAAAACTTCCCCTCATGCGTGCTAGTATCAGTTCCGTTCCGTGGTGCGAAGGAAACGCATCGCGAAGCTGTTCCACCGACGGGCCGCATCATCCTGATCCAATTTTCTTCGGCGTGCTCTGCACATTCCCCGAAGATTCATAGCAGCAGGCATCACACTCCTTCCCACGGCGCATGCCCAGAGGGGGTAGGGAGCCTTTTTGTCTTATTTGTCGCAGTCCCTGGCTCGGACGTAGGTCTCCAGCGCACGTCTATCGAATGTAAGGAAGAGTAGAAATGTCATTTGTTCCGGTATCGACCGCCGTTTTAAATCAGTGGGTACGCATTCTCGGTGCGCTCGAAAAGAAAATCAACCGGCAAAGTTTTGAAACCTGGCTCAAGCCCACGCGCTTCTCGCACATC
>DASRLB010000002.1:0-6616 GCA_035648695.1 Acidobacteriaceae bacterium | reverse complement strand
CGCCGACCCGGCCCCCATCCCCCCCTGTACCGGCAGCCGTTTCTGGATATCGACATGCACCCACGCATCAAGCCCCATCCGCTTCAGCGCCCCGCCCACCATCTTCCAGGCCGTATTCCGCGAGTCCAGCGGCACCCCGGGATGGTCGCCGCTCAGCGTAATCATCGTCGCGCCCGACCGCTTCGCCGTCACCGTCACCAGATCATGCAACGCCAGCGTCTGATATACCGTCGCCAGCCCATGAAACCCATCCGCCCGCACCGGCCCCACGGCCAGCCCAAGGTTGATCTTCGAATAGGAACGTACGCGCGTCGCCATACGTCTCGATTGTAGAGTGTCGGGCCGCAGGCCTCACTTCACCACCAGCGTCTCCCTCACCCGCAGCGTGGAGTCCAGCAGATGCACCCTAATCGGCAGCCCGCCTACAGATCCCGCGAGCCGCTGGGCCAGCGCCGCAAACCCCGCAGCCAGCTTCGGATTACCCCACGCCTGGTTGCCTACCGTGAACGAAAGCTCGGTTCCCGCGGGGCCCTTTGCCAGCATCACACGCGCCCCGTCGTCCCGAAAAAGTCCATAGGACTGCAACGCCTCGCCCAGAGCCGCCGCATCCTTCGCGGTCGCTGCGCCCGAGTACCACACCTTGTCCCGGCCCCCGATCGTCGCCTGATGCATGTCGATCCATATCGTCCGTTTCACGTCGCCGAGGTCGGTCAGCAGCAGCATCTTGATCGGAGGCCCGCCAACCAGCGGAGCCACATCGACGCCGGTCTCCGTAAACGCCGCAGTCACCTGCGGATCGTTCCACGGAAACACCGGCGCCGGCACATTCGGCTTCTCCCCCGGCTTGGCATTCACATCATCCGGCAGCGGTGGATGCACCTTCAGGAAAGTCTTCTCATCCGGCCCCACCGGCACCGAGATCGAAGTCCCGCTCGGCCCCTTCGACAATAAAACAGCCGCCCCCGGCCTCGCGAAGAAGTTCTCCGCAGCCAACCCCTTCATCAACTTCGCAGCGTCGTCCTTCGTCGCCGATCCGCTATAAATCACCCTGCCCTGGTTCGGCGCCGGAACGGTCGCGCCGATCATCAATTGCCGGGTCCAGTCGTTGTTGCCGCGCTCCGTTTTCGGAACAAAGCGCGATCCGACAGCGGCAAGAGCACACGTCACGGCGATCACCGTAACAATCTGTATCAGCGGCATCCGCTCGGGAGCTCTTGTCCATGGCCGCAGCAACAGCAGGCACCCCACCACAAACCCCGTCACCAGGCCGCCGACATGCGCCGAAAGGTCTGTCGTCTTGCTGGCAAGACCGTAAATCAGGTTGTAGCCCAGAAAAATCGCCAGGGACCTCGCAATCTGCAGTGCGGCTTTCGCAGGAATCACCCCGCGCTCGATCAGCAGAAACGCCAGCAGCGCCCCAAACACCCCAAAAATCGCTCCCGAAGCTCCGGCGCTCACTCCCAGCGGATGCACATACAGGCTCGTCAGGCTCCCGGCCAGCCCCGCCACCAGGTACAGGACCGCGTACCGCACCTTGCCGAACAGGATTTCGGTCAGCACACCCACCTGGTACAGGATGTACATATTGACCCCGATATGGACGATCCCAAAGTGGACAAAAATCTCCGTCAGCAGCCGCCACCACTGTCCCCCGAGTGTCAGCGGCCCATAGCTCGCCCCCCACGGTATAACATCCTGGGCAGTCGGGTGCATGAACGACACGCCCTTGACGCACATCGCCAGGTACACGATCGCATTGATCGCGATAATCGCGAACGTCACCACCGGCTCCGACCGGCGCTGTTGCGGCGGCCGCTCTACCGCCAACCCATTTTCGTCAAACCCAGCTTCGGACATTGCTCGCTCCGCAGAACTATCTGCCTCTTCTACTCTAACTGTCCGCTGGATGCCAAACTGTCGCGTCCCCAAAGTTCCCTGGCCCACTTTTTAGAGAGCTGCATTTTCAGTAGTTGAGAGATGCCCGTCGCAAGCGAGAAGTCTGGCCGCTTTACGTTGATGAGCCGAGCATCGCGGTTCTGACGTGTCAAGCCCTCCAGCCTGTGTAAAACTCCCAAACACCGCATTAACACAGGCGAAAATAATTCTCAAAACCTGGCGTGATTTATCTCTCGACTAGCTACAATTAAATCAGGACTCAAAACTCACAACTCAAAACTGAACAGGAACCCTTCAGACGCCAACCGCGTCCAGAAACCTCTACGCTCAATCGCTCTAAGCTCTGAGCTGTCCAAGACCCTCGCTCCTCAAACCTCGTACCCGAACAGAAAGGCACAACCCGAAACCTGAACCTGGCAACTGGTAGCTGGAAACTGGCAGCTCGCAGCTCGCAGCTGAAAATCGACCCACAACCGCTAGCCCAGCCGCTAACTCCTTACGCAAGAATATTTTGCACCGAAGCCATTTAGAATGAGTCGTTTGAACGGACCTCCCGCCTTGGGGCCCAGCATTCTAAAGCACTTATCCCCGGGCAATAGAAATGGGGAGGGGGGGCCCGGTCGTGGTACGGACCGGGCACATCCCTGACAGATTGGACCGGGGACATACCTGACACTGCACAAGTCCTTTGGCGTTGTTTACAACGTGGAGATGGGCTGGAGAGCGAGCAGTGTGATGGAAGAGAAGCTGCGCTTTGTGTTTGAGTATGAGCGCGATGAGGAGTCGATGCAGGCTCTGTGCGAACGTTTCGGCATCAGCCGGGAGACGGGCTATGTGTGGCTGCGCCGCTACCGTCGGAGCGGGGCGGAGGGGTTGGTGGATCTGAACCGGGCTCCGCTGCGCCATCCCAACCAGACCGCGGCCGGGATCGAAGCAGCGGTGCTGGGCCTGCGCCAGGCGCACATGACGTGGGGCCCGCGCAAGCTGAAGCGGATCCTGGAGCGGGACCAGCCGGATCGCGGGTGGCCGGCGACCAGCACGATGGGCGAGATCGTCAAGCGCGCCGGGCTGGTGGCGCCGCGCAAAAAACGGCGCAAGACCGAGCCCTACACCGAGCCTCTGGCGCACGCGGCGGAGGCCAACCGGGTGTGGTGCGCGGACTTCAAGGGCTGGTTCCGCAGCGGCGACGGAACGCGCATCGATCCGCTGACCATCACCGACGCCTGCAGCCGCTACCTGCTGCGCTCGCAGGCGGTGGAGAAGACCGACACCGAGCGGGTGCGGGCCATCTTCGAGGCGGCCTTTCGCGAGTATGGCCTGCCCCAGACGATCCGCACCGATAACGGCGCGCCGTTTGCCAGCTCGGCCGTGGCCGGGCTGTCGCGGCTGGCGGTGTGGTGGATCAAGCTGGGCATCGTGCCGGAGCGGATACAGGCCGGCCATCCGGAGCAGAACGGCCGCCACGAGCGCATGCATCGCACCCTCAAGCTGGACCTGCAACTGTCCCACGACTGGCGCGGCCAACAGCGGGAGCTGGACCGGTTCCGCCACGACTACAACCAGGTGCGGCCGCATGAGGCGCTGGGCATGCAGACCCCGGCCTCGGCGTACGGGCCTTCGCCGCGGACCTATCCGGCGCGGCTGCCGGAGCTGGTGTACCCCGACACGATGCTGGTGCGCACGGTCAAGGCCCACGGACATTTCCGCTGGAAAAAGCACGACGTATTCCTCAGCGAGGTGCTGTGGGGAGAGCCGGTCGGTCTGCTGCCGGTTGACGAGGAACGCTATACGGTCTACTTTGCCCATGTGCCGCTGGCCGTGTTCGACGCCGGAACCGGAAAAACTTACCCGCTGCCAAGGCCGACAGGGACCGCAACAACACGCGCTTTTTCCGGGGCAGCTGCCCCGGAAAAAGCAAAACAAAAACTTCCTGATAAGGAAAAAATGTCAGATATGTCCCCGGTCTAAAATGTCAGGCTTGTCCCCGACCGTACATCGTAAACCATATGGCCGTGCACCCCTGCCGACAAAAACGCCCCGGCCGCAGCCGGGGCGTTCTGAAGAGGCCGTGATGCGGTTAGGGGTTGACCAGCGAGCTGGAATGCTCGCCGTTGGCCGCAGCGGCCGCGCACGAGAGCAGCGGACCAGCGTCGAAGGGCGAGTTCTCGATCGTCGTCAGGGCGCCCGTGTGAGGGTCCAGTTGCGCACCCGAAATCTGCCCGCTCAACTGCGTCGACGCGAAGAGATAGATGCCCAGCGCCGGTTCGATCGTGACGCACGTAGGACCGGTGCTGACCTGTGAGTTGCCCGTGCCGGCCACGCCCGACGGGTTGCCGCTGGCCGGATCGATGGCGTAGGAGCTGATGGTGCTGGAACCGAAGTTCGCCACGTAGATGAACTTGCCGCGCGGGTCGATGGTGATCGCCACCGGATACTGTCCAGTGATGAACGGGTTGCTGATCAACGGCACCAGCGTCCCGGGCGACGTTGACCCGGTCACCTGGTAGCCAAGCATCTGGTTCAGCCCGCGGTCGGTAACGTAGACAAAGCGCGCCGTCTGTTCTTCGGCGATGGCGGTCGGCGTAGTCCCGGCCGAAACCCCGGTGGCCACCGTCTTGCCTCCAACCGTCGTAATCACCGTCCCCGGGACAGGCGTCAACGCGCCGGTCGAAGGATTTTGCGAAAATCCGAGGACCTGTCCATTGCCCACACCCGCCGGCGTAACGTCCGCATCCAGCACATAGACGAAATGGTTCAACGCGCTGGCCACAACGCCGACCGGGTTGTTGCCCACGTTCACGGTGGCCGGAGTGCCCAGGCTGTTGTCCGCGTTGATGGGGAAGATGGTGACGCCGCCCGGTCCGGGCGAAGCAGTCGTGTACCCGTTCTGGTAGGTAAACGTTACGTACAGGAAGTGGCCGGACGGATCGATCGCCGCCGCAGTCGGCCCGTGGCCGGTGATGTTGTAAGTATGCTGGCCGAACAGTTTGCCGTCGGTCCCGATGGCCATCTCGGCCACCGCGTCATCTTGGGTGCCCCCGATGACGTACAGGAACTTGCCGCTATTGTTGTTGCTCGGAGTAGCGGTTGTGCTGGTCTGGTTGGGCGCCACGACCAGGGTCACCGGGTTGCGCATGCCCGAGGTGAACGGCGAGCCGGCAATCTGCACCAGCGAACCGGACTGGTAGTCGACGTTGAAGGCCGAAACGCCGCCGCCCTGCGCGGAGGTTGCATAGACAAAGGCCACCGTGTAGTCGCGGCTGCACGCCGTGACGCCGAGACCGAGTGCCAGAGACATCATTGTGGCCAGTGCCGCGCGGCCAATCCTGTAACGCTTCATGCGACTTCCCTTGCGTCGAACCGGTGATTCGGGTCCGTGTTGTGTGCGGCCAGGGTGTTGCGAAACATGCTGGCCGCGAAATTGGATTGCATAGGCATCGTGCTGCTAGTCCACAGCCCCGCTCAGCGCCAGGCAACTGCCCAGGCCGCTCGCCGTAAATGTAGAGCCGCGCGTCAGACTGGAAAGCTCTCCGGTCGTCGGATCGAGCACGAACCCGCTCACCGTTCCGTCGTTGCGGTTCGAAGTGTAGATGTACTGATTGCTGGAGTCTTCCACGATGCAGACAGGGTTGGGCCCAACCTTGTAGGGCGACCCGGCGATCGGCGCCAACTGTCCGCTGGACGGGCTGAGCGTAAACGCAGAGATCGAGCTGAACGGCGTGGTCGGCGGGTTGGTGACCGTGGTCGACTGGTTCAGCACGTAAAGGTACTTGCCGCTGTTGTCGACCATCGAATACATGGGGTTGGAGGTCCCGGTCAGATTGGACGTCGCGCCGCCGGCCAGAGACGTCAGGCTGCATTGGCTCCCAATCGTGAAGGGAAGAATCTGGTTCGTTCCCGCGTCCGTAAGGAAGATGTTGGAGCCGTTGCCGTTGATCGAGGTCAGGTGAGACGAGCCGATCGGTATCTGGCCCGGCGTGGTGACCGTAATCTGGCCGTTGCCGCCGAACGCATACGGGAAGATGCTGTTGTCGTTATCCAGCGTGAGCAGGCAGCCGCCGGCGGTCTTAAACATGATGGGCGCGGCGCCCACGTTGAAGTAGGTCAACGGGTTGCCGCTCGGGTCGTTCGCCTGATGGTTGGTCACCAGAGTCAGGCGGCCGGTGGAACTGTCGATCGAGAAGGCGGTGATAGAACCCACATGCTGGCCGTTGGTGTTGACGGCATTGACGTCGGGCGACTGCTTGTCCAGCACATAAAGGAACGTGCCGCCACCATCCATCTGCGCCCAGCTCGGGATGGCGCCCTGCGTGGCATAGGTCTGCTGGAAGGTCAATACGCCATCGCCACCCACGCTATATAGGGAGATGCCGCCCGAGGTTTCCTTCTGGAAGGCCCCGTTCACGATGCCGCCACCGGTGCCCTGGTTGATGACGTACACATACCGTCCACCGGGCTTGATGACGATCGACACGGGATCGACCCCGTTCGAAGAGAACGGCGAACCGATGACCTGGGTCAGGTTGCCGGTGAAGTCATCGACTTTGAATCCGGTGATCTGCTTGAACTGGTCGCCCAGTACCCATATGTAGCCGATCGTTCCGCCACCGCAGGCCGACATGCCCAGCCCTAATGCCAAAGATGCTAACGTGGCCATTGCTATACGGCCCATCCAACTCAACTTCATGCGCTTCCTTTGTCCATGCGGTGTGCCGCTCGT
>DASRLB010000001.1:0-2332 GCA_035648695.1 Acidobacteriaceae bacterium | reverse complement strand
GGTATGGATGGGGAGTTTGAGATCGACGGGGACGATGCGGTCGGTGGCGGGGGTGAAGAAGTTGGTGCGGGGAAGGTCGCCGTAACCGACTTCGCGAAAGCCTTCGCTGATGCGGTTTCCGAGGCGTGTGTCGGCTTCGGCGGTGAGCTTTTCGCCGGGGCCGGAGTAGTGGGCCAGGGCGGCGACCATGAAGGTCGGATCGGCGATGGAGAGCGGTTGCATGGGGGGCTTCGATATCCATCCATTGGGAACGACGAGGCGCAGATTGCCGTCGGGCACGGGACCGGAAGTGACGTGGGCGTGAATAGGGATGGATATTGCGCCGGGGAGCATCACCTGCGCGTTGCGATCGAGAATGACATTGGCCTCGGGTGAAAAGGCGATCGGCTGCGGACCGTCATGCACGATGCGGCCGACAGTTACGGGGACTCCGTGAAACAGGACGGTGGCCCAGACAGTGAGCGCGGGAGGTGTCGCCGGCGCGTTGCGCAATGCAGCGATGCGGAGATGGTAGACCGGCGCTTCAATGCTGTCGCGGTCGAAGTAAGGACGGCTGACGGCGAAGGTCAGGGCGGGAGTGGCCGCCAAAGTACGAGTGAATTTTCGGGCGGCGGAAACCGTTGTGAAGCGGTCCTTTTGGGTGTCGCTTTCGTAGACATCGGCTTCGCTGTTGGTCATCCACTCGCGCTCGACCGTCAGGGGTTCCGGCCAATTGCAGGAAAGTTGCGATAGAACGACCGGCTTGGATGCGATGACATGGTCGCGATCGTGCGTCGTGGCGTCGAGCGTGAGACCCAGTGCGAGGGCCAGCGCGTCGTTGAGCTGTACTTCCTTTACCCGGAGTTCGTGCAGAAGACTATCGGCATGCGGATCGCTGGAAGCAGAGGGTTCCAGCAAGGAGATGAGACGAGCCACGATGGTCTTCGCTTCCGCAAGTTTGGCCGGGGTTTGAGGGTCCGCCGCTGCGGCGGCGCCTGTGCCGATGCTGGCAAGTTGCGCGACTACCTTTTGCAGATCGCGCTGCACCGGTGCCGAGGTCTCCGTAGCCGCGAGGGCGGCAAGGCTCGTCGGAATGCCGTCGAAGAAGCTGTCTTCACGCGCGGGCTGATGGTCAAGGTGCGAGCCGTAGCGGTGATAGCTAATGTCGAATGCGCCGGCGGGCGGGAGGCGCATGTTGCCGCCGATTTGAGAGCGCTGGAGGCCGAGGCCGATGCGGGCGAACTGGACGTAGGATTTTCCGTCGAGTAGAGGATCGGTCTGGCCTTCGTGGACGACTACGTCGACGGAGGGCGTGGTGGTGGTGACTTCTCCTGTGACATAGTTGGTGAAGCGGGCGGGTGCGTACTGGCCGGTGGCGTAGTCGAAGAGGCCCTTGTCCGTGATGGACTGCATGGGGACGCGGGCGTACATTTTGAGCGTCTGCCAGGGCAGGATGCCTTCGGCTGTGAGTTCGGGGAAGACTTTGGGGTCGCCGGCGGCGATGAAGGCTTCCTGGGCGATTTGGCCGGAGACCTGGTGCTGGCCGTGGCCGTCGGTGACGCCGCCGATGAAGGTCGCGGTGATGACCAGCGGGCGGAAGAGGCGGATGGCGCGGACGGCGTCGTAAAGCACGCGGTCGTGGGTCCACTTGGCGAAGGCTTCCTCCTTAGTCTTGGAGAAGCCGAAGTCGACCTCGGTGCCGAAGAACTGGTCGACGCCGGTATAGCGGTCGTTGGCGAGGAGCTCCTGGGTGCGGAGGAGGCCGAGGGCGTCTTCGAAGTCGCCGGTCATGGCGTTCTGCCCGCCTTCGCCGCGGGTGAGGGAGAGGTCGGCGACGCGGGCGCCGAAGCCGCGGGAGTAGAGGGTCAACATGCCGCCGTCCTCGTCGTCGGGATGGGCGACGACGTTGAGGATGGAGGCGCGGGTGTTGAGGCGGCGGAGGAGCTGCTGGAGTCCGGACGCGCCTTGATCGACGGGAAGCTCGCGGCCGTCGTGGGGACGGACGCGCTCTCCGCGCAGGTTGGCGGGGTCGGTGAAGGTGGCTTGGGAAAAAGCGGAGGCGGTTGCCATGATGCAGGTCGCCAGGGCCAGAGACGCGCGAACGTTCATGCCTTCTAGCTTCGCATAAGGAGCGGTGTGTGGCACCAACCCCACCCTTTCGGCAAAGTGCGCCGAAAGGATGGGCCACCCGGATTGTGCGAGGTGCGGGCGCGGTAGACTTGGCGGAATGATAGAGGGTGGGGTTCAACTCGACCGGACACTGACGCTGCGCGGAGCGGTGACGCTCAATTTGCTGGACATGATTGGGGTGGGGCCGTTCATTACGCTGCCGCTGCTGCTGGCGGCGATGGGC